>JACPRY010000146.1 GCA_016193565.1 Armatimonadota bacterium
GGGAATTGCTCCTTGTCGTTACGGTTCCCCGTTCCCGGTTCCCCGTTCCCCGTTCCCGTTTCCCCGTTCCCCGTTCCCGTCAGTTAGCTTTGTGTCACTCTCACCGTCGCCGGCGGTGAGCGGCGTCCGGCCGGATCAATTGCCACAGCCAAGATTGTCAACTGCGCGCCGGGGATCCGAACCGACGGGTTGATGCTCACCTGCCAGCTCCCCGAGGCATCCGCCGTCGTGCTGACCTCACCGTACGTGCCGCTCAGGTTGAACAGCAGGACGCTGGCGGCGTAGTCGATGCGCACGACTACCCGGTTGCCCGGCGCGGCCGTTCCGCGCACGACGATCGGCGCGCCGACCGACGAGCCATCCGCGGGCGTAGAGATCGTCGGCGAAAGTGCCGCCTGGCCGACGATCGTCAGCCGGGCGCTGGCCTCCACGCGGCTGGTGGCTCCGGCCCGGGTCAGCGTCACGAAGATGCGGGAGTTCTGCACATTGTCCTGCGGCCGCACCGTGTACGAGCCGAAGTAGACACCGGGCTGGTTGCCGGCTTCGACCATCGGGATGTTTTCCACAACTCCCTCGATGCTGAACGACGCCTGCCCGCCGGGTTCACCGGCCATCGTCACCGTCAGCACCTGACCGGCCTGCAGCGGCGTCGTCGGATTGATCGTCACGGAGCGGATCAGCGCCCCCTGGATCGCACCAATCGAGAACGTCCAGGAACTTTCCGTCTGGTTCCCGGCGCGGTCGCGCAGCAGCACCTGCACGTTGACCTGGCCACTCAGCGGTTCGGGTGGGTTGTAGGCCACTACCGTTTCGGTGATGGTCGCGCGCGACGTCACGTTCTGTCCGTTGACGGCCAGGCGCGTCCCCGCAGGGTCGATGCCGGCCCCGCCCTGATCCTCGAATGTGACGACGATGTTGGGACGGACGTTGCTGATCGTGGAGTTCGGTTCCGGAATGCGCTGGCGGATCACCGGCGGCAGCGTGTCGATGGTCACCGGGGTCCCGGCCTGCACCAGTGGGGCTTCGGTGTTTCCGACGCGCAGGTGGGCGAAGATTGCCGCGCTGGCGACGTTGTCGCCTTGCCGCACCGTGTAGGTCCCCTGGTAGATGCCGGTCGACACCTCACGCATCGGGATGCCCGAGGCAACGCCGAAGATATCAAACGTGGCGGTGCCGCCAGGCGTTCCCCGCAGAGTGACAGTCAGGGTCTCGCCCGTGCGAAGCGGTCGCGCGGCGTTATGCATGAACGATGTAATCTGTACCGAACCCGGCTGTGAGGGCGTCTGTGCGACACCGCGCGCCGCAACCTCGACGACCTCGTTGGTCTGCGGGTTCAGCCGCAGCGTGACGTCCATGCCCGAACGAATCTGTTCCCGGGCGACGATCCGGCCGTCGATGGTGAACCGGGCGCTGTCGGCCAGCGTAAACGTGCGCCCGTCAGCGAGCACGACGGCCCGTCCGGCCAGCACCTCGATGCGGCCCGCAACTTCACGGACCTGAACCCGGACGAGGATCGCTCGGCCCTGGGTATCCCCTGTCACCTGCACGAAGTCGCCAGGCCGGACCTGATCGATGCTCACCGCTCCACCGGCACCCGTGCCGACGTCCACACGGGTGATCGCGGTATCCGGGGTGATGATAAAGGTGTGAATCTGATTCTCGCGCTGCACAAAGATTCGCTGCGGCGTGGTCTGCGTATCGACGCGGAAGACGATGCCTTCGATCACCGACGCACTCGGCGTCGGCGTCGGCTGCACCGGCGGCCGCGGGGTGGAGGGCGGCTGGGCCACCTGGCCGGACGAGATGAACACTGTCCGGGCACCCGGGTCCCAGTCCACTCGCGCGCCGAGCGCCTCGCTGATGAACCGCAGCGGCACCAGCGTGCGGCCGCGTACGACCATCGGCGGGGTGTCGAGGAACACCGGTGCTCCGTTGACGAGTGCCTGCCGGCTGCCGATCCGCAGCTGGATCTGGGTGCCGGCACGGACTGCGGTCACGGTGTTTGTCGCGCGATCCCAGTCGACGAACGCGCCGAGCTGCTCAAAGACTCCGCGGAGCGGCACGAGGACGCGGCCGCCGATCGTGACCGGTGGCTGATCGAAGAACACCGGCTGGCCGTCGACGATCACCCGGATCGCCTGGGCAGAGACCGGCGCGGCCGGAATCAAGGTAGCCACCAGTGCGAAGAGCAGCACATGTGGCAGTAATCGCTTCATGGTACTCCTCCTCCATTCTTGCGCTATCGCATGTCTGCTTTCTGGACGCTTAGCAGTCGTCTTTTCCCCAGTTTTGGCTCGAACTATGCGTGTAAGGAGCGGTTCTCGTGAACCAAACGGACGAAAGCCGCGTCAGAGGGGAAAGAAAGCAGTAACGGTGCTCCAAAACGAAACGAGGTGACTGAAATGCGAGTGTTACTTGCCGTCCTTGTCTCTCTGCTCCTCATAGCGCCGGTATCCGCGCAGGCGCCCGAAGGCGGACGCAACCAGATCATCACGCACGGCACGGGACGGGTTGAGGTCACTCCGAATCAGGCCACGGTGACCGTCGGCATCCAGGTGCAGCGCGCAACGGCGGCCGAAGCGGCGGCGGAAGCCAACCGCGTTGCCGATCAGATCCTCAACCGGCTTCAGCAGATCGGCGTACGGCGTCAGGAGATCCGGACGTCCGGGATCCAGCTCACACCCGTCTACACCACACCACGGGAAGGCGCGCCGCAGATTGTCGGCTACCGCGCCTCGTACACGCTGACCTTGACCCTGAGTGAACTTCGGCAGGTCGGGCCGGCCATTGATGAGTCGGTCAAAGCGGGCGCCAACACGATCGTCGGGGTGTCGTTCGGACTGAAGGACGTCTCGGAGGCCCGCAAGGAAGCGCTGACCGCTGCCGTGAGGGAAGCGCGCGAGAAGGCGGACGCGATCGCCCGCGCGGCCGGGCTGCAGATTCGCGGGGTCGAGCGGATCGTCGAGGAGGGCGTCGACTTCATCATCCCGAGGATGGAGCAGCGGGCCGTCCCCGCTCCATCCATCCCGACCCCCATTGAACCGGGGATGGTAGCGGTCACAGCGCGGGTGACGATCGTCTTCAACTACTAGGGAACGGGGAACCGGGAACGGGGAACCGTCACAACTCTCTTCCTTCGTTTCCGGTTCCCGGTTCGCGGTTCCCGGTTCCCGGTCGGAGCAGGTGTCCGGGGACCGGCCTTGGGGACATCGAGGAGGTCGGGGACTGGGAACCGCGAACCGTGAACCGGGAACCATGTTGATCGACGCGCACATTCA
>JACPRY010000131.1 GCA_016193565.1 Armatimonadota bacterium
AGGCGCGAACGGTCCCACGACGCCTGATGCGGACGAGATCCTGGCGGAACGGGGCATCCTGGTGGTCCCCGACATCCTCGCGAATGCGGGCGGCGTGATCGTATCCTACTTCGAGTGGGTGCAGGACCTGGCGTCGTTCTTTTGGAGCGAGGACGAAATCAACGAGCGCCTCGAGCGGATCATGTTGCAGAGCTTCGACGGCGTCGCCGCGCTGGCGAAAGAGCAGGAGATCGACCTGCGGACCTCTGCGCTCCTTTTCGCCGTGAAGCGTGTCGCCGACGCGCTGATGACCCGCGGCATCTACCCATAAAGACGGGAACGGGGAACCGGGAACGGGGAACGGCAAACGAAACGGGGCGATTCCTGGTTCCCTATTCCTGCTTCCGTCGTTATGATTTCGACGGCTCGAAGACTACTTTGAAAGCCTTGGAGTCCGCTTTCCCCGTCGCTGTCTGAAGGGCCTGCGCGTAGGCTTGCAGCGGGAACCGATGGGTGACCAGCGAGGAAAGATCGACCTTCCCCTGCTCCATCCATTCCAGCACCAGCTCCATCGTCCGGATCTTCTTCCCCTGCCATTCCTCGACACCGTAAATGTAACTGCCGGTGACTTGAAGCTCCTTCAGCCAGATCGGTGTCCAGTCAACACCGCGGGGTATCGACGCCAGGCCAAGCAGCACAACCTGGCCACCCGGTCGGGTCAGCCTGAGCGCGTCGTCGATGCTGCGAGATGAGCCGACGCACTCGATCGTGATGTCCACGCCGCCGATCATCACGCGCTTGCCCAGCATCGGTTTCCGAAGTGCCGCACTGGTGAGCGCGGCGATGGCATCATAATGCGCATCGGTGCGGCTGAGGGGGATGACCTCGTCGGCGACTTGCTCCCAGGCCATGTCGGCCTGGAACGGGTACTTCACGAGCGCGAGAACGCGTACATCGCTTCCCGTAGCGCGCAGCGACGCGATCGCGCACTGGCCTATCGCGCCGCCGCCGATCACGAGCACCGTCGAGCCCGGCGGGGGCGGCCGGCGGAGCAGCGGATGGACGGTGCACGCCATCGGCTCGGCCAGCAGCGCGTTCTCATCGCTCACGGCCTCCGGCAGGGAGAACACCTGCGAGTGGTGGGCGACGAATGACTCCCCCCAGCTGCCGCCGGTGTCCCGGCACGCGCCGATCATCAAGCCCGGACTGAGATGGCCGTCGGTGTAGCGCAGGCAGAGGTGGTAGTCTCCCGCTGCGCAATTGGCGCAGGGCGGCTGGAGTCCGCGCGCCGCGCACGGCAGCGGCGGCTCCACGGTTACCCGCTGACCAACCCGAAGGTCGCGAACGCCTTTCCCGACTTCAATGATCGTCCCGACATTCTCGTGTCCGAGCACGAAGGGAAACGAGGTGAGCGCCGACAGCGCCGGACTGGAATCGAGGCGGATCGTATGCAGGTCGCTGCCGCAGATGCCACCAAGCCGCACCTGCACACGGACCCAGTCGGGACTCGGCAGCGGGGGCTCTGAAATCTCTTCCAGGCTCAGGGGCGACAGGCGTCCCCAGAACGCTTCTCGCCGGAGCGCCCCCAGTGCCTTAGTAGCGGCGAATCGTGGGATCGTGGGGTTAAAGACAAGGGACTTCAAGACATGGGGACTTGGCGAATGAAGCCCCGCTCAAGCCGGTTGAAAATGTCATCGAGGGTCGGGCCGGTGATCGTCAGCCCATGGTTCTTCAACCCGACCACCGAGCGCGCGGGATCTGAGGACTGCCTGACGACGTCCGCGACCGACTGCGCCAGCTGAATCGTGCCGCAGGGGTAGTTGATCGTCGTTGACTTGATCCCGCCCATCCACGCATGCACGTGCACGATCGCGCCCACCGAGGGGTGCTCCGCATAGATCATCCAGTGCTCGATCGCATCCACCGAGACGCGGCGAGGCTCGACGTTGGGCGGAACGCTCAGCACCATCACGTTTCGGTCTCGGTCGAAACCTTTCACCATGAGCATGTCCCGTCCGACGGCCTTCATGTTGGCCTTGTTCACGCCGCTCGCGCTCATCCAGAACCGCTTCTTGTCTTTGCGCACGCTGAGGTTCCCGTAGCTGAGGCCGCCGATGCCGTAGAGACGCTCGATGTGGCGCAAGTCGCGCTCATCCAACAGCTCGTGAATCGGAAACGGCGCCGGCAGCAGGTCGAGCGCATCGAGCCGTTTGCCCGCGTCGCTCAGCTGCCGGGTGAGCTCGTCGCCGTTCCACAGCGCCGGCTCGAGGTCTGTGTGAAACTCGTTCTCGATCACCAGTTGCGACGTCGCGAGCGGATGCAGCCGATCGTAGATGTACTCAAAGTACGAGTCGCCGACCAGATCAGGAATCGGATAATATCCTTGCTCTAGCGTCACGAAGTTCGTGTGCACCCGGTCTCCGTCTCGCACCAGGTAGATGAACAGGTTGGATAGCGAGCGGACAAGGAGCGGGTATGCTTGCTTAAGGACGTTCTCCGGTCGCTGATCGGTAACGGCGACCGAAACGACGAATACAGCCTTGGCCCTCCGCCGATAGGGCCGGGGCCGCTCGGGATCGATGAAATTGAATACCAGGCGGAGGTCGGCATCTTCAGGATCGTCCACGAACTCGTGTTCCCGGCGCTCAAAGACAGATCGCAGGCCTCTGGCCATGTGCGCCAGCGTCGAATCTTCGTTGGACCCGACAAAGGTGAACTTCATCGACCCGTCAGCCTCCAACACGGTTGTCGCGTTCGCGTTCCCCTGTTCCCGCGTTCCCGTCTTTTTCCTTTTTCAGCCAAGGATGCCCTGCGCGTGCCGGCCATGAATGAGGGCGCCGGTCGCAAATCGAGATAACGCGAACATGGAGATGTCGACCGCAGGCCGCTCGCCCAGCAGGATTGCCGTGAGCACTTCGCCGAGCGCTGGGCTCAGCTTGAACCCATGACCGGAGAATCCCGCGGCGATGACCAGGCCCTCGATCCCATCGACGGGACCGAGCGCCGGCTGCCAGTCCGGCGTCACATCGTAGAGGCTGGCATAGCCGCCGCGGACTTGAGCGTCGGCAGCCGATGGGTATCGGTGTGCCCACATCCGGCCGACCCGCTCGACGTAATCGAAGTCCACACCCTGGTTGAATCCATCCGGTTGGACGATCTCTTCCGCTCCTTCTTCCAGCACGCCGGACAGCACGGTCCCGCCGGCTTCCGGCCGCGCGAAAAAGCCCTGCGCGAGGTCTTCAATCACCACCTCCAGGCGTCCAAACTCGGGCGGCGGCGCGAACTGGACGACTTGCTCGCGGGAGCTTTCAATCGGCACTCGGATCCCAAGCGGCTCGAGCACCGAAGGGGGCCAGGGACCGGCGGCGACAAGGGTCCTCGGGGTGCTGATCGTATCGCCTGATGTCACGACGGCCTGCACATGTCCGCCCTCCACGACGATGCGCTCCACGGTAGTCTGCTCGAGAATCTTCGCACCCATCCGGCGTGCCGCGGACGCAAAACTCGATGCAGTGGCGTAGCCGTCGGCAAAGCCCGACTCGGGCTCGTATGCCGCCCCACCCAGGTCGCTAACTTCAAGCCGCGGATCGAGATCCTTCAGTTGCGCTGGCGTAAGCACCGACGTGCGCACGCCCAACCGCTGCTGGAGCGCCACGTTGTCAAGTAACGACGGCATCTGTGCGGAAGACGCTGCGAGCAGGAAACCCGCGCGGGTGAAGTCCGCCGTACCGCCGCTCAGATCTTCAAAATGGGAGAACAACTCAAGACTGCGGAGGGCCAGGCGAATCAAAGGTTCGTAGGAGTAGTGCAGCCTGATAATCCCCATCGACTTCGAAGTCGGGCCCGAGCCGATGGCGCCGCGCTCCACGAGGACGACGCGCCCGGCGCCGCGCCGGGCCAGCTGGAAGGCCACGCTGGTACCGGTCGAGCCGCCCCCGATGACAACGACATCTGCTGTCAGCATGGCCTGAACATCGGTTCGCTGTCCGGCTGCCTCCTCCCCTCACGCCACCCCGCCAGGTACGCGAACGCCAGTTTGGCAGGAGGGGACAGGCCCTTCCTGCAGGAGGGGCCTGTCCCCTCCTCTAGCCTATTTGGGCTAAAAAGTTACCGATGTGCTGGTCAAGTGGTTTGCGCTATCCTGAAAACGGCATGACTGCCCACGATGCTCATCATAAGCACGAACCCGCAGGTCATACGCACGCCGGTCCCGCACCCCACCCGCACGGCGTTCCCTGTCCCTGTGGAGAGTCCTGTCTGTCCTGCCAGGCTGCACAACTCGGTGTCTCCTGCGGCTGTGAGTTCGAAGCCAAACAATTCGAGTACAACGTCGAGGAGAAGACGCACGACCACGCCCACCACGAGACGAGGCACGGGATGGCCGAGTCACACGACCACGAGGCGGCCATGGCCGATCCGCGGATGGCCCGCTTCATGGAGGCGGACATGCGACGGCGGTTCTGGTGGTCGCTGCTCCTCACCATTCCCGCGATCCTCTACTCTCCGCTCGGAAAAAACTTCTTCCAACTGTCCCTGCCTGAGCCGGTCCCGGCGAACTGGATCCTCTTCGCGCTGACGACACCGGTGGTGTTTTGGACCGGCTCGATCTTCATCACCGGCGCGTACCAGTCGCTCTGGAAGCGCGCCCTGAATATGTCCGTCCTGATCAGCGTCGGCGTGCTCGCCGCCTATGTCTTTAGCGTTGCCATCACGATCCTCAATGCCGGCGAGACATTCTACGAGGCTGCGGCGATGCTGGTCACCTTTGTGCTCTTCGGACACTGGATGGAGATGCGCTCGCGCCGCGGCACCTCCGACGCCTTGCAAGCTCTGTTCAACCTAGTGCCGCCCAAAGCGCGGGTCGTGCGCAACGGGCAAGTTGTGGAGGTGCCGACGAGCGAGATCCAGCGCGGCGATCTGATCGAATTGCGGCCGGGAGACAAAGTACCGGTGGACGGCATGGTTCGCGAAGGCGAAACAGCGATCGATGAATCACTCGTCACCGGCGAGTCGATCCCCGTCAACAAGCGCCCAGGCGATCAGGTGATCGGCGGCACGATCAACCAGGCAGGATCGATCCGCTTCACCGCCACGAAAGTCGGCGAGGAAACGGCGCTGGCGCAGATCGTCAAACTCGTCGAAGAAGCGCAATCTTCGAAGGCGCCCGGTCAGCGCATCGCTGACCGCTGGGCGCAGTATCTGGTCATCCTCGCAGTCGGTGCCGGTCTGATCACCTTTGGCGTCTGGTACGGGCTCATGCGTGAGTCAGTGCTTCTCGCGCTTACGTTTGCCATCTCCGCGGTGGTGATCGCGTGCCCTGATGCCCTGGGACTCGCGACGCCGACGGCCGTCGCCGTGGGCACCGGTCTCGGTGCGCGACACAATATTCTGATCAAGAATGCAGCAACGCTCGAGCAGGTCTCGCGCATCACCGCGGTTGTCCTGGACAAGACTGGGACGCTCACCGAAGGCCGCCCGCGCGTCACCGATGCGGTGGGAGTGAATGGATTCTCGGCCGACGATGTCGTCAGGCTGGCCGCCGCCGCGGAGGCCCGCTCCGGTCACCCGCTCGCCAAATCTGTATCGGATGAAGCTTCGCGGCGCAACCTGAAGGTGGACGACGCCATTTCCGGTTTCGAGAACCTGGCCGGCCACGGCGTGCAGGCGACCATCGGCGGGCGCCGCGTCCTGGTCGGCACCGCCAAACTCATGCGCGACCGCAGCGTCGACCTGGCCCCGGTGCAGGCGCACCTCGACCGGCTGCTCAGCGAGGGCAAGACGCTCATGATCGTGGCTGCCGACGGCACGGTCGCCGGGGTGGCGGCCGCGGCGGACCCGGTGCGGGACACCTCGCGCCGCGCCATTGAGGGTCTACGCGCACTTGGGATTGAGGTCGCCGTGATCACCGGTGACAACCGCCAGACCGCCGAGACGGTCGCGAAGCAGCTCGGCATTTCGCGCGTGTTTTCGGAAGTGCTCCCCGAGCAAAAATCCGAATACGTGAAGCGGCTGCAGAGGGAAGCGAAGTTCGTGGCAATGGTCGGGGACGGCGTGAACGACGCGCCGGCGCTGGCCCAGGCCGACATCGGCATCGCGATCGGGGCCGGGACCGACGTGGCGATCGAGACGGCCGACGTCGTGCTGATGCGATCCGATCCGGCCGACGTGCTCAGGGCGATCTACCTCTCAAAGGCGACCGTGGGCAAGATGCGCCAGAATCTCTTCTGGGCATCTTTCTACAACATCCTGGCCATCCCGATCGCTGCGGGCGTGCTCTATCCGCAGTTTGGCATCATGCTGCGGCCGGAGTGGGCAGCGTTACTGATGTCCGCGTCGTCCATCATCGTGGCGACGAATGCTGTCCTATTGAAGCGTGCCGAACGCCGGCTGGTAGCTGTTTAACGGTAGTGCGTGTACCACAGTGCGTCGACCTGCAGCAGCGCGGCAATCGATTGTCCGTACTTCTGGTACCAGGTCTAACTTGCGCTGCGTCAACGCTTCGGCCGGCACGGAATTGGGCGATCGGGATCGATCATCTCCCGCATCGAGCCGCGATGATCCATTGCACAGATCGCGAAGATGCCGCGGCCATCCGCGATCTGCTGCAGCCCCCGAATCTTTCCGATGCTCAGTCGAGAGATCATGGCCTCACGCGGCAAGCACGCCGGAAAGCTTCAGAAGTGACTCATCCAGTTGCTTCTGCTTCGACGCTACGTCGGCGAGCGGGGTAGCCGCGATCTCGCCGCGCTGCAGCCCCATCATGACCCCGTGGGCACCTCGGGCGAGAGCGTCCGTGGCCGCCGACCCCAGGCGGGTTGCCAAGAGACGATCGAATGCTGTGGGCACACCGCCGCGCTGCACATGCCCCAGAGTCGTCACGCGCAGTTGGAAGCCCAGGCGCTCGCGGTTCTCCTGAAAGAATGCGGTCATGCGCTCCGCGTTGTACCGACATCCCTCGGCGACAACCACGAGCGCATGCGCCTTGCCCCGCTCATAGGCGGCACGCAGTTCCGTGGCCACCTCCTCGGGATCCGTTTCGAACTCGGGAATGACGATCACTTCGGCCCCGCCGGCGATGCCGGCCATCAGCGCCAGATAGCCGCACTTCCGGCCCATGACCTCCACGAGGAATGCCCGCTTCAGCGATGACGCCGTGACCTTCAGGCGATCGATCGCCTCAAGCGCGATGTTGAGAGCAGTGTCGACGCCGATCGAGACCTCGGTACCGTAGACGTCATTGTCGATGGTTGAGGCCACCCCGACGACCGGAAATCCCGTTTGCGCCAGCGCGTACGCGCCGCACTGCGATCCGCCCCCGCCAATGACGACGAGGGCGTCGATGTCCGTGCGCTCACACGCTCCCAAGGCTTTCTGCTGCCCCTGTCCTGTTTCAAACTCCGGACACCGCGCAGTGCCCAGCATGGTACCGCCCTGCTGCATGATGCCGCCGACGTCTCGGGCGGACAGGGGGATCATCTCGCCCGAGATCAACCCTTCGTATCCGCGGCGGATTCCGAAGACCTGCCACTCTTCATGGAGGCCCGTCCGCACGACGGCGCGGACCGCCGCGTTCATCCCGGGCGCATCGCCCCCGCTCGTAAGAACTCCAATCCGCTTCATCGCGCGCCTCCATCGCACACAATGGTTCCATCATACCGTGCGTCGCGGAGCCACAGGACGCGTTGTCGGATTTCGTGAGCTTACGGGGAAATCAGGCCCTTACGGACGGCGTACCGAACCAGCTGGCTGCGATCGTGCAGATCGAGCTTCTCCATGATGTGGGTCCGGTGGGTCTGCACCGTCTTAACGCTGATGGAGAGCTTCTCCGCGATGCGCGCGTTGGTCAGTCCGTCGGCGATAAGCACCAGGACCTCCCGCTCGCGCTCAGTGAGGCCATCGTAGCGACCGCTCTTGCCCCCGCGCAGGTGTTCGAGATAATCCTGCACGAGGCTCCGCGCGACGGCTGGGAAGAGAAACGCCTCGCTCCGGGCGGCGGCGCGCACCGCATCGACCAGTTCAGTCGCCGCCGCGCGTTTGAGCACATAGCCGGATGCGCCCAGTTGCAGCAACTGGAAGACATACGACTCATCCTCGTGCATCGTGAGGACCAGCACGTGCGTCCCTGGTAGGGTTGCTTTGATCTGCCGGGTCGCCTCCACCCCGTTCATCTTTGGCATGCTGATGTCCATGACCACAACGTCGGGACGGAGCGCCTGCGCCAGATGCACCGCGGTCTCGCCGTCACCTGCTTCACCGACCACCGTGAACTCATCGGTCGCGGTCAGGATCATGCGGATGCCTTCCCGGACGACCGCGTGATCCTCCGCGATGAGCACGCGGATCGGCGCCCGCTCCGGTGGCGCCTGGCGTGCCTGCCTGATCTGCGTCGCCGTCTTGGGGACCATGAGCGCTTTCGCAGTCACGGGCCTGAGGGCGACGGATACCCGGCGGTCTCACGGGCGCGCTTCGAGAGGGCGAGCATGAAAGCGATGTAGCTGCCCAGGACGACGGTTATCAACGCCACTCCCATGAGGACAATCCGTACTGCGATCCGGATGATGTCCATCACGTCTTCTCCGCCTATGACTGCAGGATCTGCTTGAGCTCTTCGAACTGCTCCCGCGTCACCTCGCCCTTGGCCAGGCGCTGCTTGAGCAGTTCGAGCGGATCGGAACCGGTGCGCCTGGTCAGCGCAACGATCAGCAGGACGACACCCGCCAGGAGCAGGAACGCTATGAGCGGCCAGTATCCGCCCCCCATCAATCCCCGGCCCATCATCCCAGGGCCCATCGGCCCGGAACCCATCATTCCAAACCCCCAGATGGACATGCTCAGCACCGGGACGACCAGGATCACGCCCACCAGGACGGCGAGCACGATCGCGATCTCTCGTGAACTCATGGTCACACCCTCCTCCCTTAGCAGTCTTGAAGTTCTGCCCTCATCCTAGGCCGCAGTAGTCTGCGCAGGTATCGGTTGCCCGACCGATTCTTCCCTCGGTCTCGGACCGAGGACAGGGCGAAGGATCAAGCCGCCGCCCGATGGCTGTCCCTGCCGGTGCGGATAGACTGGGGTTGGGAGGGTCTGACGATGACCGAGAAAATGAAGGCCAACCGGCGGAACCGTGAGGATCTCGCAATCTGCCCGCACTGCGGGCGCGTCTTCGTCACCGCACCGCGCGGCGTCTGCCCGCACTGCTCGTACCCGTTCGTCGATATCCTAGAGCGCGTATCCGTCCCAAAAGCGCCGGCGGCGCCCGCTGTCCTGCGACGGCGGAACCGCCGGCACTTGCCGTTGACGTCGGTCGTGCCCTCTACTTCTGGACGATAACGGCCGTCACCATCCCGTGCATCCCGCGCGCGGACTCGGCGTGGGAGAGGATGTGGCAGTGCAGGGCCCACACGCCCGGCTCTGAGGCCTGGACGAGCACGTCATACCGTTCGCCCGGCGCCACGTTCAGTGTGTCCACCAGATAGGGCTGCGCCAGCCGCCGCCCGTCTTTGGCGACCACCTGCTGCACGAGCCCGTGCAGGTGCATCGGGTGGATGATCTGGCCTTCGTTCATGTAGCGGATGCGGAACCGCTGGCCCAGCTTCACCACGATCGGCTGCGTCGCAGGGAAGCTCTTTCCGTTTAGCGTGTACCCGAGTGGCCCGTCGTTCACGACCATCACCACATCGGCGTCGACCTTCGCCTCTCCGCCTTTCGGCGCGACAATGAACGCGCCCAATAATCCTTTGGTAATCTGGTCGGGCCCGTTGTGTGAATGGTACATGTGCGTGCCAGCCGGCTTCGCCACGAACTCGTACGTGAACGTCTGCCCAGGTTTCACCGGCGGCTGCGTGACGAACGGCACGCCGTCCATGGCGTTCGGTGTGATGAGGCCGTGGAAGTGGATAGACGTGCTTTCGGGAAGTTCGTTCTTCAGGATGACGCGGACGCGATCGCCTTCCGTCACCCGGATCGTCGGCCCCGGAACGACACCGTTGTAGGCAAACGCCGCCCGGCGAATCCCCGGCTCAACCTCCCACTGCACCGCCTTCGCCGTCACTTCAAACACCTTGACCCCGCCGATGCGCTTCGGCTGCATCACCTGTCCGCCCGTCCCCTGCGTCTTCGCGGGAAACGCCTTGACGCGGGCCTCGTGGGCCGCGTCCATCTCCTCATGCCCTGACTGCGCGACCTGAGTGGATGACGGCTGAGCTGCAGCGCGCGGCTGCTGCTGCGCAAACCGCATCCCGCCGCCAAATCCCAACGCGAGCGCCACCAGGACTGCTCCTGCCGTACCACCTGCTTTGCCGAGTCCTCGCATGGAGCCACCCCCTTCGAAACTGAGAATCTTGATCCTCATTATCCTCATTGTCCTGGTCCAGGGAATCTGGAACCATCGGGCGGATATCTGATTTCCGGCTCGGGCGTCCGACCGACCCCTCTAGGAGTGGCCTCCAACCGGCACGAAGTACACCGGCGTGACAGCATTGACAGCCGCGCTATCGGTCGGCGTCGGCATCCACCTTGCCCTCACCCTTTTCCTCCTGCTCAGGTATCTGGAAGGCCGGGAACGGCGGATCGGCTGGTGGGCTGTGTCGTACGCCTTTTTCACGGCCCACATTGTGGCGGAGACCCTGATCACCGTGGTGCCGGATGGGGTCCTGTATGCCACCCGGCATGCCCTGTTCATCGCGGCGGCCTGGTCGATGCTCTACAGTTTCCGCCCTGATCCGCGTCTCACGCTGGCCGCGGCTGGGGCGATCCTGGTGAGTGCGATTCTCGCGCCGCCGTCATGGATGGCCGGCGCACTCGTCGCCTCGCTGACCGGAGGGGCGGCCTTTGTGGCCAGCGCAACGCGCCTGTATCGAGAAGAGGAAGGACTGCAGACGGCCAGCGCCGTGTTGCTGTTCTGGGGCCTCCTCCTCGGTGGGATCCATGCGCTGGATTATCCGTTCTTCCGACCCCACCCGACGCTGGCAGCGGTGGGAGCGGCCGTCTCGGGCGTGATCACGCTGACGTTCGGCATCGGCGTGGTCCTCTGGGCCCTGCAGCGCTCGCGGGATCTCGTCACGATGAGCGCAGTCGCGGAATCCCTCAACCGGTCGCTCGATGTCCGCGAGGCTCTCGGCCGGGCGCTCCGGCAGCTCGTCGCCCTGATGCGCGTCAGTAGTGGCTGGATCTTCCTCCGTGATGCGGACGAATTCCAACTGACTGTCTCTGAGAACCTTCCGCGCGAACTTGCCTCGAATCAGATGGAGCGTATGCGAGGAGACTGCCGCTGTCTGCAGATGTTGCGCGAGGGACAGCTGACGCAGGCGGTCAATATCGTGAACTGCCTTCGTCTGGAGAAAGCAGGGTACGATCATCCCCGGCACGTCACGGTGCCGCTGCGCACCGCCAGCGACGTGCTCGGGGTGATGAACCTCGTGCTGCCGCGCCGGCGATCGTTGACGTCGCGCGAACTGGCCACGCTGTCGGCGATCGGGCACCAGATCGGGTTGGCGGCCGAGCGCGCGCGGCTCTATGAAGAGGTCCGGGAAAAAGAGGCGCTAAGGGGACGGCTGCTCGAGAAGTTGATTTCTGC
>JACPRY010000058.1 GCA_016193565.1 Armatimonadota bacterium
CGCTTCGACGATTGTTCCGCCCGGACGGAGGCGGCGGGCCTGTTCGGCCGAGCGGATCATCCTCGGGCCGATGCGGTCCTTCACCGAGCCGCCCGGATTGAGAAACTCGAGTTTCGCCAGGACGTCCCCTCGCACGCCGCGGGTCACACGGTGCAAGCGGACGAGCGGCGTGTTACCGATGGTCTCAAGGATGGAATCCGCGATCTGTTCCTGGACGGGCGCGTGCGGCGCACGGCGTCGTTTGGATCGAGGGGGTGTTCGCGTCTTTCGCGCCCCGCCGGCCATTGCCGGGATAATCGAGACCTCATCGGCGTCTTTGACTCGGGTCTCCAGTCCCTGCAGCTGCCGGATCTCCGTGCCGTTGACGAAGATGTTGATGAAGCTGCGGACCTCGCCGCTGGTTTCGTAGAGTTCGGCCTTGATCCCGGGGAACTGCCGCTCCAGCGCGCTCAGCACGTCGCGTACGTTCGCGCCCGCTGCGGCGACCTTCCCCTGGCCCCCGGTCAAGCGGCGCAGCGGTGCAGGGATATAGACCGTTGCCATCACTTCACCTGCGCAAGTGCCTGCTTGAGGTCGTCAACCAGATCGTCGGCGTGTTCTATTCCCACAGAAAGTCGAATGAGACCCTCATCGACTTGAAGTGGTGAGCCGGCCAGGCTCGCGTGCGTCATGCTGGCCGGATGATCCAGGAGTGCCTCCACCCCGCCCAGACTCTCGCCCAGGATGAATACCTCTGTGGATGACGCGACGGCTCTGGCCGCCTTGGCGCCGCCGCGCACGGTGAATGAGACCATCCCGCCGAACCCGCTCATCTGCTTCCGCGCGATCTGATGGCCCGGATGCTCCGGGAGCCCCGGGTAATACACGCGCGCCACGGCACGGTGCCCGCGCAAGAACTCTGCGACTGTCATCGCGTTGCCCGCGTGACGTTCCATCCGGATCCCCAGCGTCCGCACGCCGCGCAGGACGAGCCAGCAGTCGAAAGGGCTCGGCACGGCGCCCGCGGAGTTCTGGTGGAATTTGAGCGTCTCGTAGATCTCCTTGCTGTTCATCACCACCGCGCCGCCGACGACGTCGCTGTGGCCACCCAGATATTTCGTCGTCGAGTGCGCCACGATGTCGGCGCCCAGTGGCAGGGGGCGCTGGAAGTACGGCGAGGCGAAGGTGTTGTCGACGACCACGAGCGCGTCGCGTGCGCGTGCCAGCTCGCTGATCGCTGCAATGTCAACGACCTTGAGGTACGGATTGGTGGGCGTCTCGGTCAGGACCATGCGCGTCTTCGGGGTCAAGGCCGCCTCGACGCGGGTCAGGTCGGTCATGTCCACGAACGTCGAGGCGATGCCGTATCGCTCCAGGACGCGCACAAACAGCCGGTAGGTCCCGCCGTAGACGTCATCGGGCAGCACGACATGGTCTCCGGGGGAGAGAAGATATGCGACAGCCGTAATCGCGGCCATGCCCGACGCGAAGGCCAGCCCGTACTGCCCCTCTTCCAGCGACGCCAGGCAGGTCTCGAGCGCGGTGCGCGTGGGGTTACTGGTGCGGGCGTATTCGTATCCTTTATGCTCGCCGGGAGCCGACTGCGCGAAGGTGGAGGTTTGGTAGATGGGAGGGATGACTGAGCCGGTGGCCGGATCCGGATCCTGGCCCTCGTGAATCGCGCGTGTCTCGAACCGACGCCGGCGCATCGGTGCTTACGCTGACACGGAGACGGTTGAAGATGCAGCCATTCGACTCGCCTGCTTCGCAGGCTCGCTCATGGTCTTCGACCTACCAAGTCGAATGCCCTGAGCGAGCGAAGCGAGTCGAAGGGGCGGAGCGCGTCCGCGGAGGCCGGCGACAGCGACAGCCCGTAGACTTCACCGAAACTGCGCGCGTAGGCCTCCCGGACCTCAGACATGGAGACCGGCCGGCCCAGCACCTTCGTCATCGAGGTGACGGGTTTGTTGAGACCGCAGGGATTGATGTAGGCGAAGTGCGCGAGGTCGGGCGCCACGTTCAGCGCAAACCCGTGCATGGTGACCTTGCGCTTCACGGCGACGCCGATCGCTGCGATCTTCTCGTCGGCGACCCAGACGCCGGGGAACCCGCGGAGACGCTGCGCGTTGATCCCAAAATCGGCCAGGGTGCGGATCAGGGTCTCTTCGAGCGAGCGCATGTACTTCACGATGTCTTCGTTGTAGCTGCGGAGGTCCAGAATGGGGTACCCGACGAGCTGGCCGGGCCCGTGGTAGGTGACGCTGCCACCCCGCTCGATCTCATAGACTGAAAAGCCGAGCTCCGTCAGCGTCTCGCGGGGATACGGCAGATGTTCGGGACGCGAGGAGCGGCCCAGGGTGAAGACGGGTGCGTGCTCGAGCAGGATGAGCCCGTCGCCGATCCGCTCCTGCTGCCTTGCCTCGACCAGCCGCTTCTGGAGATCCCAGGCTTCGGCGTAGGGAGTCACCTTGCGAGTGAATTCAAGGAGCCAGGCGTCCCGCATGTCAACACCAATTCTATTCTACGCGGTCTATAATGTCAGTGGTGTTTGCGCAGATCACGCCCACGATCTTTCGTGAATACGACATCCGGGGTCTCGTCGGGCGGGAGATTACCGTCGAGACTTCCGGAGCCATCGCGCGCGCCTACGCCGCGTATCTCCGGGAGCGCGGCGAGCGCCGGGTCGTCGTGGGCCGGGATCTGCGGGAGAGTTCGCCGCAAATCCGGGATGCGGTCGTCCAGGCCCTGGTGGAAAGCGGCTGCGACGTCACCGACATCGGCACCGTGATCACGCCGGTCTTCTACTTCGCACGCGTGCACCTCGGCATCGACGGCGGGGTGATGATCACCGCGAGCCACAATCCGCCTGAATTCAACGGTTTCAAGCTTGCGCACGGCTTCGGCACGATCTATGGATCCGAGATTCAAGAAATCCGCCGTATCGCCGCCTCACGCGAGTTTGTCTCCGGCAGGGGACGAATGGCAGAACAGGATGTGGATGCGGCGTACCGCGCCATGCTCAAGGAGAAAATCCGCCTGGGCCCGCGCCGGCTGCGCGCGGTCGTCGACTGCGGCAATGGCACGGCGAGCCTGATGGCCCCGGATGCGCTCGAGGATCTCGGGGTCGAGGTCGTGCGATTGTACTGCGACCCGGATCCCCGCTTCCCGAACCATCATCCCGATCCGGTCCAGCCTGAAAACCTGCGAGACCTGATCGCCACCGTGCGCCGTGAGCGCGCTGACGTCGGGTTGGGCTTCGACGGCGACGGGGACCGTATCGGAGTGATCGATGATCAGGGCACGATCATCTGGGGCGATCTGCTGATGGTCTTGTTCTGGCGGGAGATCCTTCCTAAACATCCCGGCACGATCGGCATTGTGGAAGTGAAGTGCTCGCAGGTGCTCTATGACGAGATCGCGCGAGGCGGCGGGAAGCCGATCTTCTACCGGACCGGGCACTCGTTGATCAAAGCCAAGATGAAGGAAGTCGGCGCGGTGTTCACCGGCGAGATGTCGGGGCACATGTTCTTCGCCGATGAGTACTACGGCTACGACGACGCGGTGTACGCGGCCGGGCGGCTGCTGCGCATCCTCTCGCACTCGGACCGGCCGCTGTCGGCCCTGCTGGCCGACCTCCCGCGGTACCCTGTCACGCCCGAGGTCCGCGTTGACTGTCCCGACGAGCGGAAGTTCGACGTCGTGCGAGCGCTCACTGAGCAGTTCCGAAAGCGCTATGAGGTCATCGATGTCGACGGCGCGAGGGTCTTGTTCGCGGACGGTTGGGGGCTCGTGCGCGCCAGCAACACCCAGCCCGCGCTCGTCGTTCGGGCCGAAGGCAAGACACCCGATGCGCTCGCCAGCATCAAGCGCACGCTCGAGGAAGCCCTGTCCAAGTTCCCAGAAGCTGGTCCCGTGAACTGGTAGTCAGGCGCTCGCGCGGCCTGGGCGCAGCTCCCTTGCTGTTGGGGGCCGGAAATACATCCAGCCGATCACGAGGAGATACGTGGCGTAGGCCAGCACCTCGACCAGCGAGGGATTGGCGTTGTAGCCGAAGAGGGCTCTGGCAAAGCTACCGAGGGTGGACTGCTCGTGGAGAACGTTGTTCGTGTTCCACACTTCCTCGATCACCGGTGGAATCACGCCCGCCTCATGGAACTCATGAATCCCGTGAGCCAGCAGACCCGCCGCGAACAGCAGCAGCAGGACGCTCGTCACGTTGAAGAACGCGCGCAGGTTCAGGCGATACGTGCCGCGGTAGAGGAGATATCCGAGTGAGATCGCAGCAACCAGACCTAGCACCCCGCCCATGGTGGTCGCGGCAGGCGTGGCGGCCTTGGTGGCTGCGAACATGAACAGGGCGGTCTCGATCCCCTCGCGTCCCACCGCCACGAAGGCCAGGAAGCCGAGCGCCGCGAGCGACCCGCTTTCCAGGGCGGTGCTCACCTGCTGCTGTAGATGCGCGCGGATATTGATCGCCTGCCTGCGCATCCAGAAAATCATGTAGGTCAGGACCCCGGCGGCGGTCAGCATCGCCAGGCCCTCAAAGATCTCCTCAGGACGCCCTTCCAGTCCCCCGGCAGTAACGAAGATGGCGGCGCCGACGAGCACGCTCATCAGCACCGACAGCCCCACGCCGAACCACACGACGCGGGCTTTGCCCCGATTGCCGGTCCTGGCCAGATACGCCAGGATGATCCCGACGATGAGCGCAGCCTCAAGACCTTCCCGGAGCATGATGAGGAACGAGCCGGCCATGCAATCCCCCTGGAAATCAGTCCCGGTTCAGGCTACCTGAATTCTTGACCTCCGTCAATAACAATCCCCAACCCGGGATGCATCCCAAAGATTGTGAGAGACTATCGCTGACAAACGCTACGCGCGGCTGCTGTTACTCGGGGGCTCCCCCCGCTTCGCGACTCGGGCGGCTACCGCTGCCTTCGGGCTTCAGCCACTCGCGCTCTCTTCGTTTGGTTTCTTCTCTATGGATTCACGCTCGATGGGGCGGGCTGGGGACCTTGGACCGGGGACCAGGAGATCGGCTAAGGCCGCTGGAGTGCCTGGCACTCCGGTGCCTGGCACTCAGGTGCCAGGCACCTTGTCCACCCGCACATCTACATATTCAAAGTCCGTTCAGACTCGGCCGCGTGACATTTGAGTTCCTGAGTAAGGCGTTTTGGGACGACTACGAAAGTGGCGCTCGGGCGAAATACAATGTAGATCGCCAGCTTGACGGTGGTGTCGAGGTCCAGGCTCATAGACGGGGTTCAGCTCGCGCCGAACTCGGCAAGCAGTTCAGTCATCCGCGCCAGGTGATAGTCATCGTGCTCGGCGACGAAGAAGGCGTGATCCACGAGGTTCATGGGCACGTGCAGGCGGGGATGCGGCGCCGTATACGCCAGTGCGGCCACGTCTACCGTCTCCAGCCGGCGCACCAGGACCGCCCGGGCCTGCCGAAATGTGCGCAGCAGCGTTGCGAGTGGAGTGGCATTGTGGTTCGCTTCGTGGGTCCGGCGATTGGTCAGGTCGGCAGGGGTCATCTCGGGCCGCCGGGTCAGCAGGTCTTCCACCCGCGCGAGCCACAGCGGCTCGAGGTCCAGCAGATGCCCGGCGTTTTCCTGAATGGACCAAGTGTTGCCGGAGCGGCGGGTCAGCACCGGGGCCGTCAGCCGGCCCAGGCGCTCTTCCGCCCGGGCCGGAGTACCGCGTAGCCGCTCGACGATGACGGGAAAGAGCGTCGCCGGCAGGCCGGTGGGGAATTGCCGTTCGAACCAGGGCTGCTTCTTCATCACGCACTCCACCTTTGGCCCGCGCCGGGGTCAAGCGGGAGCGCGAAGCGGATCATGGTGCCCCGGCCTGGTTCGCTCGACGCGGCGATCTCCCCTCCGTGCGCCACCACGAGGCTCTTGGCAATCCCCAGCCCGAGCCCTGGGCCGTGGGAGTCCTTCGATTTGTAGAATTAGATGCTTCCCGCAACCCGCAACTTAGGGATCAGGGTTGGATCGCGGCCAACTCGCGCACCGCCTGCTGGATCTGCTGCTGGGGGTAAGCGTAGTCCTCCAGCCGACCGGTGAGAAACTCCTCGTAGGCCTGCAGGTCGAAGTGTCCGTGCCCGCTGAGGTTGAAGAGGATCGTCCGCGAGGTGCCGTCCCGTTTGCACTGCAGCGCTTCTTGGATCACCTTGAGGACGGCGTGAGCGGGTTCGGGCGCTGGGATGATGCCCTCGGCGCGCGCAAACTGCACTGCCGCCTCGAAGACCGCACGCTGCTGGTAGGCGACAGCTTCGATGTACTTGTGATGATACAGGAGACACACCAGCGGCGCGTCGCCGTGGTAGCGCAGCCCTCCGGCGTGGATGGCCGGCGGAACGAAGGTGTGGCCCAGCGTGTACATCTTGATGAGCGGCGTCGTAGCGGCGGTGTCGCCGAAGTCGTACAGGTAATCCCCGCGCGTCAGCGTCGGGCAGGCCTCCGGCTCGACGGCGACGACGCGGAGCTTCTTCCCCTTGAACTTGTCGGCCAGGAACGGGAACGCCAGCCCGGCCATGTTACTGCCGCCGCCGATACAGCCGACGACGATGTCCGGGTAGTCGCCCGCCATCTCCATCTGCTGCTTGGCCTCGAGACCGATCACCGTTTGATGCATGAGGACGTGATTGAGAACGCTCCCGAGCGAATACTTGGTGTCATCGTGCGTGGCCGCGTCTTCGACGGCCTCACTGATCGCCATGCCCAGGCTTCCAGGAGACTTCGGATCCTTGGCGAGGATCCCGCGGCCGGCGTTGGTGCGCGTGCTTGGGCTGGGGATGACTTCTGCACCCCAGGTCTGCATCATCACTTTCCGGTAGGGCTTCTGCTCGTAGCTGACCTTCACCATGTAGACGGTGCACTCGAGACCGAAGAGGCGGCACGCGAGCGCCAGCGCGCTGCCCCACTGGCCCGCGCCGGTCTCGGTGGTGAGCCTCCGCACGCCGGCCTGCTTGTTGTAGAAGGCCTGCGCGAGGGCGGTGTTGGGTTTATGGCTGCCCGCGGGGCTGACCCCTTCATACTTGTAGTAGATCTTCGCCGGGGTATCGAGCGCTCGCTCCAGCCGGCGCGCCCGGTAGAGCGGAGTCGGCCGATACAACCGGTACGCGTCACGAACCGGTTCCGGAATCGGAACCTCCCGCTCCGTGCTGACTTCCTGGAGAATGAGGTCCATCGGGAACAGCGGCGCGAGATCATCAGGCCCGATCGGCTGTTTCGTGCCGGGATGGATCACGGGCGCTAGCGGCACCGGCAAATCCGAGACGATATTGTACCATGCCTTGGGAATGCGAGACTCATCGAGCACGATTTTCACACTGTCCAAGTCGATAGCCCCCCTCTCTTCGTAAAGACGGAAACAAGGAAACGAGGAAACTAGGAAACGAGTCACTGAAGGATGGCGCTGATATTCCCTCTCGTTACCTTGTTTCCTCGTTACCTTGTTTCCTCGTTTCCTCGTTTCCGTAGTCTAGGGTTTCACGCGCAGGGTCCGCAGCCGGTTGAGCGCTGCCGCGATCTCCTGCCGGCGCGGGCGCGCAAGATCTCCGCCCGGGGCCTCGAGCGGCACGAGCACGTCGAGGCCCTTCTGCGCCATATCGGTATCTACAACAGCCAGGATCTCCCGCACCGTTCGCGATCCGTCAACGTAGCCCTGCTCTGCCGCATAGACGAGCGCCGCGCCGGCGGCGCGCCCCTGGCACGAATCGACCAGCTGCGGAAGGCGAGTGAGGTCGATCGCATCACGTCCGAGCAGCACGCTGCGCGGGCCCTGCATCTCGGGACGCAGCCTGCGGCCACGCAGCTGGTTCACGCTCTCCGGCAGCGGCACACGGTGATGGATACCTCCGAACCGGCGCCGCGCCTCCGATGAGCCGCTCTCATGGGCGATCGCCTCTTTCGCCTGCGCTGTCACGACGGACGCATGGAATCCGTTCATGACGATGATCGTGTCCGCAATCCGCGCATAGTCACTGCTGGCGCTGGTGACGACGACCGTTGAGATTCCATGCTCCTCATACAGTGGGCGGAGCAGGTCAACGAGTGGCACCACAGGTCCCGAGGCACCGGACGCGAGCCGGCGGAGAAGCGGGTCCTGGGCGAGCAGGCCCGGCGCGGACGTATCCTCGTCGATCAGCAGCGCCGAGCAGCCGGCTTCGAGGGTTTCAGCCAGCGCGGCGGACTGAGAGATGATGAGCGAGGCATGCTCAGCCCGGTACTGGGTGACGTCCTCGCCGGTCGGCAGCGCGGTGATGAACGGCTGAAGATTCACGCCTTCGATCCGCCGGCCTTCGTCGGCCGTCACCACAACGGCATCGGCCACCGTCCCACAGAACTCGCGGCCGTCACCGGGCAGGTGCGTGTAGACGCCCCAGGCGAGCGCGCGCAGCAGCGTCGAGCGACCCGAGAATGGTGGGCCGGTGATCACGGTGATCCCGCGCGGCACGCCCATCCCACTCACGGATCCCCGGTGCGGGAGCGTCAGCGTCACCCGCAGCTCCGGCGGAGACCGCCAGGTCACCAGGTGCGAGAGCAGCGGCTTGTCGGATGTCAGTTCGCGCGGCAGTACCGCGCCATCGGCGATGAAGGCGACCAGACTACGCTCTTGCAACTGTTGTCGCAGCGCCTCCACGTCCTCCGCGAGATGGACGTGTCGCGAAACCGCGGATGGATTCTGATTGGCGGAGATCAGCGCACCATCAACCAGCTGCGGCAGGTCCTCCGTGACCACCGCCTGTGCGAGCTTGGGCGCGGCCTTCCGGCCATCGGAGGGCCAGGTGATGGTGCCGCGGATCTCGATCCAATCCTCGGCGATCCGGCAGGCGCTCCGTTCCAGGATCTGCTGGCCTCCGCCTTCAATCCCAAAGGCGGCCCGTCCGCCGCGCTGGGTGCGGATCACCTTTCGAATCACCTCGTGCCAGCGCCTCGCGATGAAGTCCTCCAGCGCGACCCTGCGCACGCGGGTTGAGGATAGGTCCTGAGGGAACCGGGCCTCTGCCTGATCAATGCGCACCCGCATGAGCGATGGCATCGCCGGATCCTGCGCCACGGAATCGAGGAAGAGGACGTAGCGCTCGAACCGGTACTCACCCTGAAGGGACGCGTACGCCTGGTAGGGCTTGCCTTCAAGCGTCAGGAGTTTGTCGCGGAGGCGCTCCCAGGGCAACACTAACTCACCGTGAATGGTGAATAGTGAATGGTGAATGGTGAATGGTGAATGGTGAATGGTCAGACCGATCGAGACTCATAGTTTTTCCTATTCACTATTCACGATTCACGATTCACGTTTGCTCTAACTACCGTGAATGGTGAATGGTGAATAGTGAATGGCAAACTCGATCTTGACCCATAGCTTTTCCTATTCACCATTCACAATTCACCATTCACGTTTGTTCGAAAGGCCACGGCGGGAGTGTCACGCGTGTCGGCCGATCTTCCCTGTATCCGAGGGCGTAGTCAGCCTGCAAGAGTGTGTGGATCTCGCGTGTGCCTTCGTAGATGACCGCGCCTTTCGCGTTGCGATAGAACCGCTCCACTGGATACTCATCGGAGTAGCCGTAGGCGCCGTGGACCTCGACGGCATCGCCCGCCGTGCGCTCGGAAGCGACCGTCGCGTACCACTTGGCCAGCGCCGTTTCGCGCGTGCTGCGCAGTCCCTGATTCTTCATCCAGCCGGCGCGGAGGTAGAGGAGCCGGCCGACCTCGTAATCGCGTGCCATCCCTGCAATCATCTCTTTGACGAGTTGGTGTTCCCCGATCGGCCGGCCGAATGTGCGGCGCTCCTTCGCGTACCGCACGCTCGCGTCCAGGCACGCGCGGATCAATCCGGTCGCGCCCGCCGCCACGGTGTAGCGGCCCTGGTCGAGGGCGAACATCGCGATGCGGAAGCCTTCGCCGTCCTCGCCGAGCCGGTGATCCTCCGGGACGCGCACTTCGTCCATCACGATCGAGCCCGTGTTCCCGGCGCGGATGCCGAGCTTGCCGTGGATGGTCGAGGTGCTGACGCCGCGCATCTCCCGCGTGACGAGAAACGCCGTGAGCCCGCTGTGGTCGCGCTGTTTCTGCTTGACCGGGTCGGTCCAGGCGAAGACCAGGAAGTGATCCGCCGCATCCGCGAGCGACATCCAGGTCTTCTCCCCACTCAGGACGTAGTGACGCCCGTCGCGCACCGCGGTCGCGCGGATCCCGACGGCATCGCTGCCGGCTACGGGTTCCGTGAGCCCGTAGGCGGCGATGCTCTTGCCGCGCGCCTGCGGGGTCAGGAACTTCTGCCGCTGCGCCTCGGTGCCCCAGGCCAGGAGGCTTAGACTGTTGAGCCCCAGGTGCACCGACATGATGACGCGGAGGAAGGTGTCGACGTACTCGAGCTCCTCGCAGGCGAGCCCGAGGCTGATGTAATCCATTCCGGCGCCGCCGTACCGTTCGGGCACGCACAGCCCGAGAATACCCAGCTCTCCCATCTTGCTCAGAATCCCGCGATCGAACTGCTGCGTCCGATCCAGCTCGCGGATGCGCGGCGCGACCTCGGACTGCGCGAACTCCCGCACCATCCGCTGCGCCATCAGTTGATGCTCAGCCAGCGTGAAATCCACAATCGGTTCCTCAGGATCCTGGGCCCGGAGTTGACTGTTTCGCGTTACCGTGTTGCCGCGTTATCGCGTCCTCGCGTTCTGTCAGCATCCGCTTCGCCAGCAGTGCGTAGAACTGGGCCGCGGTGAGGACGTCATCGATCTCGACGAACTCGTCCGGCGTGTGCGCGACCTCAGGCGATCCCGGCCCAACGATGATCGTCGGGACGCCCCGCTCCGCGAAGAAGCGTCCGTCGCTGGCCTGCGGGTACCCCACCACGTCCGGCGACAGATGGAGCTCACGCGCGATCTCCTGCGCCAGCCGGACGATATGCGTCTCCTGTGACGTTTCGAGCGCCGGCCCGCTTTGCAGCACCTCGACGTCGGTCTGCAGCGTCCGATCCTCCTTCTCGAGCTGGGCGAGCACGCGCTCAATCTCGGCGATCGCCTCAGGAAGGTTTTCGCCGGGCAGGGTGCGCCGGTCGATCGTCGCCTCGCACCAGTCCGCAACCACGTTCGTGGCGATCCCGCCGCGGATCGTGCCGATGCTGAGCGACGCGGGCGGCACCAGCGGATGCGACCTCGTCTTCAACTGTACGCCGACCTGCTGCTCGATGGCGCTGAGCACGCGGACCATGTGCGAGATCGCGTTGCTGCCTTCCCAGGGGGTGCTGCCGTGCGCGGCGCGACCGTGGGTCGTGATGCGGATCCAGACCACACCTTTCTCGGCGACGGCGAGGTGGTTGCCGGTGATCTCACCCACCACGACGTGATCGGGACGCAGCAGCCCGCGGTCGACGAGGAACTCGGTGCCCTTGACGCCGCCGACCTCCTCATCGCTCACAGCCGTGAGGCTCAACGTTCCATGCAGCGGCAGGACGGGTATGAGCGCTTCGATCGCGCCGACCATGGCGACGAGCGAGGCCTTCGCATCCGCGGAGCCGCGCCCGTACAGACGCGTGCCAACGACCTCTCCCGAGAAGGGATCGCGGCGCCAGGCGCGCCGGTCGCCGGCCGGCACGGTGTCCATGTGAGAGGTGAACAGGACCTCGGGCGCGCCCGTGCCGATCCGGGCGAGGATGTTCGGCTTGCGCGGCTCATCGGCCAGGAACTGGAAGTCGATGCTCCGCTCGCGCAGCCGAGCCGCGATGAGCTCAGCGACCTTCCTCGTGTCGCCCGGCGGGTTCGAGCTGTCGGCGCGGACGGCGCTCGCCAGCAGGCCCACGAGTGACGCGCGGCGGCGTTCGATGGTGTCAAGAATAGCCTGGTCAGTGTCTGTCACTGTCAGAGGGCCAAGGTCTATGGCCAAAGGTCGAGGGAGAAATCAAAAGAGGGGGATTTCTCCCCCTCCCTGATTCCCTTTCAGTTTCCTTCGACCCTTGTCCTCAAATCCTTTCGCGTTGCGTGAAAGTCGGCGGGCCGATTCTTCGGGCTGGGAGCGAGAGGAACTGCCGCATCGCGCGGATCGCAGTTCCAAGCGGCCGGTCCTGTCCCGCCTCCAGATCGCCGATGGTGAGCGGGGCGGCCATATCCGGGTCCACCCCGATCCCTTCGAGCCGGGCGCCCAGACCGGACGCCAGCCGGAACGTGGTCACGCTCAGACCCGAGCCATCGGAAAGATCGAAGAGGAGGCTGGCCTCGACCGCGCCCGCGGTCTTTTCTCCGACGAGCTGGCCGCGGCGATGCTCTTTCACCGCCATCGCCAGCAGTTCCGCCGCAGACGCACTGTTCTCGTCGACCAGCACAGCCAGCGGCATTGATGCCGGCAGCAGCGGCGGTCCGGTCGTGCGGAAGACGCGGGTGTTGCTGCCCTTCCGGATCTCGGTGTAGACCGGCAGCCCGACCGGCATCGTGGCATTCAGGACGCTGTTGAGCTCCGTCAGAAACCCGCCGCCGTTGCCGCGGAGGTCGAGCACCAGCGCGCGCATCCCCTGCGATTGCATCTGCGTGAGGATCCCGCGGAACTCCCGGCCTGTCCGCTCCACGAACTGATAGAGCTTGACGTAGCCCACGCCGCCTTCAAATATCCCGATCTTCAAGATGGACGGAATCGAAATGGGCGCCCGCGTCACCGTAATGGCAAGGGGATCGGTGATCCCGGGCCGCTGCAATGTGAGCGTCACCTGGCTCCCGGCGGGCCCGCGGACCAACCCGGAGACCTGGTCGACCTGCATGCCGGCGGTCGGCACGTCGTTGATCCGGAGGATCCGGTCGAACTCCCTCACGCCCGCCGCCTCCGCCGGACCGCCGGGGATCACCGTCAGCACGAAGAACTTGCCGTCGCGCGGCATCAGGATGATGCCAATGCCCGAGAAGCCCGCCTGCCCGCGCTGCCGCTGCCTGCGCTCGGCATTCTGGTCCGGGGTCAGCAAACCGGTGTGCGAGTCTTTGAAGCCCTCGGTCATTCCCCGGATCGCGGAGTGGGCGAGCTGAGTCTGCGTGATGGTGACCCCTCCCGCGCTCACGGCCGCGATGAACCGCTCGATGAACTGGCGACGGGCCTCCGTTTCAGCGACCCCGTCTGGAATGTCGCTCAATGGGGCTGCAACCCCCGCCGTCGACAGGTGGGCCCGGAGCCCGGCGACCGCGGCGTTGAGCGTCTTCACGGTATCGACGGGATCGACATAGTACTGCTGCAGGACGCTCAGCGCCTCCAGCACCAGGGACTGGTCGGCCGCCAGGGCCGGCAGCCCCGCGGTCAACGGTGCCAGGACGGCGAGGATGATGAACACGCCGAGCGTCGCTCTCCAGCGAATGGAACGAGTACGCATCATTTCTCCCTTTAACTGTTTACTTGCAATATTAGTTGTGCAAACTAAGCTCCACCACCACTGAAAACTACTTAACTGTTCACTTGCAATATTAGTTGTGCAGACTAAGCTCCACCACCACTGAAAACTACAACACTGGCCGAAGTGGAACCAGCCGTAAGATCCAGGTGTTGAGTTTGAACACTAGGTCGAACATCAAGGCAGCACCCATGACGACCAGAAAGGCTCCGCTCACCGCCTCGATCGCCCGGCCGTGCCCTCGGAACCAGGCAAGCGCATCAAACGCGGAGGTGAGCAGCCCCGCCGTAATAAGGAATGGCACCCCCAGTCCAAGCGAGTATGCAAACAGCAGCAGTGCGCCGTCGACGGCCTCCGGCGAGGTCGCAGCCAATGTGAGGATCGCGGCCAGCACCGGGCCCACGCACGGCGTCCAGGCAAAGCCGAATGCCATACCGATTGGGAGCGCGCCCAATAGCCCGCCCCGGCGTCTGATCTGAAACCGCCGCGCGCGGTAGAGTGCCGGAATCTTCAGCACGCCGAGCACGGACAGCCCGAGCAGGATGATCACCACCCCACCGATGCGGCTCAGCCATTGACGGTTGCTGAGAATGAAGCTGCTGGCGATGGTCGCTGATGCGCCCATGGCCGTGAAGATCACCGAAAATCCCAGGACAAAGAGCAGCGTCGCCGCCATGACCCGTCCGAGATGCCGGCGGCGCTCCGTGAGATCCATCTCGCTGAGCGACAGACCGGACACGAAGGACACGTAGCCGGGGATGAGCGGGACGATGCACGGGGAGACAAATCCGAGCGCCCCGGCGGCGAATGCGAGCATCAAGTTTACCTGTGGCATCTGCGCGCTAATTCTCCTATGCCCTTAGGACACGTTTCTTAGTATCCGAGTTTACGGGTCCCGCCGTATCTTACGGATCATTCCTATCTTCTTTTTCTGCCAGTTTGGAGTTGTTTCCCCCGCCGTAGGCGACCCCGCTCCAACCGGATGACGATACTGTGGCCGGCCGAGGTCCCAGTGTGAGCCGCCGCATCACCTTCACGCAATGCGATTTCGAGCGTTCCGTCGCTCCCCGGCACGATGCCAACGGCGCCTATGGCCAGGTCCCCGTACGTGCGGCCCGTGACGCCCTGAAACGTGCGCCGGCGGAGGGTCAGCGTCACCGGCGCGAGATCCGCTTTGAGCAGCGAGGTCGGAATGTTGGTCACGAGATTCCCGAACGGGTCGACGTAAATGATCTCACCGGTGATCACTTCGCCGTTTCTTCGGCCTGTCCCGAACTCAAGATTCACCCAGGTAAGCGCCGGACGACCCAGCGCGTCAGGAGGCATCCCTCCCCCGAGCCTCCCCGCGGCCGGGGCGAAGATGTCTCGACCATGAAAGGTCGTGGACGTGTCCGGTCTTAGAATCTCCGGTGCGGTGATCTCAAAGACTCGCGGATTTCCGACACGTCTCGCCGCCGGGATCAGCAGGCCGTTATCCGGTCCGACGAAAAACTGACCGCCGGCGATGACAATGAGCGGCCTGCGCGCGGTACCGACACCCGGGTCCACAACGGCGAGATGTACAGTGCCGGCGGGCGCGTGAGGAGCGACGGACGCCAGCAGATAGGCGCCCATCCGCACGTCGTGCCGGCGGACCTCGTGCGAAATGTCGATGAGGGTCGCGTGGCATAGCCCAGCGACAGCCGCTTTCATCTGCGCCGGATATGGACTACCCGAACCGAAATCGCTCAACAGGGTCACGATTTGCACTCTCGATACCTCACACCAGGAAGACTAGAGTTTACTTTAGTAGTCGCGACAGCCTCCTGTCCGCATAGACCTTGCCGCCGGTCTGACAAGATGGACAGTAATACGTTTCTTTCTCGGCGTAGGCGACCTGCGCGATGCGCGTTCCGCACCGGGGACACGGGTCACCGGCGTGGCGGTGCACGCGCAGCAGATGCAGCGGCTCCTTCATCGGCAGTTCATCGACGAATTCGCGGCGATGCTCGTCAAGCGCTCTCGTCAGCGTCGATCGAATTGCTTCGTGCAGCCGGGTGATCTCTTCCCCCGTCAGTTTTGACGTCCGGATAAACGGGGACAGCTTCGCTTCCCATAGGATTTCGTCGGAGAATGCGTTCCCCAGGCCCGTGAGATATCGTTGCAACGTGAGCACGTGCTTCAGCTGGGCGGTGTCCCCCTCGAGTACGCCGCGCAGATACTCGACCGTGAACGCGTCACTCAGTGGATCAACCCCCAGCCCCGCGAGCGGCTCGCGCTCGTGCATCGTCGATGCTTCCAACACGTACACGGCAGCCCGTTTCTTCGGGCCGATCTCGATGAATCGCAGCTCGCGGTCGTCGTCGAGCGTGATGAGGAGCGCGACATCCCTCGACGGCCTGGCGACCCGGGCACTCCTGGTGCGCGCAGGCCCGATCTGCAGCCGCCCGTTTCGCATGAGGTGAAAGACCATCGAGCGGTCGCCGGTGAGGTCGAGAATGATCACTTTGCCGGTACGCCGCACTCGCTCGACCGTATGCCCGCGCACCTCGTCGAGGGGCGGGGCAACGGTCAGGTGAACGCGCTCGATGGTCCGCCCCTCGACGTGAGGTGCGAGGTTCTCGACGAGTACCTGGATGAAGGGAAGTTCGGGCATCCTATGGAGGGAGGTGTCCCATGGTTCTCCTGTTGCTTCTGCTTGCGGTGTTCCTGTTGTTAGCGGGCCGCTAGGGCCTGACGACATCGTTCTTACGAGGTCGTCGCGCTAATCCGGCTTCCGTGTATATATCTCTGCAGAAAGAAACGGAGCAAGTGCGGCCAGCAATGCCTGCTCAAGCGCCGCCTGCCGGTCCACGAGTCCGCGGGTGAGCACCCCGACCACGCCGTGTACCTCGTGGGCCTCGCTGACGCCTAAGAACGTGTCCACGATCTGCCCCACAGGCTCGCCCGCGAGCGCCCGAGCTGCGATCCAGTCCGGAAGCCGCAGCCGCAGACCACAGCCCAGCCCTTCGCGGCCCTCACGATCGACGACGGCCACCCAAGCGCATATCCACACGCCCCGCTCGTCCTGATGGACGCCGCCTTCGATGCCGATGCCATAGTCGGCGTCGGTCAGCCGGCGGCCTTCACGCGCGCGATGGAGCGCGCCGGCGATCGTCTCTCGATCACCGATCGGCTGCTCTGAGACGATAGAGTTCACCGGAACGGCTTCGACCCCGGCCCGGGGGTCAATGCGGGCGAACACCGCGCGGGTCGCCCGCAACTTCGAATCACTGGTCGAACCCACGGCGATCTTCATCTCACGGGAACCGCAAACCGGGAACCGCGATCGCAATCTTCGCCCGTACCACTATATATGAAAATCTGCAGCCCGTTCCCGGTTCCCCGTTCCCGGTTCCCGTAGTATTGTGGTTGCGTCAATGGATCCCGTCCTCGTCGAGATCGGCCCGTTCGTCATCCGCTGGTACGGCATCATGATGGCCCTCATGATCTTGCTCGCGGTCGTCATGGCGTACCGGTACGGCCCCCGCCTCGGCGTCCCTACAGAAGAGCTGGACCGGCTGACAATTCCATTCATCATCATCGCGGTGATCGGCGCACGCGTTGGGTATGTGCTCTCGCATCCGGCCGAGTTTGCGAACCCACTGGAGATCCTGCGCATCGATCGCGGAGGACTGACCTCTCACGGTGCGATCGCGGGGGCGCTGATTCTTCTGTGGGTGACCAGCCGGAGGCGCAATCTGTCCTTCTGGAGCCTCGCCGATACCACGGCATGGGCGGTGCCGCTCGGGAACGTCTTCGTCCGGTTCGGGAACTTCATGAACGGCGAGCTCTACGGGGACATCACGCGGCTTCCCTGGGCCGTCACATTCCCCGGCGTGCCGGGACCCCGCCATCCTCTGCAAATCTATGAAATGATCTTGGGGCTGATCGTCCTGTTGATTGCGATGCGGGTGGCGAACCGCCGGAGGTTCCCCGGCGAACTCTTTTGGACGATCATGGTGCTCAGTTCAATCGGCCGGATCTTCCTCGACGGACAGATACCGGCGCTGGTCCTGCTGATTGGGGGACTGTGGTTCTTGTCGACGAAGAACGGTCGGGTTGAAGCCCGAAGCCCGAAGCCCTAAGCCCTGGGTTAGCCGTTCCGATACTGAACGCCGTAACCGCCCCGTGGCAGTCTCCAGTCGATGTTCCGATAGGGACAGCCCGTGAGGCATGATGTACACTCCACGCAGTTCTCGTAGGACACCGCGATCTTAGCGCCGTCCCAGTTGTAGACGTTGGCCGGGCAGAATGTGGTGCACGGCCGGCCCCACTCCTCTCCGCACCTGTTCGCGCAGACATCGTCGCTGCGAATCGTGATGTGGGTTTGCTTGTCGTGCTTGTAGGTAACGAGAAATAGCTTCTCCTCGATCTTCATTAACTATCTCCCTCGCTCTGCGGTCGGGCGGCCAGCGCCGCCTTCGGGCTCAACCATTCGCGCCTCTCTTCGGTCCGTCTCTTCTCTTGGATTCACGATGGAGGGCAGGATGGGGGACCTTGGGCAAGGGGACCCGTAGCTGAGTCACTCCTTAGCCGATTTCCGGGTCCCCGGCCCCAAGGTCCTCCATCCTGCCACGCTTCGCATCTCGGTTCGAGGCCTCGATCTGCCCCCTCACCGGATCACCTTCCACGCCTGGTAGCCGTCTCTAAGTAACTGCCAGAGCGGCCGCCGGGACGTGAGGTCCTTCCAAATCTTCTTCTGCTTCTCTCGTTTGGACAAGCCGTCGACGGTGAGCATCTCGTGGACCGCCTGATTGACCAGGTCTGGGTAGATGCCCAACAGTTCCGAATGGCGATCGATGAACTCGGGCAGGTGTTGGTACTTCTGAAGGTCCTTGAGCACGAAGCTCCGCTGCAGTTTCTCCCGGTACGCGGACAACGTCTGCGCTGAGAAATCGCCTTTTGCCTTCGCCTCGATCACCGTCTCCCCGGCCAGCCGTCCGGCCGTCATCGCGAGGTTGCTGCCCTCGCGGTGGAGACCGTTCACCATCATGGCCGCATCGCCCGCGATCAGCACGCCGTCCGCGGACAGCCGGGGCATGGCCTTGTACCCACCCTCAGGAATCGCGTGGGCCAGATACTCCACAACCTTGCCGCCGTCAATCAGCGGACGCACCAGCGGATGCTGCTTGACCTTTTCGAGTAGTGCGTAGGGGGTGATCTTCGTCTTCATGAAGTGGGACATGAGGGCGCCGGCGCCCACCGACAGGCTTTCCCGGTTGGTGTAGATGAACGCGTAACCGCCCATTCCTTGCGTGACAGCGCCGTAGATTTCGATCGTCACGCCTTCCCGTTCGCCGACATTAAAGCGCTCCTGGATCGTCTCTTTCGGCAGGGCGATAATCTCTTTGACGGCCAGCGCGACCTCGTGCGGCTCAATGTCCCGATGCTGGAGCCCGGCCTTCTTCGCCAGGAACGAGTGCACGCCGTCGCAGATGACTACAACGTCAGCAGAGAGGTCACCCTCGGCCCGCCCGGTCCGAACGCCTACGACTTTGCCCTCGTGGGAGATGACGTCCTCGACCACCGTTCCTGGGATCAGGAGGGCGCCTGCCTCTTCCGCCTTTGCGGCAAACCAACGGTCAAACTGCGCGCGTAGAACGGTAAACGCATTGGGGATGTCGCCGTGCGGGCGCGTTGTCTTCTGGCCGATGCTGACTGCCGAGTCGTGGGTGGCGATCCAGAGTCGTTCCTCTACGATCACGCGCTCGATCGGCGCGTCCCTGGCGAAGTCGGGAATCAGATCGGCGAGCATGTGGCCGTACATCACGCCGCCCATCACGTTCTTTGAGCCCGGATACTCCCCGCGCTCCAGCAGGACGACGCTCAGGCCCGCCTTCGCCATCGTGTACGCCGCCGCGCTTCCCGCGGGACCGGCGCCGACGACGATCGCGTCAAACTTCTCGTCCGCGTTCAACTGATCACCCCGCACAACTGAAGGGCTTAGGGCTTTGGGCTTAGGGCTTCGGGGGTAGTTACTAAGCCCCAAGCCCTAAGCCCTATGCCCGCAGTTACTTTAGGGCGTTCGCCATCTGCTCGATGAAGTTCGTCACCGGCGCCGGAAAGATTCCCAGCACGAGCACGCCGGCTGAAGTTACGATAAGCGCCGCAGAGACCCAGCGTCCCCCTGCGAATTTGACTTCCGGCGCGGGCTGGCCGATGAACATCGTATAGGCGACACGTAGATAGAAGTAGGCTGACACGACGGTCGTCACGACCGCCACGATGACCACAACGGGATATCCCGCGTCCAGTGCTGCCGAGAATACATAGAACTTCGCGAGGAATCCTGCCGTCGGCGGCAGACCCGCGAGCGAAACCATGAAGAGCGTCATCGCGCCCGCGAGTAACGGCGACCGTCCCGCCAGTCCCGCGAGGTCGGAAATTTCATCGGCCTCCTCGCCGCGGCGCTCCAGCATGAGGACGACCCCAAAGGCGCCCAGCGTCATGAGCGCATACACGAGTAGATAGAAAACCACAGCAGAGATGCCGGCGCGATTCGCAGCAACGATCCCGATCAGGATGAATCCCGCATGCGCGATGCTCGAATACCCCAGCAGGCGCTTAAGATTGTTCTGCAGCAGCGCGGCCACGTTGCCCAAGATCATCGTGAGCACGCTGAGTGCAGCCAGTGCCGCTCCCCACTGAACGGCCCCGGCCGAGAGCGCAATGACAAATACGCGGATTATCGCCGCAAATGCGCCCACCTTTGCGATCACCGACATGTACGCTGTGACCGGAAGCGGCGCACCCTCGTACACGTCCGGCGCCCAGCTGTGGAAGGGGACGATCGTTGCTTTGAATCCCAGCCCGATCGTCAACAGCCCGATGCCGGCCAGCATCAGAGGCGAGCCGGCGCCCGCCTGAGATGCCACTCTCGCCAGGTTCGTCGAGCCTGCGCTGCCGAAGATCAGCGCGACGCCGTAGAGGAAAAATGTGGTGCTGAATGCGCCGAGGAGGAAATACTTCATCCCTGCCTCCTGAGAGCGGAGATCCCGGCGAGCGATGGCCGCGAGCACGTACAGCGGGATCGACAGCGTTTCCAGGCCCAAGAACAACAAGAGCAGATCCGCGCTCGCGGCCATGAGCATCGCGCCAAGTGCGGAGGACAACAAGAGTGCGTAGTACTCACCGGTCTCGAGGTGCGTTCGCTCAACATACTCGCCGGACAGCAAGACCGCGAGCAGCGCGACGATGAGGACAATCACCTGCAGCGTTTGCGTCAGGGCGTCCCGGAGATGCATCGCACCGAAAGAGAACGCTGGTTCGCCGGACTGGAGCGCCAATACCACACCAAGCGCCAGGATGATCGCGAATGCGGACACCCATCGCAGCACACGCTGGCGGCCTGGTGGAAGGAAGGCCCCCCACAGCATGACCAGGACTGCGCCGGCGGCCACGATCATCTCGGGGAGAATGAGGCGCAGGTCGACCGGAGGAAGGCTCATCGGCCGCGAACCGTGAATCGTGAATCGTGATTCGCTAACTGTGACTCGTGACTCGTGACTCGTGACTCGAAATCATGCAAAAGAGCCTGGACCGTTGCTTCACTGCGCTGGAGCAGGAAACCGGGGAACAGGCCGATCGCGAAGATCAACGCAATCAGCGGGACGAAGATGACGAGTTCCCTACGCGTGATCTCTACCATCGCCGCCGGAGTCTTCATCTGCACCGGCCCATGCATCACGCGCTGAACCATCCACAGCAGGTAGATGGCTGAGAGGAGGACGCCGGTCACCGCGACGGCGGCGAAGGCCGGGTCGCGGCGAAACGTTCCGAGCAGGATCAGGAACTCCCCCACGAAACCGTTGGTCCCGGGCAGCGCCATTGAGGACAGCACCACAATGAGCGTCACCGCGGCAAAACGCGGCATGAGCCCGGCCACCCCGCCGTAGTCGTCGAGCAGCCGCGAGTGCGTGCGGTCGTAGAGCACGCCGACGATCAAGAACAGCCCGCCCGTGCTGATCCCATGATTGACCATCTGCAGCAGACTGCCCTGGAGGCCCTCCACCGTCAGCGCAAACGCGCCGAGGGTCACGAATCCCAGGTGGCTGACGCTGCTCATTGCCACCAGCCGCTTGACATCTCGCTGCGCCCACGAAACGATCCCTCCATAAACGATTCCAACGAGCGCCAGCACCGAAAGCACGGGCGCGAACAGTACTGTGGCCTGCGGGAACAACGGTAA
>JACPRY010000151.1 GCA_016193565.1 Armatimonadota bacterium
CCATCCGACGGGCAGCCGCTACCACTCACCGCGAAATGGCCGTATAATACTCGTGTTCGTGGGGACGTAGCTCAGTTGGGAGAGCGCCGCACTCGCATTGCGGAGGTCGGGAGTTCGAATCTCCTCGTCTCCACCATGCACCAGTCGCTACGCTCCGGTGCATGGCGACGCCAGCCCTTTGTAGCCCAAAGCCGCTTGCCTCGACTGGTGCATGCCCTGAACCCGAACGCAGAGAGTGGTTCAGGGCAGAGTGACGACAGGTCGGTCACAAGCAGGCGTAGCTCCGGACGAACCCTTCGGGGCTCCTTCTTTTTCTAGCTCTCTCTAGCCCGTCCACGTCTTGCCACCCCCGATTTCGGGCAGGCCAGTTGATGTCATCTGACGAGCGGGGGCTCGATCTTGTGCGGCTGCCGGAACCATGGGGCGCTCCGGCAGAACACATACGATGCGATCTTCGGCGAGGCTGTGGGGCGGCGCGGTTGCCGCTATCTTTCTTCTTACAGTTTTCGCGTCCGATGCGTGGGCAGACAAGCCCGGATCCGGACGTCCCTCCTACACTGTCGTCGTGATCCGCGAGGGCCAGACTCTCTGGTCGCTCTCCCGCGCCTACGGCGTCTCCATCGAAACGATCGTCGAACTGAACGGGCTCGACAGCCCCGATGCGCTCCGCGTAGGCCAGCGCTTGAAGATCCCGCTGCGCGGCGCGCCCCGAATCCAGAAGACGATCCAGAAACCGGCCCGTCCGTCTGACAGCACTTCGTATACGTACATCGTCGTCCGCGAAGGACACACCGTGTGGTCGATCTCCCAAGCCTACGGCGTCTCCGTCGAGTTGATCGCCGAGATCAACGGCCTCCGCAACCCTGATGCGATCAGGGCAGGGATGCGTCTTCGGATTCCGGTGCGCGGCGCATCGCGCGTGCAAAGGACCTCTCCCCCGCGCTCGTCAGGCAAACCGCCCGCCATCGTCAGCCGGCACCAGTTCGTCTGGCCAGCCCGGGGTGAGCTCACCTCCCGCTTCGGGTGGAGACGCCGCGCCCGCCGGCACCACGCCGGCATCGACATCGGCGCGCCGTGGGGCTCGCCCATCGTCGCCGCCCGCCCCGGCGTCGTGATCTACTCGGGCTGGTACTTCCTCTACGGGCGCACCGTCATCCTAGATCACGGCAGCGGCATCACGACCCTGTATGCCCACGCGTCCAAACTTCTGGTCCGTGCAGGACAGCAGGTCGCCGCCGGGCAGGTCGTCGCGAAGGTCGGGTGCACCGGCCGCTGCACCGGACCGCACCTGCATTTCGAGATCCGCGTGAACGGACGGGCCCTCAATCCGCTGTCCGTCTCGCTCGTCGATTCCTTGCCCGCGCCGACTCCCCAGGCCGCGAAACCGGCCGCCCTCAATCTCACGGCTCAGGCGGCAAGCCTCGAGACGGTCGTGCGCAGCACGATGGTCGTGCAAGGTCCGAACGGGCAGATCGTGCAGACGATCGAGGAGACACTGCGCAGCGGTCAGGTCGTGCGCCGCGTGGAGTATACCACCAGCGTCGAATCGGGTCAGGTCGTGCGCGTGCGGAAGACCTACGAGCTGGTCAACGGGACCCTCACCTTGACGCGCGAGTCCCGCGAGATCGTCGGAAACGTCACAACGACTGAATAAGGGAGACCGGGTCCCCCTACTCGTACCGGAGGGCTTCAACCGGGTGAAGCTGCGCGGCTCTCCACGCCGGATACACCCCGAAGACCACACCGACCGCCGCTGAGAATCCGAACGCGAGCAGCACGATCGGCGCGGTGGAACCCAGCGACGGCGCGCTGTTGAACAGGCTCGTCGAGATCCCCCACGACAGCGCCAGCCCCACCAGCATGCCCATCAGGCCACCCACGAGGCTGATCACGACCGCCTCGATGAGGAACTGCGTCAGGATGTGGAGTCGGCGCGCGCCGATCGCCTTGCGGATCCCGATCTCGCGGGTGCGCTCGGTGACGGAGACGAGCATGATGTTCATGATGCCGATCCCGCCCACCACGAGGGAGATCGCCGCGATGCTCGTGAGCGCCAGGGTGAGGATGCGCAAGATCGCGTCGAGGGAGGTCAGCAGCTGGCTTTGCGTCAGCACTGTGAAGTCTTCTTCTCCGTGCCGCCGCAGCAAGATCCGCTCCGTCTCGCGCAGCGCCCGCGGCACGCTGGCCGTATCTTTCGCTTTGACGAAGATGAACGACGCGTAGTCGATCCGGAACAGCTGCTGGGCCGTCGTCACCGGGATGTAGAGGCGGTCGTCGAGGTCGAGTCCCAGCACCTGGCCTTCGGACCGGAGCAGGCCCACCACGTCAAAGGCCCGGCCGTTGATGATGACCCGCCGACCCAAGATGTTCGCCGGCGTCCGGTACAACCGCCGCGCGAGCGAGGGGCCGAGCACGGCGGCCCGCTTGCGCCGCACGAGATCCGAGGCCGACAGGAACCGTCCCGCCTGCATCGAGAGCCCTCGGACATCTGCGATATTCGGCGTCGTGCCCACGACGGTCGTCGTCACGCGCCGGCCGGCAGAGGTGACCTCGATCGACGTCTGCAGGATCGGCGAGACGCCGCTCACCGCGTCGGCGTCTTTGGCGACGGCCTCGGCGTCCTCAAAGGTCAGCGAGAGCCGGCCTTCTTCGCGCGCGAACTGCGAGCCTTCGCGGGCCTTGCCCGGCAGGACCCAGAGCAGCTCCGGCCCCAACGTCGCAAACTCACCGACGACGCTGGTCCGGACCGTCTGCCCCACGGACACCAGCGCGATCACGGCCGCGACGCCGATGATGACGCCGAGCGTCGTCAGGATCGTGCGGAGACGGTTCGCCCGCAGCGCCTCGCGCGCGATGGAGAATGACTCAAAAAGATCCATGGGCAGACCGGTTCATGGGCTCACCACCGCCAAATCGATCAGTTCCTGGCGGGCCTGCTTCGGCCGCGGCACCATCTCATCCCGGACCAGCCGGCCATCCCGGAGGTGAATGATCCGTTGGGAATGCTCGGCGATGTCGCGGTCGTGGGTGACCATCGCGATCGTCATGTCCTGCGCGTTGAGCTCCTGGACGATCGCCAGGATCTCCTCACCCGACCGGCTGTCGAGGTTCCCGGTCGGCTCGTCGGCAAGCAGAATAGATGGGGTGTTCACGAGCGCGCGTGCAATGGCGACGCGCTGCTGCTCTCCGCCGGAGAGTTCGGGCGGGGCGTGCGAGGCGCGGTGCGCCAGGCCGACGCGCTCCAGCGCCGCCTGCGCGCGCCGGAGCCGTTCTGCCCGGGAGACGCCGGCGTAGACCATCGGCATCTCGACGTTCTTCAGCGCGCTGAGACGCGGCAGCAGGTTGAACGTCTGGAAGACAAACCCGATCCGGCGGTTGCGCAGCTCGGCCAGCTCGTCGTCTGACAACTGGCTGACGTCGTGCCCGCCAAACAGATAGGTGCCGGAGGTAGGACGGTCCAGACAGCCGAGCAGGTTCATTAAGGTGGACTTACCGGACCCAGACGGTCCCATGATCGCGACGAACTCACCCGGCTCGATCGCCAGCCCGACGCCGCGCAAGGCCGGCACGTCCACTTTGCCGAGGCGGTAGATCTTCGTGGCCTCGCGGAGCGCAACGACCGGGGTCATCGAATCGAACGCACGCGCACCCGCTGGCCGTCGCGCAGAACGGCGGGATCGGCGATCGCCAGCACCTCGCCTTCGCGCACGCCGCGCACAATCGACATGTCCACATCGTTCGCCGCACCGACCACCACCGCGCGGCGGCGGAGGATCCCTGCATCAATCACGTAGACATGCGCATCGCCGTTTTCGGCCGCGATCACGGCTTCCAACGGAGCAAGGAGCGCGTCGGGCACGGTCTGCAGGATCAGATCCACATCGACGCTGGTCCCCGCCCGCATCTCGGCCCGGCCCGCAACATCGACCCGTACACGCACGGTGCGCGTGCCGACCTTGATGTCCACCTGCCGCGCGATCTCAGTCACCCTGCCGGTCAGCACCACACCCGGATACGCATCCGCTGTGATGCGTGCGACCTGCCCGATCCGGGCGCGGCCGATGTCCGATTCGTCGACGTCGGCTGTGACCCAGCCGGACGCGGACACAATGGAGAGGACCGGCACGCCGGGACCGACTGCCGCGCCCGCGTGGAGATAGATCCGACCGACAAATCCCTCGAACGGCGCGCGGAGATGTCCCTGAGCGGCACGGGCACGGGCCGTCCTCGCCGCGGCTGCGGCCTGCTCGGCGTGGGCCTGGGCAGAAGCGACCAGCGCCTGCGATTGCCGGACGTTGGCCAGAGCCGCCCGCCACGACGCCTCCGCCTGTCTCACCTGTTCTTGTGCGATTGTGATGGCTTCCGGCCGCGAGCCCGCCCGGAGCGCATCCCGCTGCGCAAGGACCTGACGATACGCCGCATCGGCACTTTGATACTGCGCGCGCGCCGCATCGAGCTGCGTCTGCGAGATCGCGCCCTCTCGGTACAGTCGCTCTTGTACCTCGAGACTGCGTCTGGCCTGGTCTCGAGCGCTGCTGGCTGATTCCACCGCTGCATCGGCCTGGCGGAACTCAGATGCTCTCGGGCCGGCGCGCAGCTGGGCCAGCTGCGCCTGCGCAGCATGATAGGCGGCTTCGGCCTGGGCCGCCTGCTGGCGGGCGGTCTCCACGGCCGCGCGGGCGCGGGACGCATCGCTTGTCGCAGCCCGGCCGGCCGCTTCAGCCTGATCAACCAAGGCCTGCAGATCTACCGCATCTAGAGAGGCAAGGAGGTCGCCGCGCCGGACCGCCTGACCTTCACGCACTGTCACGCGGCCTAGCCGACCGGGAGGTTCAAAGGAGAGGATGCTGCTGACGGTTTCGAACGTCCCGGTCACCGGCAGGGCAACCTCCAATGTGCCCCGTCGCGCCCGCACGCCGTCGACCTCAGGGAGTGACCTGAAGGCGCCGCTGCGGCCCCACCAGAGCAGGCCTGCGCCGATGACTCCGGCGATGACAATGGAAAGAATCGCTTTGCGTCTTATCATTTTAAGCAACGTGCAAGATCCACCGGCCTCGCCCCCTGCCCACAAGAGACATCCATTATGCTCTCAGCCGCTACATCTTTTGGGGCTCGGCCTCCTCAGCACATCATACCGCCAATACTGATGCTCCAGCCATGCACCACATTATCTACGGGTGTTAGACGGAGATGGTTCATGGGTAAATATTTCAGGATTGAGTGCGGGCGAGGAGGGATCCGAATGGCACTGGCAGATTATCTCAGGTTTGATCGAGCCGATCGCGTGGGGGGCAATGGATCTCGCGTGACCGCGTCGCGCGATGCTCCATCCACGCTGTTCGAGCTGGTGGGCATCGTTCTGGACCCGGAAATCCACCCGGTCACCCCACAGGCGCCGGGCACGTTTCAGGACCTGCGGCCGCGGCTACTTCTCAAGAAGACCGCCTAGGTTTTCGGTCTAACGGGACGCCGTCCGCGTAGAGGCTTTCAGGAAGGTTCCGATGGCGTTCCAGACATCCGGCAGCTCGTGCCCGAGCCGCCACGCGGCGATGCCGGCCACGCCAACTCTCACGGCAAGGGCCATCTTCAATTCCACGCTCCGGCTATTCTCAAAATAGGTGATGCCGCGCCGAGTCATGAAATACGGGACCTGCGCACGCTCATCCCACCGTAGTTCCACGCCGGCGCGCGCCGCTCGAGCCACGGCTTCTCGCATCGAGACGCCTTCTCCCAGCCCGCCATCTGACCAGTCGTATCCGTAGAAGGCGACCCCCAGCACGAGTTTCTGCAACGGCACTTGGCCCGCGGCATAACGCAGGACAACCTCTACCCACGGAAGCGATGCGACCGGCCCCGGCCGGCTGCCCGACCAGTGCTCATCGTACGCCATGATGACGAGCCAGTCGCTTGCGCCCGCGAGGGCGCGGTAGTCGAACGCGCCGCTCCAGTCGTTGGCCGGCTGGTCACGCATCTTGGCGGGCACCGCGACGGTCACGGCCTTCCCGCGCGCGTGCACTCGTGAGCCGAGCTCACCAACGAACGAGGTCAGCGCGCGGCGGTCCCCAGGCGTGACGTTTTCGAGGTGAAGGTGAATCCCATCGTAGCCGTACCGGTCCAGGATCTGAAGCATCTCGGTGAGGGCGCGGGTCTGGGCATCCGGATCCGTGAGCACGGCATGCGCGACCTCGCGGCTCCACCCGTCGCCGACAAAATTCGCCACGCGGGCGTGAACCTTGCTCCCACGGCTGCGGGCAAGATCGACGACGCGCGCATCATGGGTCCCGACGATGCGGCCTGACGAATCGACGGTGAAACTGGTGGTGATGATCCCGGTCAGACGCTGCCCCTGGGACTGGACCGTCGCCCAGGAATTCGAATCGTCATCCACATAGTAACCGTACACCGCAAGGGTGCGGGCGGGATTCGGATGGGCGGGAAATGCGACGACGGCGACGGCGCAGATTGCGCCCAGGGCAACGATCACAATCCTCCGCGGGCCGGACAAGAACAGTCTCCTTTCACTCTCACCCTGCTCTTGCCCGTGCCACGGAAACGGAAGACACGCGATCGACAGCAGGGATATGCGGCACACACCTTGGAGAAACAAATCATGAAGATCGCCGTCATCGGCGCCGGCGGCACCGGCGGATACTACGGAGCGCAGCTACAGCGTAGCGGACAGGAGGTTGCCTTCATCGCGCGCGGCGGGCACCTGGCCGCGATGCGCGAGCGCGGGCTGCGCGTCGAGTCGGCGG
>JACPRY010000040.1 GCA_016193565.1 Armatimonadota bacterium
ATCCGCGACAGGGGCGGGGACGCACTGTTTGTGCCCGCCGATGTCTCGAAGAGCACCGACTGGGCACAGCTGGCCGATGACACCCTGCGTGAGTACGGGCGCATTGACGTACTGTTCAACAACGCCGGCATCGAGGGACAGTCTGCGCCGACGGCAGACTACACGGAGGAGGCGTTCGATAAACTGCTCGCCGTCAACCTGAAGGGCGTGTGGCTCGGCATGAAGACGGTCATTCCGCACATGCTGTCGCGGGGCGGCGGCGCCATCATCAACACCGCCTCGATCCTGGGTCTTGTCGGCTTCGCCAGCGCCATAGCCTACACCGCGAGCAAGCACGCCATCCTCGGCATGACGAAAGTGGCAGCGCTGGAGTATTCGGCGCAGAAGATCCGCATCAACGCGGTCTGCCCCGGGTTCATCAAGACGCCGATGGTCGAACGAGGCCTGAAGCAGATGGGGGATATCGACGCGTTGATGGCGCAGATCGCTCAGCTTCACGCGGTGGGGCGTATGGGTGAGCCCGAGGAAGTGGCGAACCTCGTGCTGTTTCTGGCATCGGATGAGGCGTCATTCATCACCGGTGCCGCGTATCTGGTGGATGGAGGTTACACGGCGCGATAGCAAGTCTGTGTGCGCACGTCCTGTCGCGCGCAACAACTTCTGCCAGGCAGGGTGGTCCTTTCCACGGATCCGCAGCTTCTCAAACAGGGGCTCCACGGCTCGGGAAAGAGAAAGTCGCAGGCTTGACCGGAGATGACGCTGCAACAGGTTTTCGAACGTCTGGTCCGCGTTCCAACCGGCACGAACATCCTCGAGGGCAACCTGGGTATTCCAGAAGAGGCGGAAGGTGCCGTGCTGTTTGCGCACGGCAGCGGCAGCAGCCGCTTCAGCCCACGCAATCGTTTTGTGGCGCACTCACTCAACAGGGGTGGATTCGCCACGCTGCTGATTGACCTGCTCACGGCGGAAGAAGACGAGATTGATCAAATGACGCGGCAGATGCGGTTTGACATCCCCCTACTCGTGCAGCGTTTGGTAGACATCCTCGACTGGATGTCCGCCGACGCGACTGTGCGGGCGCTCCCGGTCGGGCTGTTCGGAGCCAGCACCGGCGCCGCAGCGGCGCTGATTGCGGCCGCGCAGCGGCCCGGGGTTGTCCCCCGCCGTGCTCGACTTGAACCGCGAAGCGCTGGCGCAGTTGACGGGGGAGAGAGATTTGGTCACCGTGCCTGGAGCAACTCATCTGTTTGAAGAGCCCGGCACTCTTGAGCAGGTTGCCGCGGCGGCCGCAGCCTGGTTCAAACGTCACGTGCAGCGACGGAGCCAACGCTCATCGGTGTAACCAGCCGGGAGAACTGATCCCTGCTACCGAATGGCAAGCGGTTGAGCAACGCGAAAACGGGCTCGTCGTCATCGATTACATCAGGCGGCCACCCGATGGTTGCGCTTCCTGCTTCCTGGCATGCTGGATCTGGAGGGAGGGGTTGCGATGCGTTGCAGGGAGCGCCTGGAGCAGCTTTTGAATGAAGAGCGGGTGCCGTATCGGGTGCGTGAGCACCGGCCAGCGGTCACCGCACAGGACATTGCGTCGGTAGAGCATCTCAGCGGTTACGAGATGGCAAAGGTTGTGATGGTGGTCGCCGATGACCGGCTGGTGATGCTGGTGGTGCCGGCTCCGCATCGGGTCGATCTGGACAAGGTACGACGAGCGCTGAGCGTGACTGCGGTCCGGCTGGCCGAAGAAGAAGAGTTTGTAAATGTCTTCGGCGACTGCGAGGTGGGCGCGATGCCGCCGTTCGGCCACCTGTACGGAATTGCGGTGTACCTCGACCCTGCGCTGGCGCGGCGGCCGGAAATCGTGTTCAATGCTGGCAGCCACCGCGAGACAATTACGATGGCATACCAGGACTACGCGCGGCTGGCTCGCCCTGAGGTGATCGATCTCTCAACGTCGCCCAAAGCAAAGCAGCCGGTCGGCTTGTAAGATTTTGAGCATGCGCTGACGGCTACCGATCGTCGCAGAGGCGGCGCTCGCGCACCTTAATGAGTTTCCGGACTATTACACCCGCCTGGAAAGAATGGAGAGGGACGCCCATGCCTATTGGCACAAAGTGGAGGAGCACAACTAGCTTCGCGGTTTTGGGTAGCTTCGATTGCCCAACTGATCTTAAATCAGACGCAGAACGGATGGCTTCGTTCCAGGCGCCGCCGTACGCTGAGGCCAGCAATCCAGGTGTGGAGTCGCCCACGCCGCACGAGGAGGTGGATCATGTTGGTGCAGACGCGCTGGGCTGCGCCGATGCGATTTGACGCGGCCACTGAGGACAACCACGTGGTCGTGATGGACGTTGCGTCAGACAAAGGCGGTACAAACGCTGGTCCCACCCCCATGCAGACAGTCCTGAGCGCCCTGACTGCGTGCTCTGGCATGGATGTCGCCGGCATCCTCCGGAAGATGCGGGTTCCACTGGAAGGGTTGTTTGTGACCGCCGAGGCCGAGCGGGCGACTGAACACCCGAAGGTGTTCACCCGCATTCGGCTGCGCTACGAAGCCTGGGGCGCCGGTCTCCAGGCGGACCAGGTGCGCCGCGCAGTGGCCTTGTC
>JACPRY010000133.1 GCA_016193565.1 Armatimonadota bacterium
AATAGTGAATGGTGAATGGTGAATAGGAAATGCCAAGAGACATAATTACCCTAGCCTGTTCAAATTGCAAGCGGCGGAACTACACGACAACCAAGAGCAAGAAGAACGATCCCGACCGGATCGAGATGCAGAAATTCTGCAAATGGTGCCGCAAGCACACGTTGCACCGCGAGACCCGGTAGTGTAACTTTATATTGATGTCATTGCGAGGCCGACAGGCCGAAGCAATCTCCTGTCGACTTGAGATCGCTTCCCCCTCGCTTCTCTCGGGGCTTCGGCTCACTCGCTCGCTATGATAGGCAGATACGCAGGGGCGTAGCTCTAACTGGCTAGAGCGCCGGTCTCCAAAACCGGATGTTGGGGGTTCGAATCCCTCCGCCCCTGCCATTCGACTCGCCCCACCTTCGGTGGGCTCGCTCATGGTCTTCGACCAACGGCGCGCTAGTCGAATGGCCTGAGCGAGCGGAGCGAGTCGAAGGGGCAACGAGTTTAATTGACAGCACAGAAGGGCACATCTATAATGGCTTCGGCTCGTAAAGTCTTTTTTTGTTTGGAGCGGTTTTCGTGGCCCGACTCACAGATCTGATGAGAGATCGCCAGCCCGCGCGCCCCACGGCGAAGCCCGTCGCGGTGCGGGGGCCTTCCATGACTGAGCGGATCCAGCGGTACTTTCGCGAGATCCGGACTGAGTTGGGCCGGGTCGAGTGGCCGAGCCGGGCTGAGCTTGTGGCGATGACGATCGTCGTCGTCGTCGTGCTGCTCGTCATGGCGCTGTATCTGGGATTTGTGGACCTCGTGTTTGCCCGGTTATTCCAGCAAGTGCTGGTCCGGCAGTAGTCCCCCAAGGCGAGCTCTCCGGATGGAAGACAAGACACCGACACTTGACGATAAGATCAAAGAACTCTTCGGCGACGAACCGGCGCCCGAGCCGGAGCCTGTCGCAGAAGCGCCGAAGCCGGAAGCCGTTTTCGAGGAGGAACCCGAGCGGGGTGAGGCTGAGGCGGCGCCGCAGGAGACGCCCGAGGTTGAAGCCGAGGCGCCCACTGAAGCCCCGGCCGAAGCCGAAGCGCCGCGCGATCCGCGTCTCCGATGGTTTGTCATCCACACCTATTCAGGTTATGAGAATAAGGTGAAGACGAACCTCGAGCGGCGGACGAAGACGATGCACGGCAAGGGCGGAGAGAAGGTCGCCCAGGTGCTGGTGCCGACGGAAAAAGAGAAAGAGATTAAGGGCGGCAAGCGCCGCGAAATCGATCGCAAGATCTACCCCGGCTACGTGCTGGTCGAGATGGTCATGGACGACGATTCCTGGTACGTCGTGCGCAATACGCCCGGGGTGACGGGGTTCGTGGGATCGGGCGCGCGGCCGGTGTCGCTCGAGGACCAGGAGGTCAAGCGCCTCCTCAAGCAGATCCATGACGAGACACCTAAGTACCGCATCAACTTCCAAAAGGGCTCGATGGTGCGCATCACCTCGGGACCCTTCATGGATTTCACCGGTCAGGTCGACGACGTGATGGTGGAGAAGGAGAAGGTGCGCGTGCTCGTTTCTATCTTCGGCCGTTCAACACCCGTCGAGCTGAACTTTGGAGACGTCGAAAAGGTCTAGCGAATGGCCAAGAAGATTATTGCGGTGGTCAAGCTGCAGATTCCGGCCGGCAAAGCGACGCCGGCTCCGCCGGTCGGTCCGGCATTGGGCCAGCACGGCGTGAACATCATGGAGTTCTGCAAGACCTACAACGAGCGGACGGCCTCACAGGTCGGGACGATCGTGCCGGTGGAGATTACCGTTTACGCCGATCGCACCTTCACGTTCGTCACCAAGACTCCGCCGGCATCGGTGCTGCTGCGGCAGGCTGCCGGGTTGGAGAAGGGGTCAGGCGAGCCCAACAAGGCCAAGGCCGGGAAGGTGACCCGCTCGCAAGTGCGCGACATCGCAGAAAAGAAGATGAAAGATCTGAACGCCCACGACGTCGAGGCGGCGGTGCGGATGATCGAAGGCACGGCCCGCTCGATGGGCATCGACATTGTCGGATAGATCCTCAGAAAGAGAATCTTCGAATCTATTGGATCTGTTGTATCCGTTGGATCAATCGCTCACGAAATCGGCGTAGTAGATCCAACAGATTCAATAGATCCAACAGATTCAATAGATTGTGGTCTGAGGGGCTGAGATGAAAAAGCGACACGGGAAGCGATATCGAGAAGCGGCGAAACTTGTCGGCGAGAACACATTGGTGGATCCCGCCGAGGCTATCAAGGTTCTGAAGCAGGCGCCGAAAGCCAAGTTCGACGAGACGGTGGAGTGCGCGATCCGGCTCGGCATCGACCCCAAGCAGGCGGACCAGCAGGTGCGTGGTACCGTCGCGCTGCCGGCGGGAACCGGCAAGAAGGTCCGGCTGCTGGTGTTCGCCAAGGGTGAAAAGGCGAAGGAAGCCGAGGCGGCGGGGGCCGACATGATTGGGGCCGAGGATGTGGTCGAGAAGATCCAGGGAGGCTGGATGGAGTTTGACGTCGCGGTTGCCACGCCGGACATGATGAGCACGGTCGGCAAGCTCGGTCGTATCCTGGGTCCTCGCGGGCTGATGCCCAACCCCAAATCCGGGACCGTCACCTTCGATCTCGCCAAGGCCGTCAAGGAGTTCAAGGCCGGCAAGATCGAGTACCGGACCGAGAAGGCCGGGGTCATTCACGCGCCCATCGGGAAAGTCTCGTTCACCGAGGAGCAACTGCTTCAGAACTTTTCCTCGCTCATGGATGCCGTCGTGCGCGCGAAACCCGCGGCGTCAAAGGGCGAGTATCTGATGTCCATTACGCTATCGACAACGCATGGGCCGGGTATCAAGGTGAATCCCGCCAAGGCGCAGGCGCTGACGAAGGCGGCGACAGCGTAAAGACGGGAACGGGGAACCGGGAACGGGTAACGGTGAAGGCTTTGAACCGTTCCCCGTTAGCCGTTCCCGATCAGAGTGTTGCGTGTCCACGGCTGCCCCGTTTTTCGTTTTGCGGCGGAGGACCGGAAGATGGCGAGACCTGAAAAGGAAAACCAGGTTCAGTCGATTCGCGATCGGCTCAAGGTCGTGGCCGCCGCCATCCTGACGGATTTTCGCGGCCTCAACGTCGGCGAGATCGCGCGGCTCCGAGGCAAGCTGCGCGACGCCGGTGTGGAGTACAAGGTCGTCAAGAACACGCTGTTCGAGCGTGCGGCGCAGAGCCTGGGGATTTCAGGGCTGGAGCCATACCTGCAGGGTCCCACCGCCGTCGCGTTCAGCCGTGAAGACCCCATTGCCCCGGCCAAGATCCTTGCCGAGTACATCCGGCAGATGAAGAAGCTCGCGCTCAAAGGCGGGCTGGTCGAGGGCCGCGTGATGACGGCGGACCAGATCAAGGCCCTGGCCGACCTGCCGTCCAAGAACCAGCTGCTGTCGATGGTGCTCGGCAACCTGAAGTCGCCGATGGCAGGTGTCGCCGGCGTTCTCGTGGCGTTGCAGCGCAATCTCGTTTATGCGCTGGACCAGATCCAGAAACAGAAGGAAGCAGCTTGACCACTCGATAGACTTCAATAGGGGGATGAGTAAAGTGGCAGAGACCAAAACGAAAGCAGCAGGTAGTAAGTTGGGGAAAGACGAGATCGTCGAAGCGATCAGCAACCTCACGGTCCTTGAGCTGGCCGATCTCGTGAAGGCGCTCGAGCAAAAGTTCGGCGTGACCGCGGCGGCTCCGATGGCCATGGTGGCCGCACCGGCAGGGGCCGGCGCGGCAGCGGCCCAGGCTGCCGAGGAGCAGACGGAGTTCGACGTCATCCTCAAGAGCGTGGGTGACAAAAAGATCCAGGTGATCAAGGTCGTCCGCGAGCTCACCGGGTTGGGTCTCAAGGAAGCGAAAGACCTGGTGGACGGCGCGCCCAAGCCGGTCAAGGAGAAGGTGGGCAAAGCCGAAGCCGGCCAGATGAAGACCAAGCTGGAAGCCGAGGGCGCCCAGGTCGAAATCAAATAGCGATTACACGACAACTGGACAACGCGACAACACGGTCGACCAGTTGTCGCGTTATCGCGTTGTCCTGGCCGGGCCTCGCGGGCCGCGGGTAGACCCCTTGACTTTCGAAGCCCGGCCAGTAAGATGGAGGATACGGTTGTAACTTGTCGAAAGGAAACTAGTCGAGGTACCAGAAGCCGACAACCGAAAGCGAGGCGCTAGCGTGCCTTGCTTTCGCTGTTTTCATTGACATCGAGGCACCCTGCCCACAGCGATAGCCCGGTGATCCGTTTGGGGGTTCCCACGCTGC
>JACPRY010000041.1 GCA_016193565.1 Armatimonadota bacterium
ACGCTGCCCTACCGGGCGGCGCCGGGGACGATCAGGGGGGACTTCTCCATCGACTCCCCAACCGTCGCCAGTCTGGAGAAGCGCCCGGTGCGAAATCTCATCCATGCTTCGGGATCGGTCGAGGAAGCGGACGCCGAGATCTCCTTGTGGTTCAAGGAGTCGGAGCTCTTCGACTACGAACGGGTCTAGAGCAGTTTTCCCAGTATCCAGAAGCTTCCGGCGAGCACCTGTCCCTCGCGCGCATCACCACCGAGCGTTTCACGATCGGCGCAGACGTAGAGCACCGTTCCCTGGGTCGCCAGGCGGATCCACCAGAACGGTCGGCCGGTGACGGTGTTCGTGAGCGGCCGGGCCTCGTCGATTGTTCCACTCGCCATCGCAGTGGATTCTTGGAACTCCCGAGGCTCATCCGCGCCGAAGTGCGCCGTCGAGACAAATGACGGAAGGGGCATCCGGTAGATGTCGCCCGGCGAGGCGCGGTACGCGCCCGCGTCGTCGAACAGATCGGCTTCGTGCGCGAGGGCGATCAGCTCAACCCGGTGTACCGACGGAAAGGTCGTGATCTGGCGCCGCGAGATCCCATAGTCCACGAGGCTGATCCGCAACGGGAAGATGCCGGAGTATGGTTCATCCTCTTCTGATGGTTCGAGCCAGCCGTCGATCCATCCGTCCATCGGTTCATCAGGATCGTCGCCGACCGTGGTGACGGCAATCCGGTACGACACGCCTGTGGAGAAGTACGGGGTGGCCTCAACGACCTCTCCGCGCTCGTCGACCTGCGCCCAGATCTCCGGTCCCTGTCCACCACCGGGCAGTAGCGCCGGCCCGGGCGTCCACCGCACGAGCGTCCCCCCGCTGGGCACGGGAAGCCGCTCCCCCTCTGCCGCGGCGCGCTTCGCCAGCGCCCAGTAGGCATCCATGTTGTCGATCGGGAAGCCGATGCAGGCGAAATGACTAGACACGTTTAGCGCTCATTAGAGTAGTCCTCATAGAAGAACTTCTATGTATGATAACACTTGGTGCCATGAGCGTTCCGGAGCACTCCCCGCTGCAGTTCCCCCCCGATTTTCGGTGGGGTACGGCGACGAGCGCGCATCAGGTCGAGGGCGACAATCTCCACAACGACTGGTGGGCCTGGGAGCAGCAGCCGGGGCGGATCAAGAACGGTGACCGGTCAGGCCGCGCCTGCGACTGGTGGGATCACGCGGAACGCGACTTCGACCTGGCCGCAAAGTTGCACCAGAATGCGCATCGCCTGTCCGTTGAGTGGAGCCGCATCCAGCCGGCTCCCGACCGATGGGATGAAGAGGCCATTGGCCGGTACCGCGAGATGCTTCACGCCCTAAGGCAGCGCGGCATCCAGCCGATGGTGACGCTGCATCACTTCACCAATCCACTGTGGTTTGCGGACCGTGGCGGTTGGGAGCGAGATGACGCGGCAATGTTGTTTGCCCGTTTTGTCGAGCGCGTCGTTCCACCCCTCGCAGAGTTTGCAGATCTGTGGTGCACGTTGAACGAGCCGGTCGGCTGGGCATTCAGCGCCTACGTCAGCGGCATTTGGCCGCCGGGCGGGAGATCGATCCGGCGCGGACTGGGTGCGCTCACACAGCTTCTGCAGGGGCACGCAGCAGCCTATCGCATCGTCCATCGCTTGCAGCCTCAAGCTCAGGTGGGCTTCGCCAACTACTTCAGACTCTTTGATCCGGCGAATGCTGCCTCACCATTCGATCGCATCGTGGCCCGGCAGCAGGACCGGTTCGTGAACAGGGCGTTCATCGATGGTACGGCGATCGGCCGCGTGCGCGCATTTCCTTGGGTAGCGAACGTTCCAGAGGCGGCAGGTACGATGGACTTCGTCGGAGTCAACTACTACACGCGCGACCTCGTCGCATTTGACCTCCACCGTCCGAAGCATCTATTCGGCCGGAACTTCACTGCGCCCGGAGCGCCGATCAGCGATGGGGAATATGGCGAGATCTATCCTGAGGGTCTTTATCGAGTGCTGCAGATGGCGGCGGAATACCGAAAGCCTATCTTCATCACAGAGAACGGCCTGCCGGACGAGGATGATGACCGGCGGTCAGACTTCATCGTCAGCCATCTGCGGCAGGTCTGGCGTGCGATACATGAGGGGATTCCCGTTCGGGGGTACTATCATTGGTCGCTCGTCGACAACTTCGAGTGGGCCGCTGGGTGGAGCCTGAAGTTCGGGCTCATTGAAGTCGACCCGGCCACGCAGACCCGCACCCCCCGTCCCAGTGCTTCCGTGTATGCAGAGATCTGCGGAGGCGGCACTGTCAGTTTTGCGAGGCTGGAACGATTCGCGCGGTAACGGTGAGCCGGGTCAGTTCATCTCGAATGAACCGTGCATAGGCCTTCCGGCTGCGCCGCAGATCTTGGCTGAAAATCTCGAGGACGGGGCGAACGTCGACGAATGACGGGCCCGGCGTGACGTATGATCGATAGCTCGTCCAAGGGTAGTCGGCAGGATGCGCTACTAATCCCGCTTCTACCGGGTTGAGGTGCAAATACAGTGTCACTTCCAACAGGTAGAGGTCGTCAGTGATGACCTTGCTGTGGAACCTCTCGCCAAACAGATGGTTGATTCGTCCGTGCCGGCGATTGAACTGCCTTGCATGGCGAGTGTGCAGCCACCGGACCATCGCTGAGACATTCGGCTGCGTGGTCTGCAGTGCAAGATGCACGTGGTTGGACATCAGCGCGTAGGCGAATAGCCGCACATCCATTGTGCGCAATGCCTTGGCCAACTGTACCAGATAGGCGTACCGGTCTGCGTCGTCGCCGAAAATCCTTTCCCCGTTATTGCCGCGAGCTGTGATATGGTACGTCGCGCCGGGGAATGCCGGACGCGGCGGACGAGACATCAGTCCTTCTCCCATTCGCGCATAGCTTCGCAGGCCTCCAACCGAGGTGACTGTCACCCGATGGGAATAGCGCTCAAATTACAGCAGAAGGAGGGGCTGACGTCGATGACCCAAATGGGTCAAGCGCCTATCTAGATGGAGAGACCTGCCGGTCTGGTACGTTGATCGCCGCTCGCCCTCCCCCAAAAATGCCCCACATGGGTCATGGTGAGAGGGCCAGGCCGACCTCTACAATCGTGGCACTTCCATAGCAAGGAGGTGTCACATGAAGGCTCGGGCAATTGATAGGTCCCCCGATCGTTGAACGGGCTCATAAGTTGGCGCTCGAAGTGTATCGCTTGACCGAGCGATTCCTCGGAGACGATCCGGACGGTTTGGCCGCAGAGCTCCGCCGGGCTGTTCTCACCGTTACCGACAAGCTGGCAGCGCACCACTCTGGACTTCCATCTGAAATCACGGAGTTTCGTGATGCCGCGAAATCTACTGCATTAAAAATGGATGTCCTACTGGTCGGCGCCATGGATGACGGGCAGATCTCCAATGAAGATGCCGAGAGGTTGCGCCGGGAGTAGCAGAAAATCGCACTGAGCTTGATTCCAAATCGGCGGAAGCGAAGCTAAGATTCCGGCAAATCGATGCTCACGTCCAGATTCCGGGGTTGGGGGTCCCGCAGTCTGGACACTGGCCCCTGTTGGGGCTGATGCGGTTCCGGAGGATCAAGTAACCGAACCGTTCTACGAGTAGTGCCCTGCAGTGGTGGCAGAAGGTATGTTCGTACTTGCCGACACGGCCTGGCAAGTTGCCGGCATAGACGTACTTAAGACCCGCCTCTTCGCCGATGCGAGCCGCCCGGATCAACGTTTCCGCTGATGTGTTGTCCGGATCGGTCATCTTGTAATCTTTGTGAAATGCCGTCACGTGCCAGGGAATGAACGGAGAAACTGAGGCGATAAACTCTGCAGCGGCGCGCAGCTCGTCGTTTGAGTCATTGTAGCCAGGGATGACCAGGGTGACGACTTCGGTCCAGAATCCCATCTCATAAACCATCCTGATGGTATTCAAGACACGCTCGAGCGTGCCGCCCAGGAACCGGTAGTTCTTGTCATTAAATGCCTTGAGGTCGACCTTGTAGCAGTCCGTGCTGGGCTTGACGTAACGCAGTACTTCGGGTGTAGCGTTGCCGTTGCTGATATAGCAGGTGCGGAGCCCTGCGGCTCTGGCATCTTTGAAGATCGCTACAGCCCACTCCGATGTGATCAGTGGTTCATTATAGGAACTGCCGATCAAGCGAGCACCGTATCGATAAGCCAGATACACTATTTGCTCCGGCGTGAGTTGCGTCGGCTCCACACCCGCCGCTGGATCACGGAGCGCTTGTGAGGTCACATGATTTTGACAGTACGGGCAGTGGAAGTCGCATCCGAGCATGCCGAATGTCAGCGTGAGCGATCCGGGCAGGACATGATTGAATGGTTTCTTCTCCGTGGGGTCGCACTGCAGTGCGCCGACGTATCCCCACGGGACCTTCAAGATGCCGTTCTCATTGAATCGAACCTTGCAGATGCCGCGCTTGCCGGGGAAGATCGTGCAGCGGTGGCCGCAGGCGTAGCAGAGCACCTTGCCGTCCGGCAGGCGCTCGTAGAGTTCACCCTCAACGGTAAGCTGGTCGAGGATGTCAGCCAGCGATCTGGCTTCCGGATGCACCGCCATTGGCAAACCTCACTGTCATTCTAGGGCCGGCGCAAGCACCAGGACGATGATGAGCAGCAATCCGGCCCGCGTGAGATGGTGCATCACTCTCCTAGAGGGACGACAGGAGCACGCTGTCTAGCCGTCAGCACCGTCCGTTAGAGATGGCTGCGCCTGCCCGATGCGAAGGATTCGCCGCGCGTTGCCTTCGAGAATGAGCGCGCGCTCCTGGGGATTCAGCTCGAGCCGGTCGAGGATCTCCAGCTGCTCTTTGAGGATGTGGTGGCGGTAGCCGCCCCAGACCGTGGAGTCGGTGCCGAAGAGGATCCGCTGAGCGCCAAAGGCGCGCAGGGCATCGCGGAAGACCTGCTCCAGCGAGGGATTGCCTGGATAGTAGTCCCGCCAGTTGTTGGTGCCCGACGTGTCGACGCAGACGTTCTCGGTATGATACGCGAGGAATAGCGTTTCACGCAAGAAACCGGCGCCGAAGTGCGCGATGATGAACGTGACTTCGGGGAAGTCCTTTACCGGCGCCGACAGCGGCAAGGGGCTGGCAAAGGAGAGATCGTAGAACGCGCCTACCGTGATCCCGAAGTGAAAGAGGATCGGCAGTCCCTGCTCAGCCGCCGTCTCATAGATCGGATAGAAGGTGCGGTCGTTCGGCAGAAAGCGCTGGATCGGCGGGTAGAGCTTGAGGCCGCTGAGCCCCCTGGAGCGGAACTGGGCGACCGAGCGCCAGCCGTCGGGATGCCGGGGATCGGACAGCGAGCCCCAGCCGGCAAACCGGTCGGGATGCAGCGCCACGAACCGCCCAAGCTCCTCATTCCCTTCACCGATGGCGATGAACGCCCCGGCGTCCACCCCGGCCTCGTCGAAGGCCTGGAGCCAGGTGCGGGCATGATCCTCCAGCGTCATGGATTCGAGTTCGTTCAGCCGCTCTTCGAAACTCTTCCCCCGGATACGGGCCGACTCCGCGGCGCGTTTGCGGGCGGTGGGAAATCGTTCGCGCTGTCGCCGCAGCATGTTGGACGTGATCAGATGGAGATGGCTGTCGATGATGGCCATTGGTTTCCACGATATGCCCCGCCCTTCACGCCGTCAAGAAAGGAGATGGTGCAGATCCCCCGGTAAGGGCAAGAGACAGGAAACTTCCATCAAATCTGCGTGCGCAGAATTCATCCGCGCAGGCGACTGGCACAAATCGTGCTCTCGTTGTGGGCAAGACGATCAACCGGGAGAGGCGCGTGCCATGTCGGTCAGGCTGAAGATTGATCAGGTAGACTGCCAGATCAACGGACTCGTTACGCAGGCGAGGGTGCTGTTGAGCCTGTCTGGCCGGGTCCACACTGGGATCGCAACGACGCCTTCGCACCCGACCGCGTGGCAGCATGTCATTGCCGAGGCGACGCTGGAAGCCGTCCGGGCGTTCGTCGCGGGCCAGATCTCGCTGACGCTCGATTCCGTCGCAGAAATCACCGCGGGACGGTTTCCGATCATTGTGGTGACGATGGCATTGGGCAGCGACTGGTCTGAGCAGTTCCTTTCAGGGACCGCGCCGACGCTGGAAGGCCGCTACACCGCGGTGGCCAAGGCGGTCCTTCACGGCTTGAACCGGAAGGTCGAGCCGGTCCTGCAGGCGATCACATCTGAGCCCGTGGCCGCTGTTCCCGATGTTCGGCCCGCGATCTAGCGCACCACGAGCCTGACTGATCTCCGTCGCGACGTCCGGATCGCGTTCGTCTCCAAGCCGCGCACGCAGCGCGGCTTGTGCATTTTCGGCGCCAATCTCACCGAGCACCCACGCGCCGTGGCGGAACCGCTCCACTTTCGGTTACGATGAGCCGCCGAATGGGGAAAATACACGCACTGTCTAGAACGCAGGTGGTTGACCGTCGTGAAGCAGGGTTCGGTGCGACAATCAATGGCCGTCACGTGGTTTATCCTGGCGATCATCTTCGTCGGGGCCACGGCAGTAGGAGGATCGAGCATCCGCCGCCACAGCGCCCTCGAGCGGCGTGTCGTGACGGCCGAGTCGTTGCTGGCGGAATGGGACGCCCGGATCGCCGTCATGAGGGATCACGCAGAGCAGTTGCGCAGCCACCTCACCGATACCCGTACAGAGCTGGTCTCGACGAAGCGGATGCTGCAAACGACCCGCTCGCTTCTGGAGGAAGCGGCCGTGGATATCCGGACCGCCAACGACGCAGCCGAGCAGCACCGCCGGGAGATGACCGTCCTGAAGACGTGCCTGGCCGGCGCGGCGAACGCGCTGCAGTACATGGCGGCCGCGGACCACTACCGAGCGCTATACGTGATGACTTCTGTTGATCGTGAGTGCAGAGAAGCGCGGGCGCTACTCGCGGTAACGCGATAACGCGAGAACGCGGGAACGCAGGAACGCGGCTAGGGTTGCATCCTCGGATCGAGTAGATCTCTGAGCCCGTCTCCCAGCAGGTTGAATCCCATCACGGTCACGAAGATCGCCAGACCCGGAAAGATCGACAGCCACGGGGCCTGCAGCAGATAGTCGCGTCCCGTGCTGAGCATCGAGCCCCACGAGGGCGTGGGCGGCTGCGCGCCCAGGCCGAGGAATGCTAGGCTGGCTACGGCCCGGATGGCGCCCCCG
>JACPRY010000154.1 GCA_016193565.1 Armatimonadota bacterium
ATACACGTTCTTTCGCTCGATACGCTGGACCGTCCCAGTGACGATGTCGCCTTCGCGGTCCCGGAACTCTTTGTAGACGAGGTCGCGCTCGCCTTCACGCAGCCGCTGGACCACGACCTGCTTGGCCGTCTGCGCGGCAATGCGGCCGAACTCATGCGGGTCGACGGTGACCTCGAGCTCGACCATGTCTCCGACCGAGGCAGAGGCGTCCCACTCCAGGGCTTCGGCGAGGTCGATCTGCGCCTGGTCGTCGTCGACCGACTCCACCACGGTCCGGATCTGGAACGCGCGCATCTCACCCGTCTCGCGGTCGACCTCGACCCGCACGTTCTGCGCCGACGGCCCGTACTTCTTCTTGTACGCCGACAGCACAGCGGCCTCGATCGCCTCGAGGATGACGTCCTTGGTGATCCCCTTTTCTTCCTCGAGCGCTTCAAGCGCCTTCAGCAACTCGCCGTTCATTCACTCCACCTCGAAGACTACGGTCGCCTACTTCCTCCCGAAATCTGCACGCAGATCGTCCATTTCCACTGCGAGCCGGGCTTGCGCGATCTCGCCTTTCGGGACGTGCACCTGTCGCTCGTCGATCTGGACGACCACAGCATCGCCGAGCACCCCCAGGAGCATCCCACGGAACCGGCGCTGCCCATCGATCGGCGCGTAGGTGGTGATCTCCGCCCTCCGGCCGGCGAACCGCCTGAAATCCGCATCGGTCCGGAGCGGCCGGTCCAGCCCGGGCGACGAGACCTCGAGCGTATAGGACGTCGCGAACAGGTCGTACAGGTCGAGCTGCCGGCTCAGCGCTTCGTTGACCCGGGCGCACTCTTCGACGGTGATGCCCCCCTCCGGGCGATCCATCAGCACCCGGAGCAGCGGCCGGTGAATCTCCCCGAGAAGCTGGACATCCACGACTTCCAGCCCCATCCGCGCCGCGACAGGCCGCGCCATCTCCTCCACGTGCTGCACCAGCTCTTTCCGATTCATGGATGCACTGCTTTACAATGCGACAACGCGATAACGCGATAACGCGACAACCGTAATCGCGTTGTCCCGTTGCCCCGTTGTCGTGTTATCGTTTCTTGCCATAAAAAAGAGTGGGCCGGAACCCACTCACCATCGCGCTTCCGAACGGAAGCAAGTTGATTTGCACAGCATCGCGCGTTGCACGCGACACACCGAGTATAACACTCTCACTCCATGGTGGCAACCCGCGGTGTTTTCGGTGAACCATGCGGCCCGCGTGGATGAGACATTATTCCCCTTTCAGAATTCGCAGGGCCGCATCTTGAAGACTGGGAATGATCTGCCGAGAGAGTCTCAAGGCGTCTTCAACTTCACTCGCGGAAACTTGCCCGGCGACATCATATACGGTCCGATGCCGGCGCCGACGCAGTCGATCTACCCTGTCTAGCTCGCGCTCGTTTTCAGGAAGTGCGGTCCGGGCAAACTGGACAATCGTGGCATGCTGCCGTTCTCCCCGCGCTCGGTACCCGTATGCTGCCATCAGGGCAACACAAGCCTGCAGAATCGCGTTATAGGCAATCGCTAGCGACCAGTCCCGATTGCGTTCTTGCAATTCTTCTGCCGTGGCTATGTCCCGAGCGACAATGACATGCAGGCGCTCCACCTCCGCGCGGCCGGCCGAAATGGCCTCGATTCTCCCCTCCCGCTCAAGTTCGGCGAAGCGTCCGTTCATTGCCAATCAGGAGGATCTTTTCGGATCTCAGCAGGTCATAGACGAAGGCATCTCGAGTCCGCCTGCGCTCTTTCCATTCGTCGGTGCCCATGGTCACCACATTCACATCACGACCGAGCGCTTTCTCCGCCTTTTTGAGCGCGTCATGAAGACGGTCTGGATTCGGCGAACCGATGACCATCAAGTCGATGTCAGACGTGACCCTCTCACCCCCTTTGGCCACCGAACCGTAGATGAAAGCAGCCCCAACACCCGCGATACCGGCGAGCGCCTCCCGCAGCACGTCGCCGAGGCCAGCGGTTTTGTATACAATTCGTTTCAAATCGGGAAACAAAGGGTGGCGCTCGTTCGCGCGGTAGTACTTCTCGCGGCCCTGACGCCGCGTCACCAGCAGACCAAGGCGTTCCAGACGCGCGAGCTCATGCTGCAGCGCCCGCAAAGAAAAACCCGTTCGCCGATGCAACTCTCTCACATAGTATTCACCAGTTGGATGGGTCAGGAAGAGCGTGAGCAGCCTTTCCCGGGTAGCCGAAGTGAGCAGTTCGCCCAGGATTGAAGGTGAGATCTGGGGCTTCTTGCGCGCCGACTGTATCATAGAATACGTCAATCGTATCATTGAATGATACAAGGCGCAACTATGAGCGGCGAATCATTGACACCCGCGGTTTTTTCGGCGGAGGGAATGTCCGAGGCCCGACTGAACAGATGCGGCAGCACGTTTCGGAGGTCATCAATGCGCATCCGTATTGAAGAGGCCGCCGCGCACGCCGGGCATGAGGTGGAGATCCACGGATGGCTGTACCATCGGCGCAGCAGCGGCAGCATCCACTTCCTGCTGGTCCGGGACGGCAGCGGCGTGATGCAGTGTGTCATGACGAAACAAGAAGTGCCCGTCGCGTCATTCGCCCTTGCCGACGGGCTCACACAGGAGTCATCCATCATTGTTCGCGGGCGCGTGCGGGAGGACCGGCGCGCGCCCGGCGGACACGAGCTCGCCGTCACGGGGTTGGATGTGGTCCACCTCGCGGAGCCCTACCCCATCACACCGAAAGAACATGGCGTCGAGTTCCTCATGGATCATCGCCATCTGTGGCTGCGCAGCCGCCGGCAGCATGCCATCATGCGCATCCGCGCCGAACTCATCCAGGCCTGCACGTCGTTCCTCGACGGCAGGGGGTTCCTGCGGATGGACGCCCCGATTCTCACGCCCGCATCCGTCGAGGGGACCACGACACTGTTCGAGACTCCGTATTTCGACCTGGGCAGCGCCTACCTCACCCAGTCCGGCCAGCTGTACAACGAGGCGGCGGCGATGGCGTTCGGCCAGGTCTACTGCCTCGGCCCGACTTTCCGGGCGGAGAAATCCAAGACCCGGCGCCACCTGACCGAGTTCTGGATGCTGGAGCCGGAAGCGGCCTACATGACACTCGATGAATACATGGTGCTGGCCGAGGAGATGGTGACTGCCGCCGTCGATCAGGTCCTAGAGCGCCGGAGGACCGAGCTGGCCGTGCTTGAGCGGGATACGGCTGCACTCGAGCGCGTGCGCCCTCCGTTTCCCCGGATTTCATACGATGACGCGCTCGATCGCCTCAATGAGGCAGACAAATCCTTACCCTGGGGCGAGGATTTCGGCGCCGAACAGGAAACGGTGATCTCGGCGCAGTTCGACCGTCCCGTCTTCGTGCATCACTACCCGGCGACATGCAAAGCATTCTACATGCAGCCCGCCGAGGACCGGCCGGATGTCGTGCTGTCAGCGGATCTCCTGGCTCCCGAAGGCTACGGTGAGATCATCGGCGGTGGCCAGCGGATCCACGACCTGACGTTGCTCGAGCAGCGTCTGCGGGAGCACCACCTGCCGTCGGACGTGTACCGATGGTATCTCGATCTCCGCCGCTACGGCTCAGTCCCGCATTCCGGTTTCGGGCTGGGCATCGAGCGCACCGTCGCCTGGATCTGCGGCATCGAGCACATCAGGGAGGCGATCCCTTTTCCGCGGTTATTGAACAGACTCTACCCGTGACCCACAGCGGGAGAGGTTACCGAAGTGACGCCAGGTTCCGCAGTGCCTCAAGCACCTCTTGGCTGTGTCCATTGACTTGAACCTTCGGGAACACCTTGGCAACCCTGCCCTGCTCGTCAATGATGTAGGTGGTCCGCGCGACGCCCATGTGGGTCTGGCCAGAAGGCCTCGTCTTCTCGACCCACACTCCGTACCGCTGAGCCACCGTCCCGCCCTCGTCGGCCAGCAGCGCGTGCGGGATCTTCATCTTTTCCTTCCAGTGGGCGTGGGACTCCACGCTGTCGGGACTCACGCCGAGAATCTGCACGTCTTGCTTCATGTATTCCGCGTAGTCGTCACGGAACGCGGCGGCTTCAACCGTTCAGCCCGGCGTGTCATCCCTGACGTAGAACCAGAGCACGACCTTCTTCCCGCGGAAGTCCTTCAGCGAAACCTTCTCGCCCCGGTTGTCTGGCAGCGTAAACTCCGGCGCGCGCTGGCCCTCACTTACCATAGATACCTGACGTTAGTCGTTCGTCGTTCGGCGTTGGTCGTTCATCGTTGAAAGAATTCTGTGTTTGAAGCCAGAAATCCTTAGGGGGTTCAACGACGAAGGACGAACGACCAACGACCAACGGAGTTCCGAAAGGTGCTACTGTCACTGCGCGAGGTCGCCCTGATCTTCGATCTCGACAACACCCTGATTGACTCCCGGATCGACTTTCTGGCGGTTCGGCACCGTCTGATCGACCTCTTATATAAGGAAGGCGCCGCCGGGCAAAGCCGGGACGATCTCATCCGGCTGGCACTGCCCGAGCTCGTCGCCTTGGGGGGTCGGGCGAATCCTGGGGTGGCCGACCGCATGTGGGAGATCATCGGCGAGGCGGAGCGAGCGGGGCTGGAGAACGCCACGATGGTGGCCCATGCCCCCGACGTCGTCCGGACACTCAGTGAACGAGGCTACCGATTAGCGCTGCTGACCAACAACGCCAGGACGGGCGTCGTAGAGCGGCTGAGGCTGTTTCGGCTCGAGCCCTATTTCAACGTGATCGCCACGCGAGATGACGTCCCCGCCCTTAAGCCGTTGCCGGACGGCATTCGCCACATCCTCGAGCGCTTGCCCGGAGTCCGCCGCACGTACCTTATCGGCGACGCCTGGATCGACGCCCAGGCTGCTCATACGGCGGGAGCCCGGTTTATCGGCTTCGGCAGTAAGGAGGAAACCGTGAAAGCGCGAAGCCTGCCGATTTGGAGGTGGATCACGGATCTCAGGGATCTGCTTGCGATCCGGTTCGAAGAGTAAAGCGGTTACCAGAGATGCCTAAATTTCGCGGCGTAGCGGGCTTCCATCTCCTCGCGATGGAGGTTGTACACGGGACACTCACGCAGCCGGCAGATGTGCAGCGCGTGGTTGCAGAAGGCGTCCGGCAGTTCCCAGCAGCGCTTGTTGAGGTAGTAGGCGGCGCACACCCCTTTCCGGGGCAGGTGCAGGGTGATCTCCTCGAGCCTCGGCTTGTCGACGTCCTGCCTCTGCGCCTCGCGCACCAGCCGGAGAATTGGGCGATCCGGGGGCGCGGGCTCGCGCAGCGGTTTGGGCGGCTGCACCGGAGCCTGTGGGGCCGGGGAGCTGGCGGTGAACTCCGCGAGCTCGACAGAGGCGTCCTGGATGAACGACCTAATACCGCGCCGCAGCTCCTCGCGCTCTTTCCGCATGCTTGATGACCTCCTTGGCCAGCGTCATGTACTCTTGCGCGCCTCGCGACATCTTATCGTGCATGAAGAGCGGGACACCGACCATCGACGATTCCACGAGTTTGATGTTGAAGTGAATGGTGGTACTGAAGACCTTCTCGCCAAAGAAGTCTTGAATGCCCTGCAGGATCTCTTTGCTGATGTTCGTCCGGGAGTCGTACATCGTGGGCAACACGCCAAGGATCTCGACGTTGTGCCCCACTTCCTCCCGCACCATCTTGAGGGTCCTGAGGAGCTGCCGCATCCCCAGCAGCGCATAGTAGTGTGTCTGGATGGGGATGATGAGCGCGTCGGCGGCCACCAGCCCGTTCAGCGTCAGCACACCCAGGCTCGGGGGCGTGTCCAGGATGATGAACTCGTACTCGGAGAGCACGGGCCCCATGCGCTTGCGGAGGGCCCGCTCCCGGCCGATGCGCGACGCCAGTTCCAGTTCGGCCGCCGCCCGGTCGATTGAAGACGGCGCCAGCATCAGGTTGTCCACGGTCGTGGGAACGACAATGGACAGCAGCGAGGTGCCCTCGTCGTCCCGGTCCACATCGACGAAGACGTGGTAGATGTTCCGGGGCTGGCTGCCCGGGTCGACTCCAAGGCTGATCGTGGCGTTCGACTGCGGATCGAGGTCGATGAGAAGGGTGCGGTGGCCGTTGACGGCGAGGCAGGCGGCAAGATTCACCGCCGTGGTGGTCTTCGCGCAGCCACCCTTCTGGTTGACGAGCGCGATGACCCGCGCGGACTCAGGATCCGTCACTTCGTCCTCCCGCCCCCGGGACCGCAGCCCCGGCAAGCGTTGTCGTCCTTAGATGCTCCGGCATCAGGTGCGTTAATACCCAGCCGGGGAACCACCCGCTGGGCGTCGTGCTACACAGGCCGTCCTGATTCCGTTCGGGTGCGTGTTCGACTCTTTTTGAAGGTTTTCCTCTTTTACCTACCTAACGTTTCCACGACCACTGACTAACGGCTCGCATGGGTAGGGAAGTGGTATTCTGATGCCGCGGGATCCGAGGGATCCCGCCGAGGGGGCGATTCGATGCGGGTCACCGTGAGCGTGATCAAGGCGGACATCGGCGCGATCGGCGGTCACACCATGCCCAGCGCCGAAGTCCTGGGCATCGTCAGGGACCGCGTCGAGCGGGAGCGGAAGAAACTCCTGGTCGACTTCTACATCTGCCATACCGGCGACGACATCGCCATCATCATGACCCATACCAGGGGCAAGGACAGCCCGGACATTCACCAGCTGGCGTGGGACGCCTTCCTAAAGGGCACAGATAAGGCAAAAACCCAGGGACTCTACGGGGCCGGCCAGGACCTTCTAAAGGAGGCGTTTTCAGGAAACATCCGCGGGCTGGGCCCGGGTAGTGCGGAGGTCGAGTTAGACGAGCGGCCGAGCGAGGCGTTCATGGTGCTCCTCGGCGACAAGTGCGGCCCGGGCGCATTCAACCTCCCCCTCTACCTCGCCTTCGCCGACCCGATGTACTCACCCGGACTGATGCTGTCCGAAAGTCTACACGACGGCTTCACATTTCAGATCATGGACATGGACCACGCCGAGGGCGACCGGATGATCGTCCTCCAGGCGCCCGAGCGCCTCTATGACATCGCCGCCCTGCTGCGTGACACCAACCGGTACGCGGTGGAGGCGATCTGGTCGCGCAAGTATCCCAACGAGCAGGCCGCGGCGGTCGGCACGACCCGGCTGCGCAAGATCGCCGGTCGCTATGTCGGCAAGGATGACCCGCCGGCCGTCGTGCGCGTACAGAAGATCTTTCCCGCCACCGAAGAGTTCGGTCCGGCATTCGCGGTCGGGCCGTTCGTCGGTGGCGATACGCGCGGCAGCCACAACCTCCCCCTCATGCCGGTGCCGATGAACACGTCGGCGTCGACGTTCTTCTGCTGCCCGATGGTTTCGGCGCTTGGGTTTTCGATGCACGATGGCATCCTGACGGCCCCGGCCGACCTGTTCGCCGATCCGTTCTGGAGCCAGGTCCGCGACCGCATCGCCGAGAAGGCGATCGAGATGCGCCGGCAGGGCTTCTTTGAGCCTGCGATGCTGCCGATGTCTGAGCTCGAGTACGGCGGGATCGTCGTTCGCCTCCGCAAGCTCGATCCCGAGTTCGCCGTTCGGGACGGGCACGGCGAGAAGGCTGCGCGGACAGAAGCCGCCATCACCGCAGAAGATCCCGACTAAACTAAGACGGCGACGAAAGAGGCCCAGGGGATTCGTCCCTGGGCCTCAGCATGAGTGACGAGATCCGCTCTCTAGTGATGGTTCTTCGAGCCCCTGCTCTCCTTGAGCACTGTGTCGTCCACATATCGCACCAGGTTCGGCAGATACTTC
>JACPRY010000155.1 GCA_016193565.1 Armatimonadota bacterium
GCTCGTGGAGATGGACGGGTCCGATCGCTGCTGCGGCAGCGCCGGGATCTACAACCTCACCCACCCGGCGATGTCGCAACAGCTCCTGGCCGAGAAGATGAGCGCGGTCGGGCGCACCGGCGCGCAGGCGGTGGTGGCGCCCAACCCTGGATGCATCTTGCAGTTGCGCTTCGGCGCCCGCAAATTTGGACCAGATCTTCCCGTATTCCATTTGATGGATCTGCTTGACAAAGCATACGGGAACGGGGAACGGGGAACCGGGAACGGGGAACGGGGAACCGGGAACGGGGAACGGGGAACCGGGAACGGTTGACGACAGGACTGTGAAGCGCATGAAGGCGACGGCAGATACTCTCGTCGTACGTTTCGAGTCCGCGCTTGGCAAAGAGGCGGTGCAGAGTGACCTTCACGTGATGCGCTCGTACGCCGTCGACGGGGTTGTGCCGTCGGTGAAAGTCATGCCGACCGATGCCGCGCAGATCGGCATGGTGCTGAAGATCTGCACCGAGACGGGGGTTGCCGTGATCCCATGGGGCGGAGGGACGAGTATGAGTCTCGGCAACGTTCCCTCGCGCGCAGAGGTCGTCCTGGGGCTCGAGCGGCTCGGCGCGCTCATCGAGCACGACGATGCCAACCTGACCGCGACCGTCGAGAGCGGGATGCGCGTCGCAGCCCTTCAGCAGGTGCTCGCACGCCGGCAGCAGTTCCTTGCGCTGGACCCGCCGCGGCCGGCAGACGCGACGACCGGCGGCGTGGTGGCGGCAAACACCAACGGCCCCCGCCGGATGCTCTATGGCGGCGTGCGCGACCAGGTCATCGGGATGAAGGTTGTGCTGGCGACCGGCGAGCAGGTGAAGGCCGGCGGCAAAGTCGTGAAGAACGTCGCCGGATACGACATGTGCAAACTGTTCACCGGATCGCTTGGGACCCTCGGGGTGATCACCGAGGTCACATTCCGCATGGCGCCGGTTCCGGAGCGGACGGCAACCGTGCTCGCCTCAGGGACCCTCGCCCAGGCACTGGAGATGACCGAGCGCACCCGCGACTCTGTGCTGCTTCCTGCGGCGATAGCGGTCCTCAATGCACATGCGGCGTCAACCCTGACGGGGGGACCAGACAGACACAACGCTATACTCGGCATATGGATCGAGGGATTCACCGAAGCTGTTGGGCGTCATCTGAAAGATCTCCGCGCGATGGCGAACGATGTCGGGATGAGCGCCGACGTGCTTGAAGGGACAGCGCATGACGCACTCTGGGAACGGGTGCGCGATTTCGGGAGCGGGACCTCCGGAGCGCTGTTCCGGTTGACCGTCCCCCTCGGCGCCGTGGGCGAAGCCGTTGCCTCGATCTCCGGCTGGTCTCCCGTGCCTCAGATCGTCGCGCACGCCGGCGCGGGCACGATCTGGATTCTGACGGATTCCGAGGATGCCCCTGCGTGGCTGGCACGCCTCGCCGCGCTGGCGGCAACGTCCCGCGGCCATACGATCATCGCGGCCGCGCCTCCACACGTCAAAGGGGGCCTCGACGTCTGGGGACCGCCTCCGCCGGGCCTCTCGATCATGCAGGAGGTCAAGCGCCAGTTCGACCCGGCCGGCATTCTCAACCCCGGACGCTTCGTCGCGGGCCTCTAATCCGCGTGTTTTTGTCGCTGGTCTTCCACAACCATCAGCCTGTCGGCAACTTCCCGGGGATTTTCGAAGCTGCATACGCACAGAGCTACCTCCCGATGGTGCGCGCGCTCGAGCGGCACCCCACGATCCGTGCCGGGCTGCACTACAGCGGGCCGGTGCTCGACTGGCTCGAGACCGCGCATCCGGAGTTCTTTCCGCTGCTGCAAGGTCTGGTGAACCGCGACCAGATCGAACTCATGACCGGCGGATACTACGAGCCGATCCTCCCGATCATCCCCGACCGCGACAAGCTCGGGCAGATCCGCAAGATGACCGCCTATCTCCGGCGGCGGTTCGGGGTGCACGCGCGCGGGCTGTGGCTCGCCGAGCGCGTCTGGGAGCCGCATCTTCCAAGACCTCTCGCACAGGCCGGCGTCGAGTACACGATCGTCGATGACTCGCACTTTCTCGCGGCGGGCCAGCGCGAAGAGCAGCTCACCGGCCATTTTGTGACCGAAGAGGAAGGGCACACGCTCGCCATCTTCCCGAGCCTGCGCCGCCTCCGGTATCTGATTCCCTGGCACCCCGTGGGTGAGGTCATGGAGTACCTGCACAGCCGGGCAGATCCGGCCGAACCGCTCCTGCTGATGGGGGACGACGGCGAGAAGTTCGGGCTGTGGCCAGGGACCTACGCGCACTGCTGGGAGCAGGGATGGGCGGACGCGCTTTTTACAGCGCTCGAGGCCGCGTCGTTGTGGCTGCGCGTCATCACGCCCGCAGAAGCGCTGGCTCGGCCGGCCGCCGGCCGCGTCTATCTCCCGGCAGCGTCATACGACGAGATGATGGAGTGGGCCGGCGGGTTCTGGAGGAACTTCCTCGTCAAGTATCCCGAGATCAACACGATGCACAAGCGGATGCAGCGCACCAGCGAGAAGGTCTGGCGCATGCCTGCGGGCCGCAGACGGCAGCGCGCGCTGGACGAACTGTGGCAGGGGCAGTGCAACTGTCCCTACTGGCACGGGGTCTTCGGCGGGGTCCATCTGCCGCACATCCGCCGGGCGCCGTTCGGCCATCTCATCCCTGCCGAGACCCTGGCCGACGGCGCGAGGACCGGAGTCTGGATCTCGGCCGGTGATCTCGATGCCGACGGCGCAGAGGAGATCGAGATTACCTCACCGCACATGCTGCTGGTCATCGATCCCCACGACGGCGGCAGCATCACGGAATGGCAGTGGCGCGCCGCGCACATCAACCTGGTCAACGTCATGACGCGCCGTCCGGAGGCCTATCATGAAGCGCTGCGCGCGCCACCAACGGGAGCTCGCGCCGATGCCGCCGAAGTGGAATCCATCCATACCGCCCGCATCCGCGTCAAGGAACCGGATCTGGAACGCCTGCTCATCTACGATCGGTACCGGCGGGCGGCATTTGTGGAGCACTTCCTGTCGGCGCACGCTGACGCGGCATCGTTTCTGGAAGGTCGGGACACGCCGCACGCGGAGTGGGCCACCCGCGCATACGCACATGCCATTCAGGATCGCACGGTCGCGCTCGCCGGCGAGGGCGGGATTGCGACGCCTCACGGACCGGGCCGCGTACGGGTCGAGAAGAGATTCACCCTCGCCGAGGGGGCGTCTGAGCTGGTGGTGCGCTACCGCGTAAGCAACACGGGGACCGTGTTTATCGACTCAGTTTTCGCAGTAGAAACTAACTGGGCCATCACCGATCCGGCCGCACCGGTGTGGCTGAATGCGGCGCAGCTCGACGGACGCGCAATCCACAGTGGCGAAGCCGTCGAGCGCGTGATGCTCCGTGACACTGGATGGTCCGGACATATCGCGCTCGTGATGCCGCCGGCCGGGGTCTGGTTGCTCCCGCTGGAAACCGTGTCGAATTCAGAGGCAGGATTCGAGCGCATCCTCCAGGGGATTACCTGCCTGGCCCGCTGGCCGCTCGTCCTTCCGCCGGCGCAGGCGTGGGAGTGCGAGATGAGAATATATGCGCAAAGGGAGGGAGATCCGTGTTGAGAGTGAGACGGAACGATGCCGGTGTTGGCGCCGTTGCCTGGCTGGTGATCGTGGCCCTGGTTGTCGTCGTGGTCGTCGGCGCCGTCTACTACGTGCGCCGGCCCGTAGCCCAAGCCCCCCAGCAGCTGGACGGGACGGTGGCGGTGCTCGGCGTCTGGGGGGGCGGCGAGCTCGACAGCTTCCTGGCGATGGTGAAGCCGTTCGAGGATGCCACCGGCGTGAAGGTGGCGTTTGAAGGGACGCGCGACCTCAACGCGGTGCTGACCACGCGTGTGCAGGGCGGCAATCCTCCAGATGTCGCCATGCTGCCGGGACCGGGTCAGGTCGCGGAGTTCGCGCAACAGGGCAGGATCCAGCCGCTGGACGGCGCGCTGGATCTGAGTGCCATGCAGGAGCAGTATGCGCAGAGCTGGATCGATCTGGCCACGGTCGACGGCAAGGTCTACGGCGTGTTCATCAAGGCCGCGCTGAAGGGCCTCATCTGGTACAACCCCAAGGCGTTCGCTGCGGCCGGCTACCAGGTGCCCGAGACGTGGGACGCGCTGCTCCAACTGACCGAGCGCATCGCCGCAGAAGGCAAGACCCCGTGGTGTATCGGACTGGAGAGCGGCGCGGCGAGCGGCTGGCCGGCCACCGACTGGATCGAGGACATCATGCTGCGCACGGCGGGCGCGCAGACCTACGATCAGTGGTACCGCCACGAAATCGCGTGGAACGATCCGGCGGTGAAGCGGGCCTGGGAACTCTTCGGGAGCGTTGCCGCGGACTCCAAGTTCGTCCGTGGGGGCGTCCAGGGTGTGCTGGCGACAAACTTCGGCGACTCCCCGAGCCCGATGTTCACAGACCCGCCGGGCTGCTATCTCCACCATCAGGCCACCTTCATTCAAGACTTCATTCAGAAGGCGTACCCGAACCTGCGGCCGGTGGAGGACTTCAACTTCTTCGCCTTCCCGCCGATTGATCCCAACGTGCCCAAGGCCGTGGAGGTGGGCGGCGACATCGCCGTGATGTTCAAGGACACTCCGCAGAGCCGCGCGCTGATGAAGCACCTGACCACGCCGGAGGCGCAGGCGATCTGGGTGAAACGCGGCGGGGCGCTGTCGCCCAACCGCAAGGTCAGCCTCGACGACTACCCGGATCCGCTCAGCCGGCGGGCGGCGGAGATCCTGACCTCCGCGGACATCGCCCGGTTCGATGCGTCGGACCTGATGCCGGAAGCCGTGAACAACACCTTCTGGAAAGGGACGCTCGATTACGTGCAGAATCCCGCGCGTCTGGACGCGATCCTGGCCAACCTCGAGCAGGTCGCGCAGGAGGCCTATAAAAAGTAGACTGCGGAAACGAGGAAACGAGGAAACGAGGAAGGAAGCGGACTGTTTGGTGTCTGGTTTCCTTGCTACCTCGTTTCCTTTGTTTCCTCGGCGTCAGCCCTTAATCGCTCCCGCCAGGATCCCCCGCACGAAGTAGCGCTGCAGCGCGAAGAATACCACCAGCGGCATGGCCATGGACACGAACGCCGCGGCGGTGAGCAGCTGCCAGTTCTGTCCCAGCGAGTTCACGAGGTTGCTCACCGTGACGGTCATCGGCGCCACAGCCGGCGCGCCGCCGACGAAGATCAGCGCGACCAGCAGGTCGTTCCACACCCATAGGAACTGGAAGATCACCAGCGAGGCGATCGACGGGATCGACAGGGGGAAGATCAGCCGGAAAAAGACCGTGAGCGGGCTGGCGCCGTCGATATACGCCGACTCCATCAGGTCTTTGGGCAACGCGCCCATGAAGTTCCGCAGCAGGTAGATGGCAAACGGCAGTCCATACCCGGTGTGGGCCAGCCACACCGCCGGAAACGTGCCCACTAGGTGCAGGCCTGTAAACAGGCGCAGCACCGGGATCAACGTCATCTGCAGCGGGATCACGAGCGACCCGACCACAAGCGTGAACAGGATCTCCCGCCCCCAGAACCGCATCCAGGCGAACGCGTACGCCGCGTAGGCCGCCACCATGATCGGAATGATGGTGGCCGGGATGGTGATGAGCAGACTGTTCAGGAAGCCGCGTCCCATATGGTGCGCGTTCAGGACCCGCACGTAGTTCTCCAGTGTGAACTGCAGGGGCGGGAGGAGGCCCGTCCACCAGCCCGTCGAGGCGACCAGCCGGGGCGGGCGGAAGGAACTCACCAGCAACCCGACCGTCGGGATCAACCACAGCAGGCACAGGCCGATCACGACAGCATGCAGCGGCGCGCGGCGCAGCGTGCCGATCAGCGACTGCACCACGCCGTCTCTGGGCCGCCCGGCGACCGTCTCGACGCTCATCGGATCGCCTCTTGGTGGCGGAACCGCCTGATGTTGGCGATCATCACCGGCACGGTGGCGATGAACAGGATCACGGCAATGGCGCTGGCGCGGCCGAAGTCGCGGAAGTTGAACATCTCCTTGTACATGCGGTTTGCGATCACTTCGGTGTTGAAGTTGCCATTGGTCATGACGTAGACGACATCGAACGCCTTCAGGGCGAAGATCACCATCGTGGTCGCGACGACGGTAATGGTGGGGCTCAGCATCGGCAGGATGATTCTCAAGAACACCTGCCATTCCGTGGCGCCGTCGACGCGCGCCGCCTCCAGCAGCTCGGCGGGGATGCCTTTCAGCGCGGCGGAGAGGATCACCAGGCAGAAACCCACCCAGACCCACACCGCCACCAGGATGAGCGCGAAGTTGTTTGCGGCGAGGTTGACCAGCCACGCCACGGGCCGAAAGTCCGGGATCAGCGACGCCAGCACCGCGTTCAGCAGGCCGATCTGCGGGGCGCCGGCGGGACGGAACTCGTAGACGAATTTCCAAATCACGCTGGCCGCCACAAATGAGATCGCCATCGGCAGGAAAATGATGGTCTTGGCGACCGTTTCGTACCGCACGCGGTCGGTGAGCACGGCCAGCGCCAGGCCGAAACTCACCGTGAAGGCCGTGAAGAAGATCAGCCACAGCAGGTTGTTGCGGAAGGCGACGAGCATCGCCTCGTTCGTGAACGCAAAGCTGTAGTTTTTGAACGCGACGAATGCCTCGGAAGTCGGTCCGAGAAAGCTCAGGTACAGCGTGTTCAGCGCCGGGTAGATCAAGAAGGCGCTCAGGAACGCCAGCGCCGGCGCCAGCCATAGCCAGGGCCGGAGCCTCCACTGCAGCCTGTCGGGCAGGGGACGGATGAGAGCCTCGATGAGCACCGCGTACCCGACCTGAATGGCGGGCACGCCGGCGACGACAAATACCGCCACCACCAGGCTGTTACTCATGCGCGCGCCCTCCGTGATCCACCTGACGTCATGCGCGGGGTCAGGAGCCGGGGACGGGAACGATGCGGCGAGACACTGTTAGAGTTCGTCGGTCCAAAGCCCCGTCCTGCCCCAGGTGCCGCGCGATCGACGCGTCGTGCGCCGGTGCTGTGGATGGAAGCAGGGACGGCGCGGTGCGGCGTGAAGAGTGACGGCAAACGCGATGGGGAGGAGGAAAGCGATGGCGCTTGCCGATCGTATGATCCGGGCGGCGCGGCTGGATGCCGCGCTGTACGAGGAGGTTGAGGCCGATCCAACGCTGACCGGGCAGGCGGTAGGTGTCGTGATCCTGGCGGCGGTCGCCGCCGGAATTGGCGGCGCCGTGCGGGCGGGTCTGGGTGGCCTCGTGGCGATCGCGGCCGCCGCGCTCATCAGCTGGTATATCTGGGCGTATCTGACGTATTGGATCGGCACCCGCCTGCTGCCGGAGGCTCAGACGCAGGCCGATGTCGGTCAGATGATGCGCACGATCGGGTTCTCCAGTTCCCCGGGTCTCGTCCGCGTTGCGGGCGTCATTCCCGGACTGACCGCGCTGGCATTCGTGGTGGGAAACATCTGGATGCTCGTGGCGATGGTGATAGCGGTGCGCCAGGCGCTGGATTATCGGTCCACGTGGCGCGCGGTGGGCGTGGTCGCGATCGGCTGGATTGTCCATTCGCTAACCCTGGGGGTGCTGCTGCGCCTGTTGCGCGCGGCGTAGAAGAAGGGGCGAGACCGGGAGGCCTCGGAACCGGGACCCGAAGATCGGCTAAGGAGTGACCTATTACGGGTCCCTTGTTCGAGGCCTCCCGGTCTCGCCACAGATCGGGCGTAGCTCCCGGAGAAGAGACTGGCCGACGAGAGTGGCAGGATGGGGGCCCTTGGGCAAGGGGAGCCGTAACTAAGTCACTCCTTAGCCGATCTCCGGCTCCCCGGTCCACGGGCCCCCATCCTGCCGTAAACAAGTGAATCCAAGGTTTGCCGCTCACCGGACGCCGTTGGTATAATAACGTTGCAGTTGCCTTCGTAAGATCCGCGTTCTGCAGTCCACATGTCGGTTCCCACACGCCAATTTCGTCGTGGAGTGTGCTGGGATGCTGCTCCTGGTCGGGA
>JACPRY010000156.1 GCA_016193565.1 Armatimonadota bacterium
CTTGCTCGAGCTGCGGCGCATCCACTTGCCCTTCGATGATGCGGATCTTGTAGGATGGGGCAGGACTCTTCGCCCCCGCCTTCTGCATCACGGTTCGGAGCTTGCTCAAGACCTCTTTGGGTGGGGTGAACCCTTTCACCAGATAATCCTGGGCGCCCAGCCGCAGCAGCTTCTGGATTGCGTCTTTCTCGCCCTCAACGGAGAGGACGATGATCGGAATTTTCTTCGTCGAATCGTCTGCTCGGATCCGCTCCAGCACGTCTGATCCTGATAGCGCAGGGAGAAACAGATCGAGGATGATGACATCAGGCTTCGCTGATTTCACCAGTTCGAGCCCGCGCTCTCCGGACTCCGCTTCCAGCACTTCGTACCCCTCGCGCAGAAGAAGCGCACGGTAGAGACTGCGCGACCTCTCCTGGTCGTCGATGATCAAGATCGTTCCCTTGTTCACGGGCACGATCATATAATGCCCAAAAGAGGCGCGGCATTGGAGTCCGCCTACAGGTTCGAGGGGCGTAGGATTCCAGCGAGTGCTAGCGGCCCTTTTCCTGCAGCTGGACGTTGGGAGGCTGGTAGATTGGCAGGGCCGCATTCGTATTCGTCAGCACGATCTGTACCCGCTCGCCCTGGTACAGGTACACGCCCACCTGCCAGCTCACCATCACCTGCTCGGTCAGCGCCTGCGCGGTGACATAAAACCAGCGATCGGGCGGCAGGTTCTTAAAGACGAAGTTCCCGTCATCATCGGTCCGCGTGCGCGCGTAGGAGAGCTTGTGCTGAGTCTCCGGGCTAGAGATGACCATGTCGAGATACATGTGGGCCATGTGGGGGCTGAGGATTCCGTACTTTTCAACGACCTTGCGTTTGACGGAGTCGACGTCAACGGGACGCAATAAGAGGAAGACCCGCGCGTTGCTGCAGGGAATCAGGCCGTCCTTCGTCAACAGTCCGACCCGCCCTTCGATCGTCCCGTTGGCGATTGCCAGCTTCAAGTACTCTGGCTGCCGTCGCGTGAGGAAGATGCTGCGCCCCCGGCCTTGCTACGCAGATGGGCGTCCGAATGCCCCCAGTTATTTCATGCCCGTAACTGGGCCGCCTAGTCTCCTGTTCGGGGACGGAGGTTTCAGAGTTGCGCGGCCTGGTATAATTCTTGTAGCCCGCCGCGCAGTGTGATCAATCAGCGATGGAACAACTGTTGACAGTGGATCTCGGTAAACTCCTCCACCGGGTGTCGGTGGCGTACGTGTCGACGTTTCCGCCCCGCGAATGCGGCATCGCCACGTTCACGCGCGATCTCACCCACGCGATGCACGCACACAACCCGCTGACGCGTCCCCTGATTGCAGCTATCAACGATGAGGTCGAGATCTACCACTACGGACCACACGTCCGCTGGCAGATTGCGCAGGACGATCCTGACAGTTACCGTGAGGTCGCACAGGCGCTCAACGCATCGGCGGTCGACGTCGTCAACGTCCAGCACGAGTTTGGCATCTTCGGCGGCGAGTGGGGGCGCCATCTCTTGATCTTGCTCGAGGCATTACGGAAACCGGTCGTGACGACCCTGCACACCGTGCTCCCGGATCCTGATCCAGCGACGGTCGAGATACTCCGCGCCGTGTACGCGCTCAGCGCCATGACGGTCGCGATGACCCCCGTCGCGCGTGAGATCCTGCGCGAGGGGTACGGACTGGACGGCCACCGCCTGCGCATCATTCCCCACGGAGTCCCTGCAGTCTCGATGCAGGACTCTGATGAAGCGAAGGCCCGGCTGGGTCTGTCCGGCCGAATGGTCATCTCTACGTTTGGGCTGATCAATTCGGGCAAAGGCATCGAGGACGTGCTCGACGCGCTGCCGAGCGTCGTCGCGCGCTTTCCGAACGTCCTCTACCTGGTGCTCGGGCAGACACATCCGGTGGTGCGTCGAGGGCAAGGGGAAGAGTACCGGACGCGGTTGGTTCGCCAGGTGCGCCGGCTGGACCTTGAGGACCATGTGAAATTCAACAACCGCTACCTGACCGACGACGAGCTCGTGCAGTACCTGATGGCCACGGACGTGTACGTGACCGCCTATCACAACCCGAATCAAATCGTCAGCGGCACGCTGTCATACGCGCTGGGTTGCGGCCGGGCGATTGTGTCCACGCCGTATCTGTACGCGAACGATGCGCTCGCCGACGGCCGCGGGATGCTCATCCCGTTCCGCAATCCAGCGGCGATCGCGGAAGCGGTCATGAGACTGCTGAGCAATCCGGAACTGCGCGAACGAATCCAGCGCCAGGCATTCGCCTATGGAAGACAGATGCGGTGGCCGAGAGTCGCAGCGGCATACCAGCGCCTGTTCCGCGACATCTATGCTCGGAGCCGGTCCGCTCGGGGCACCGCGGTCGCGTCCTATTAAGTCCATTGCGTCGATTGAGTCCGTTGTGTCCATTGCGTCAACTACCAACAGCATTACATCGAACTGGGAGACACAATTGACGCAACAGACGCAATAGACGATGAAGTTGCCTGCGCTGAGCCTCGATCACCTGCTCGCTTTGACTGACGGTCCGGGCATCGTGCAGTTCGCGAAGCTCGGGGTCGGCGATCCGCACAGCGGGTATGCGATAGACGACAACGCCCGTGCCCTGATCGTCGCCGCGAAGCTGCCCCCGGGCCGCAGGCGCGAGCGTCTCGCCGAGGTCTACCTCAGCTTGCTCCTGCACGCGCAACGTCCGGACGGGACCTTGGCCCACGAGGTCGGTTACGATCGCTCGCTGGCAGAGGTCGCCGCGTCAGATGATGGCCTGGGGCGCTGCGTGTGGGCGTGTGCCGAGGTGGTGGCATCGGATCTGCCTGAGGCGATGAAACGCACTGCCACGCGTGTTCTGCGCCGCGTCCGGCCGCATCTTGCCGGTATCCGGCATGTCCGCGGGTGGGCAAACGCGGTGCAGGGACTTGCGCTGTACGCGCATCTTACGGGTGATGGCGACGCCCGCGAGGCAGCTGTGGAGTGCGCCGATCACCTTCTGGCGCATCTCGCCTCGCACTCGGATTCAACGTGGGTGTGGTTCGAGGATATCCTGACCTACGAACCCGGCCGCTTGCCGCTTGGTCTGCTCTTCGCGGCGGCGCTCACGGGTGAAGCGCGCTATCTGGAGGCAGCCGGACGCGCGCTCACATTCCTTGAACGCACCCTCTATGAGGTCACATCACGCGGACGCATCTTCATCCCCATCGGGAATCGTGGATGGTACCCGCGCGGCGGCGAGCGGGCGCGCTATGATCAACAGCCTGTGGACGCCGGGAGCATGGTGGAAGCATGGAACGCCGCGGAGGCGCTGATGGGGGATCGCAAATATCGGTCGTTGGCCCGCGATACCTTCGGGTGGTTCTTGGGAGCCAACTCGGCTGGCAAGCCGGTGTATGATCCGGTGACCGGCGCCTGTCACGACGGGCTGCATCCCGACGGAGCGAACCTCAACGCCGGCGGCGAATCGACGATCTGCTATCTGCTGGCGCGGCTGACCATCTCCGCAACGATGGTGTCGATCAGCCGCTTGCGCGGCGCACCAGCTCGAACTCCCGGGCTTCGCGGCTCGCGGCGCGCCGAACGTGATCTGGCAATGCCGGGGCGGATCGCACCGCCTGCCCGGCCCACCGCATCACAGCATCCCGCGACACCGTCGCCGCGCCGATAACGCTGTCGGCGCCTCCGTAGTAGACGAAGAAACGGTCCCCGAGCTCGACGGCCCCGCACGTGAACACGACGTTGGGCAC
>JACPRY010000157.1 GCA_016193565.1 Armatimonadota bacterium
GAGGTTTGTCGGCTGCCTTGGCTCCGACTGGCGTCGGAGCCGGTGCAGGCCTGGAACTATGGCCTAGGGTCACCCGCCGAATGTCCGAGCTCCCCTCCCTCGTCTCCCCTTACGCGACAACAGGACAACTGGACAACGCGACAACAGAACTAACGACTTGGTCTTGTTGTCCCGTCTTCGCGTCGTCGCGTCATCGCGTCAGGGGCCTGGCGCTGCGGCACCCTTACCCGCCATTCACCTCCTCTCTTCTCTCAGAAGTCATTGCGAGCGGAGCGATTCCTCTGGTCATTGCGAGCGGAGCGAAGCAATCTCATGTCGATAGGAGATTGCTTCGGCCCTTTAGGCCTCGCAATGACAAGAAGGCAACTTGGGATCGCCTCGGCCTTTTGGCCTCGCAATGACATTGGACTCAGTTGAGCTATACCCTATTCTCCCCTTGAGCGAAACCTTCCTCTCAGCAACATCGCTGCCCGCTCGCGCAGGGCCATAAGAATGACAAGAGGCAGCGTAATTGCGACCGTCCACCGCCGCGGCTCGCGTAGTAGCCGGTAGGCCCACTCGAGGCCGGCCCTGCGCACCCATTCCGGCGCCAGCCTGGTCCGGCCTGCATAGACGTCCAGTGAGCCGCCGATACCCATGCCCACCGCCGCGCTGGACTCATGAAGGTGGGAGGCAATCCACTCCTCCTGGCGGGGGAATCCGAGTCCAACCAGCAGCAGGCGCGCCCCTGCCGTCCGGATCGCCTTGATCACCGCGGGCTCCTCGCGGCCATCAAAATACCCGTGCTGCACTCCGGCGATCTGCAATCCGGGGTACCGGGCGAGCAGGTTCTGCGCTGCCCCCTCTGCCACTCCAGGAGCGGCCCCGAGGAGAAAGACACGCACGCCCTCTTCCGCGCACGCCTCACACAACCGCGCTGCCAGATCAACGCCGGACACCTTCTCGGGAAATGGCGCACCCAGGATCCTCGCGACAAGCAGCACGCCCATTCCATCGGGAGTAACCAGCGAAGCCGAGGTCACCAGCCTCCGGAACTTCTCATCGCGCACCGCCCGGTAGAGCATCGTGGCGTTCATCGTCACGACCTGATGATGCTCTCCTGAGGCGAGCATCTGCATCACCGCCGCCACCGCCTCCGGCATGGTCAGGCGGTGAATCCGCACACCAAAAAGCTGCGCGGACGGCAGTAGGTTTTCGACATCTTGTGTAGTCAGACCCAGAAGACCTAGGAGACCTAGAAGACCCAGGTAGACCTTATTTGCCAATTGTGCGCTGGATGGCGCCGGCCAGCCTGCCCGCTATCGACTCTGCGTCCTGCTGATCTTCGGCCTCAACCATCACCCGCACGACGGGTTCGGTGCCGGACGGCCTGACGAGGATGCGGCCGCGCCCACCGAGGCTTCGCTCGGCATCGGCGATCGCGGCCTGGATTGCCGGCTCTCGGGCGAACCGGTCGCGGTCGGGCACGGTAACATTGCGCAGCACCTGCGGCCACCGCTCGATCGGGGCCGCCAGTTCCGACAGCCGCTTCCCGGTCTCCATCATGACGTTCGCGACCTGGACGGCGGTCACGGATCCGTCACCGGTCGTCACGTGATCGAGGAAGATGATGTGCCCGCTCTGTTCCCCGCCGAGGTTCGCGCCCGTCTCTCTCATGCGCTCCAGCACGTACCGGTCGCCGACCTTCGTGCGCTCCAGCTCGATCCCGGCGCGCTGCAGCGCCACTTCGAGGCCATAGTTGGACATGACCGTCGCGATCACGCGGCTGCCCCGCAATCGATCCTGGGAGTGCAGGTGGATCGCGCACAGGCCCATGATCCCGTCGCCGTCGACAATCTGCCCGGTCTCATCGACGGCGATCACCCGGTCCGCGTCGCCGTCGTGCGCGAACCCCACGTCCGCGCCGTGCTCGAGCACCGCCTGCCGGATCACCTCCGGGTTGGTCGATCCACACTCCACGTTGATCCGGCTGCCGTCGAGCGCATCATTGATCGCGATCACCGTCGCGCCCAGGCGTTTCCAGAGGTTAGCCGCGACACGCGCCGATGCTCCATAGGCGCAGTCGACGACGACCCGCAGCCCTCCAAGCGGCATCGTGGCCAATGAGGCGACGTATTCCGCGTACATCTCCGCCCCTTCGGGAAACTCCTCAACGCGGCCCACGTCAACGCCCAACGGACGGCGCAGATCGCGCCGATTCATCGCAGCCTCAATCGCATCCTCGACCTCATCGGGCAGTTTGAAGCCGTCGCCGGCAAAGAATTTGATGCCGTTGTCTTCAATGGGATTATGAGAGGCGGAGATGACGACGCCCGCCGATGCGTGCTGCGCCCGTGCGAGGTGGGCAACGCCGGGAGTCGGCAGGACGCCGGCGCGGACGGGATGCCCCCCGGTCGAACAGATCGCCGAGACGAGCGCGGCCTCTAGCATCTCGCCGGACAGCCGTGTGTCCCGACCGATCAGAAACCGCCCGCCGCCCTGCGGGTTCAGGACGTGCGCGGCGGCTCGCCCGACGTTGAAGGCCAGTTCGGGGGTCAGGTCGACGTTGGCGACCCCCCGCACCCCATCCGTCCCGAAAAGTCTTCCCATCCACACTTCCTTGTCGACCTACGACTTACGACCTACGACCTACGTCTCTTTTTCACTAGCCGCCCTTCCTCACCGTCACCACAACCTCCGCCGGCATCACGGCCAGCACTTCGATCTGCCGCGGCGCTTCGATAATCACCTTCACTCGGCGCCGGCCCTCCTGAACGTCGCCGTTGACATCGACCCGGGCAAGGAAATCCTGCGGCCCGAGTCGGCTCACGACGGAAATCGGCCCCTGCACCTGCACCTGGATCGTCCTGGGATCCACTTCAGCGACGGCGCCAGGAGGCACATTTCGCACCTCGACGCGCACCCCCCGCACCCCATCCGTCCCGAAAAGTCTTCCCATCCACACTTCCTTGTCGACCTACGACTTACGA
>JACPRY010000134.1 GCA_016193565.1 Armatimonadota bacterium
CATCTTCGCGCTCGGTCTTCCCATTCCGATCAAGAGACTGACCACGGTGAAGATTCTGGCGGCGCTGCTCCTTCCGGTCTTGACCAAACTTCCGATCAAGTGGCTGTATCCGACCGGCAAGAAACAGGAGGAAATTACGCCCAAGCACCATCGCTACTACGAGTGGGCAGAGATCGTGGCCGGCGACTTCCATCTCATCCGTCGCTTCATGCCTGACAACCTGCGCGGGAAGATCGTGCTCACGCAGACCATCACGGCACAGGATGTCGAGGAGCTCCGCAAACGCGGGTTGTGGATGCTCATCACCGATGGCCCGGACATGGGGGGGCGCTCGTTCCCCACGAACGCGCTGCAGGGCGTGATCGTGGCTGTGACCGGCAAGCGCCCTGAGGAGATCACTCCGGAGGAGTATCTGCAGACCGCCCTGCGAGCCGGCTTCGAACCCCGCATGGAAGAGCTCAACCCCGACGCCCGCCCGGGATGGATGCGCCGCGAGCACGTCGGAACCCGATGAGTGCGGACATCGGCCGGTTCGCTTTCCTCGTTCATCCTCTCCGCGTGGACGACTTCGCCCGTAGATATGCGTTCACGCGCCGGCTGCCTTCGAGATTTGTGGAGCAGGTCTTCAAGTGGATTCCCCCGCGGTTGATCTCGCACATCACGGGAATTCGTTCAGCCACCGGGGTGCAAGCGGAGGGGTGGTTCATCGGACTGCCGCTGACCCCGAAGACTCTACTGGAATCGCCACTTCCGTTCGTCTACAGCCGGCTCATCCAGGCGGGGCGGCTGGCAGAGGACCAGGGCGCCCGCCTCTTCGGCCTGGGCGCCTTCACGAAGATTGTCGGCGACCGGGGTCTCACGGTCGCAAGGAATCTCAACATCGCGGTCACGACCGGCAACAGTTACACCGCCGCCACCGCCGTGGAGGGTGCGCTGCTGGCGGCCGACCGGATGGAGGTTGTCCCGGCCGGCGCCACGGCGGCGGTCATTGGCGCGACCGGGTCGATCGGCGCGGTCTGCAGCGAGATCCTGGCACGATCGGTGGGCCGGCTGATCCTCGTCGCACGAGCCCGGGAGGCCCTGGAGGCCCTCGCCGCCCGGCTGCGGCCGTTGAGGCGGGGTCAGATAGAGGTGCAGACCGATGTCCGGCGGGCCGTCCGGGAGGCTGAGATCGTGCTGACAGTGTCGTCCGCCACCGACGTGCTCATCGAACCGGAGGACCTCCGTCCGGGCGCAGTCGTGTGTGACGTCGCGCGCCCGCGCAACGTCTCGCGATTGGTCTACGAGCGACGCAACGACATCCTGGTCATCGACGGCGGGGTGATCGAAGTTCCCGGCGAGCCCGAGTTCGGGCTGGATTTCGGCTTCCCCCCGCGGATGGTCGAGGCCTGCATGGCGGAAACGATCATCCTCGCGCTGGAGCATCGCTACGAGAACTTCACGCTGGGCAGGGACATTTCGCTGGCGAAGGTTGAAGAGATCGCGTCGCTCGCGCGCAAGCACGGCTTCAAACTGTCGGGATTCAGGAGATTCGAACGCGCGATCGATGATCGAGAAGTCGAACGGATTAAGCGGGCGGCCAGACAGAAGGCCGCCGTCGCTGTTCGGGATAAGCCTTGACGCGTGCCTGCGATTGGGTCTATAGTGGGTTTCGCTGAGGGCATTTGATCCCTCAGTATTTCTTTCAGGTTGGGGAAACAGAGTCTGACGATGGCAACCGAGGCCGACAAGGAAACGATCCTGACCCAACAGGGACTCAGGAAGCTCGAAGATGAGCTGGAGCACCTCAAGACGGTCAAGCGCAAGGAAGTCGCAGAGCGGATCAAGGCGTCGAAAGAGTTCGGCGATCTTTCGGAAAACGCCGAGTATGAGGATGCGAAGAACGAGCAGGCGTTCGTGGAGGGACGGATCCTCCAGCTGGAGCAGATGCTCCGCAGCGCGCGGGTCATCGACAATCACGATGCCCCCTCCGATCTGGTCACTGTCGGGTCCACGGTGCAACTGAAGGACCTCGCGACCGGCGAGACGCTCGCCTACATGATCGTCGGGTCGGCCGAGGCGGATCCCGACCACGACAAGATCAGCAACGTATCTCCCGTGGGCAAGGCCCTCCTCGGCAGACGGAAGGGCGAGACCGTTACAGTCGTCGTTCCCGCAGGCAAGCTGCGCTATTCGGTGTTGCAGATAAATCACTGAAACGTTACACACTCGTTGGCACACCGGGCAGGAATCATTTCCTGCCCGGTCTTCTTTTCGCCGCCGGCGGGAAAAACGCAGATACAGGTGCAGAGGAATTTGACCGGCGCAAACGATGTACGATAAGATGAAGATGCAGACGAAGGACCTCCGCATGCCGCCTCCTGGATCACTGCCTTGGGCGGGGTTAGAGCAGTGGAGCAGGAGGGAACTTCGCCGGGGCAGAAGTCGTAGGCCAAACGAAGCCTCCTATTCACTCCTTTCGTCGCGGCGGAGAGGGGGAAGCAATGTTTGAGCGGTTCACAGAGAGAGCCCGACGCGTCATCATCCTCGCGCAAGAAGAAGCCAAGCGCCTGAACCACAGCGCCGTCGGGACGGAGCACATCCTCCTCGGCATCATCCGCGAAGGCGAAGGCGTCGCAAGCAAAGTCCTCGAGAGTTTGAACATCTCCCCCGACCGCGTGCGCGCTGAGATCGAGAGCGCGATCGGCCGCGGGGAACGCACCCCCTACGAAGAAGTCGCGTTCACGCCCCGCGCAAAGAAAGTGCTCGAGCTCGCGCTCGATGAAGCGCGCCGGCTCGGGCACAACTACATCGGCACCGAGCACCTGCTCCTCGGCTTGATCCGTGAGGGCGAGGGCGTCGCCGCCCGCGTGCTCGAGGCGATGGGCGCGGACCTCGAGCGCGTGCGGGCGCAGGTCGTCTACCTCCTCGGCGAAGAAGGCACGACGTCCTACACGAAGCAGACCAGCAAGACCCCGACGCTCGACGAGTTCGGCCGCGACCTCACCAAACTGGCCCGCGAGAGCAAGCTCGACCCGGTGATCGGCCGTGAGCGCGAGATTGAGCGCGTCATCCAGATCCTCAGCCGTCGCACGAAGAACAACCCCGCCCTCATCGGCGAGCCTGGGGTCGGCAAGACCGCCATTACGGAGGGCCTGTCGCAGCGGATCGTCCGCGGCGACGTGCCCGAGGTGCTGCGCAACAAACGGGTCGTCCAGCTTGATCTGGCCGCGCTGGTCGCGGGCACGAAGTACCGCGGCGAGTTCGAAGAGCGGATGAAGAAAGTGATGGACGAGATCCGCAAGGCCCAGGGTGAAGTCGTCCTGTTTGTGGACGAGCTGCACACCCTGGTCGGCGCGGGCGCGGCAGAAGGCGCGATCGACGCGAGCAACATCCTCAAGCCGGCCCTGGCGCGCGGCGAGCTGCAGTGTATCGGCGCCACGACCCTGGACGAGTACCGCAAGTACGTCGAGCGGGATGCGGCGCTCGAGCGGCGGTTCCAGCCGATTCTGGTCAGTGAGCCGACGGTGGAGCAAACCATCGAGATTCTGAAGGGACTGCGGCCGCGCTACGAGGCGCACCACGGCGTCAGCATCGGCGACGATGCCCTGGTCGCGGCGGCGACCCTGGCCGAGAAGTACATCGCCGACCGCTTCCTCCCCGACAAGGCGATCGACCTGATGGACGAGGCCTCTAGCAAGATCCGCCTGCAGGCGTCGTTCCTGCCTCAGGAAGTGCGCCAGGCGGTCGAGAAAGTCGAGCGCGTCCGCCGCGAGAAGGATGAGGCCATCAAACAGCAAGACTTCGAGAAGGCGGCGCCGCTGCGGGACAAGGAGCGCGTGCTCCGGCAGAAACTCGAGGAGCTGGAGTCGTCTTGGAAGAAGGAGAAGGGCCGCGACGTCAGCACGGTAACCGCCGAGGACATCGCAGACATCGTTTCCTCCTGGACCGGCATTCCCGTGACGCGTCTGGTGGAGGAAGAGACGCAGCGGCTGCTGCACATGGAAGAGTCCATCCACCAGCGGATTGTGGGACAGGAAGAGGCGGTGCAAGCGGTGGCGAAGGCCGTCCGGCGCGCCCGCACGGGCCTGAAGGATCCGCGGCGCCCGGTGGGCTCCTTCATCTTCCTCGGCCCGACCGGCGTCGGCAAGACTGAACTGGCGCGGGCGCTTGCGGAGTTCCTCTTCGGCGACGAGAACGCCCTCATCCGTATCGACATGTCGGAGTACAGCGAGCGTCACACGATCAGCCGGCTGGTGGGCTCCCCGCCCGGCTACGTAGGGTATGAGGAGGGCGGCCAGCTGACCGAGCAGGTTCGCCGGCGGCCGTTCTCGGTCGTGCTCTTCGATGAGATCGAGAAGGCGCATCCGGAGATCTTTAACGTCCTGCTGCAGATCCTCGACGACGGCCGCCTCACCGACGCTCAGGGGCGCACGGTGGACTTCAAGAACGCCGTGCTCATCATGACGAGCAACGTCGGCGCGCCGATCCTCGAGAAGGAAGTCGCCATCGGCTTCCGCCCGGTGCGGGGCGAGGATCAGGCGATGGCCTCGGCCTACGAACGGATGAAGGAGCGGATTACCGAGGAGCTGCGCCGCACGTTCCGGCCGGAGTTCCTGAACCGCATCGACGAGATCATCATCTTCCGGCCGCTCACCATCGACCAGATCAAGGCGATCGTGGACATCCTCATCTCCCGCGTCCGGCGTGAGCTGCGCGGGCAGAACATGGACCTCGAGCTCACCGACGCGGCGAAGGAGCTGCTCGCGAAGCAAGGGTTCGATCCGACCTTCGGCGCCCGGCCGCTGCGCCGCGCCATCCAGCGCCTGATCGAAGACCAGCTGTCCGACGAACTCCTGCGCGGCAACTTCAGTTCGGGCGATACCGTCCTCGTGGACGAAAAGGACGGAAAGATTTCCTTCGACAAGAAGCGCGCGCCCGAACCCGCCCTGAAAGGCGACTGACGGGAACGGGGAACCGGGAACGGGGAACGGTTACCATCACTCTTGTTCTCACGTAGGAGGGCCCGGAACCCCGGGCCCTTTTCGCTGATGACCAAAGCCAAACTTCAATACGCGTGTCAATCCTGCGGGCACACATCGCCGAAGTGGCTCGGCCGCTGTCCGTCGTGCGGGGAGTGGAACTCGTTTGTCGAGGAGTTCCAAGAAGGCGGGCGCGACACGCGGCCCGTGACGGTTGCGGCAGCGCCGGTGGCAATCGCTGAGGTGGCGGTGGCGGCGGAGCCGCGGGTGGCGTCCGGCATTGGAGAACTCGACCGGGTGCTGGGCGGCGGCCTTGTGCCCGGTTCGCTCGTGCTTGTCGGCGGCGAGCCAGGGGCAGGAAAGAGTACATTGCTCACGCAGACATGTCAGCGGCTTGCGGCATCGGGCCTAAAAGTGTTGTATGTGACCGGCGAGGAGTCCGTGGCGCAGGTGAAGCTGCGGGCTGAGCGATTGGGCATGAGCGCCTCGGGCCTGCTGCTCCTTGCGGAGAATGATCTCGGCGCGATCATCGGGGCGATAGAGCGCACCGACCCCGCGGCGGTGGTCATCGACTCGATTCAGACGGTCTACCGTGCCGACGTTCCCAGCGCGCCGGGGAGCGTCGCCCAGGTTCGCGAGTGCACCGCAGATCTGCTCCGCCTCGCCAAAGGGAAGAACGTCACGGTGCTGCTGGTCGGCCACGTGACGAAGGAGGGGCAGCTCGCCGGCCCGCGGGTGCTCGAGCACATCGTGGATACGGTCCTCTATTTCGAGGGTGACCGCCATCACGCGTACCGGATTCTGCGCGCGACGAAGAACCGGTTCGGCTCCACCAACGAGATCGGCGTGTTCGAGATGCGCGCGGACGGGCTGCGCGAGGTGCCGAATCCGTCGGCCGCGTTTCTGTCAGAGCGGGCGGC
>JACPRY010000162.1 GCA_016193565.1 Armatimonadota bacterium
CTCGCCTCGCAGGCCATCTTGGGACAGCTCAACAGCATCAACACCGTGACCTCGAAGATCATCTATAACAGCGTCACCCTTGCAACGGTAGTGGGTAAGCGAGGGCAGAAGAACGTGGCGGCGACGTTTCATGAAAGTCTGAAATAAGACTACCGGGCATCGGGCACCGGGCGTCGGGCATCGCACAAAAGCAGGTTCTTACGAAGCCCGAAGCCCGAAGCCCGAAGCCCGTCAGTTCGGAGTCCATGTGGCCGTTGAAATCGGCGAACATCTCACCATAGAGGATGTTGTGAAGGTGGCGCGAGAGAGGGCAGCGGTTGCCCTCTCTCATCATGCTCGGGGGCGTGTGGAGCGGTCACGGGCCGTGGTCGAGCGCCTGGCAGCGGACGCGCGGCCCATCTACGGGATCAGCACCGGCGTAGGTGACCTGGCCGGCGTGCACATCTCGCCGGAGCAAACGGCGCAGCTCCAGGTGAACATCGTGCGCAGCCACAGCGCCGGCGTCGGTGACGCGTTTCCGGAGGAAGTCGTGCGGGCGATGATGCTGCTTCGGGCGCACGCGCTGGCGCTCGGCTATTCTGGTATCCGTCCCCAAACCCTCGACCTGCTCGTCGAGATGCTCACCCGGGGCATTCATCCCGTCGTGCCATCACAGGGATCCGTGGGCGCCTCAGGGGATCTCGCTCCGCTGGCGCATCTCGCGCTGGCCATGATCGGCGAAGGCGAGGTCACCGCCGGCGGCCGGCGCATGGCCGGCCGCGACGCGCTGCAGGAAGCAGGATTGGCCCCCGCCGTGCTGGGTTCAAAAGAGGGTGTGGCGCTGATCAACGGCACGCAGGCGATGGCGGCGATCGGCGCGCTCGCCGTCTTTGACGCGCGGCGGCTTGCGGATGTTTCGGATGTCGCCGCGGCGATGTCTTTCGAGGCCCTCCGCGGCCTGCCCGAGGCGTTCGATGCGCTGCTGCATCAAGTCCGGCCACATCCCGGACAGCGCGCCTGCGCCGAAAACATGCGGCGGCTGATCACGGCGAGCGAGATCCTGGCACAGGCGCGCTCGCGCCAGAAAGTGCAGGATGCGTATGCGCTTCGCTGCATCCCCCAGGTCCACGGCGCCTCTCGCGATGCGATCGGGTATGTCCAGCGCGTGGTGGAGATCGAGATCAACTCCGCCACCGACAATCCGCTGATCTTCCCCAGTGACGACCGCGTCATCTCCGGCGGCAACTTCCACGGCCAGCCGATCGCGCTCGCGCTGGACGTGCTCGCGATCGCCTGTAGCGAGCTGGCAAACATCTCAGAGCGACGGATTGAGCGCCTGGTCAATCCACACCTCAGCGGCCTCCCCGCGTTTCTCACGCGCGACGGCGGGCTGCATTCCGGCCTGATGCTGGCGCAGTATACGGCGGCCGCGCTCGTCTCGGAAAACAAAGTGCTCAGCCATCCCGCCAGCGTGGACAGCATCCCGACCTCGGCCAACCAGGAAGATCACGTCAGCATGGGCACGATCGCGGCGCGCAAGGCCGCACAGGTGATTGCGCATGTCCAGCAGGTCGTTGGGATCGAGCTCATCTGCGCCGCGCAGGCCCTGGAGTTCCACCGGCCGCGGCGGCCAGGGAAGGGCACCGCCCGCGCATACGAGGCCGTGCGCCGAGTCGTTCCGCCGCTCGGGGATGACCGGGTGCTCGCCGGGGACCTCAGGGCAGGATTCGAACTCGTTCGGAGCGGCGCAATACTGGCCGCGGTGGAGCAGATGGTGGGGAGATTGTCGTGAGCGGACCGCGCCGGGTCACGGCGCCGCGAGGCTCAACGCTCTCGTGCCGCGGCTGGCCGCAGGAAGCGGCAATGCGCATGTTGATGAACAACCTCGACCCTGAGGTGGCCGAGCGACCGGATGAGCTGATCATCTACGGCGGCACGGGCAAGGCGGCGCGGAACTGGGAGTGCTTCGACGCAATCGTCACGAGCCTCAGGTCCCTGGGCGGTGACGAGACGCTGCTCGTACAGTCGGGCAAGCCCGTCGGCGTGCTCCGGACGCATGAATGGGCGCCGCGGGTGCTGATCAGCAACTCGATGCTCGTGCCCGCCTGGGCGACGTGGGAGAAGTTCTGGGAGCTCGAGGCCCTCGGGCTCATGATGTACGGTCAGATGACCGCGGGCTCGTGGATCTACATCGGAACGCAGGGGATCTTGCAGGGCACGTACGAGACGTTTGCGGCCGTCGCGGGAACGCACTTCAGCGGCACCCTGCGCGGGCGCACCGTGCTCTCCGCCGGATTGGGCGGGATGGGCGGCGCCCAGCCGATGGCCGTGACGATGAACGACGGGGTGGCGCTGATCGTCGAGGTCGATCCGGCGCGGATCCACCGGCGGCTATCGGGCGGCTGGGTCGATCGCGCCACCGACCGGCTCGACGACGCGCTGCGCTGGGTCGATGAAGCCAAGCGCGCCGGACGGCCCCACGCCGTGGCGCTGCTGGGGAACGCCGCTGAGGTGTTCCCGGCACTGGTCAAGCGAGAGATCGTGTTCGATATCGTCACGGATCAAACATCGGCCCACGATCCGCTCGGAGGCTACATCCCCGAGGGCGTGACGTCGGAAGAGGCGCCGCAGCTGCGGCAGCGCGCGCCCGAGGATTACGTGAAACGATCAAGGAGTTCCATCGTCCGCCACTGCGCGGCCATGGTCACGATGCAGTCGCTGGGGAGCGTCGTGTTCGACTACGGCAACAACCTGCGCGGCCAGGCCAGGGAGTCCGGATTCGCGGACGCGTTCAGTTATCCGGGCTTCGTGCAGGCCTATGTCCGTCCGCAGTTCTGCGAGGGGCGCGGGCCGTTCCGGTGGGTGGCGCTCTCCGGCGACCCGCGCGACATCTTCCGCACGGATCGGGTCGTACTCGACCTCTTTCCCAAGAACGATGCCCTGGCCCGGTGGATCCGGATTGCAGAAGAGCGCGTGCCGTTTCAGGGACTGCCGGCTCGCATTTGCTGGCTCGGCTACGGCGAGCGGGCACAGGCCGGACTCGCGTTCAGCGAGCTGGTAGGCAGGGGGGACGTGGCGGCACCGATCGTCATTGGTCGGGATCACCTCGATGCGGGCTCAGTCGCATCACCATATCGGGAGACTGAGGGGATGCGCGATGGGTCCGATGCGGTTGCGGATTGGCCGATCCTCAACGCCCTCGTCAACACCGGCGCCGGGGCGACATGGGTGTCCGTGCATCATGGCGGCGGGGTCGGGATCGGGTACTCGATTCACGCGGGACAGGTCGTCATCGCCGACGGCACGCGGCTGGGCGACCAGAAACTCGAGCGGGTGCTCACCACCGATCCGGGGACTGGGGTCATCCGCCATGCCGATGCGGGCTATCCAGAGGCGATTGACGCCGCCCGCCGGCACGGCCTGAAAATTCCGATGCTGCCCACAAATGACGGGAACGGGGAACAGGGAACGGGGAACGGATAGAAAAGGGTAGTTACCGTTCCCAGTTCCCCGTTCCCAGTTCCCGGTGTGAGGAGGGTGACGTGTTCGCCCTAAACTTCTATTCGTCGGTGTTCGCCGAGCAGTTGCGTGACGGCCGCAAGACGGCCACGATCCGGCTGGGCGACAAGAGCGACAAGTACCAGGCCGGCCAGATCGTGTGGCTCACCGTCGGCCGGCGGCACGGGACACGCAAGAAGATCGCCTCCGCCATCATCGACGCTATCGAGGTGAAGGCGTTGAAGGAGGTCTCGCCGCGGGAGATCCAGCGCGACAACCCCGAACTGCGGCGTCACGAGGAGCTCATCGACTGGCTCTCGGCGATCTACGGCCGGGAACGCCAGGTCTCGCCGGACGACACGGTGACCGTCATCCACTTTTCTCGCGTCGACGAAACATAATCCGCACCAGGCGGAAGGCGGAGCCTCTCCCCGACTGAAACTCATACGGGGACCACATGCCCCGAGTGGTTGAATGTGTACCCAACTTCAGTGAGGGCCGCCGTCGAGACGTCATCGAGGCGATTGCGGATGAAGTGCGCCGCACCCGGGATGTGCAGCTGCTGGACGTGCAGAAGGACGAGAGCCACAACCGCTGCGTCGTCACGTTTGTCGGGACACCCGAAGGCGCGAAGGCCGCGGCACTCGCCGCCTCCCGGCGGGCGATCGAGCTCATCGACATGAACGTCCACCGCGGCGAGCATCCCCGCCTCGGCGCGGTCGATGTCATCCCGTTTATCCCGATCTTCGGGGTCACGATGGAAGAGGCCGTCGCAACCGCCAGGGCCCTCGGACGCGAGATCTGGGAGCAGTTGCGCGTCCCCGTCTTCTTCTACGCGGATGCGGCGACGAAGCCCGAGCGAAGGCGGCTCCCGGACATCCGCAAGGGAGAGTACGAGGGCCTGTCGGCCAAACTCGGCGATCCCGCCTGGGCGCCCGACGTCGGCGATCCGAAGCCGCATCCGACCGCCGGGGTCACGGTGGTCGGCGCTCGCCGGCCGCTCATCGCCTATAACATCAACCTCACAACCGACGATGTCGAGATCGCCAAGAAGATCGCGCGCGCGGTTCGCGAGAGCAGCGGCGGGCTTGCAGCCGTGCAGGCGATGGGGGTGAAGAGCGAGAGCGGCAGAGCGCAGGTGTCGATGAACCTGGTTGACTACACGCAGACACCGGTCCAGCGGGCCTATGAAGCCGTGCGCGAAGAGGCCGCCAAGTACGGCGCGGAGATTCTCGAGAGCGAGGTGGTAGGTCTCATTCCCCTCGACGCGATCGTCGACGTCGCCCGGCGCGCCCTCCGGCTCCGCGACTTCACCCGCGACCAAATCCTCGAAGCTAAACTAATGGAGTGACGGGAACGGGGAACCGGGAACAGGGAACGGTAAGCACAAACGATGTGTGAACTCATGCTGATATGCACGGCGTCACGCAGACTCCCTGCTTTGCTCCGTTCCCCGTTCCCCGTTTGCCGTTCCCGATGAAGTTGGTCGCCGACCTCCTCATCGTGCATGCCGCGCAACTCCTGACCATTGCCGGAAGCAACGACCTTCCTCGAAGCGGACGAGCGCTGGCAGACCTCGGCCTCGTTGAGGATGGAGCCGTGGCGGCCTCGGACGGAGTCATCATCGCGGCCGGACCGACTGCCCAGGTCCTCGATGAGGTCGCCACGCGCAACGAGACGACCACAATTGATGCACGGAGGAGAATCGTGCTCCCCGGATTCGTCGATCCGCATACGCACCTCGTGTTCGCGGGATCGCGGGCCGATGAGTTTGAGATGCGACTGGCCGGGGCGAGCTATGTAGAGATTGCCGCACGTGGGGGCGGCATTCTCTCGACGATGCGGGCCACACGCGCAGCCTCTGAGGACGATCTGATCGCGCTCGCCCGCGTCCGTCTCGACGGTATGCTCGCCCACGGCACGACGACGGCGGAAGCCAAGAGCGGCTACGGCCTGTCGCTGGAGGACGAGTTGAAGTGCCTCCGGGCCGTGCACCGTCTGAGCGCGATGCACGAAGTTGATCTCGTCCCGACGTTCCTTGGAGCCCACGCCATCCCGCCGGAGTATCGTGACGACGCGGATGGCTACATCCGGCTGGTCTCTGACGAGATGCTCCCGGCGGTGGTCGAAGAAGATCTCGCGGAGTTCTGCGACGTCTTCTGCGATGCCGGCGCGTTCACACTGGAACAGTCCCGAGCCGTCCTGCTCGCGGGACAGGACGCCGGGCTGGACGCAAAGATCCACGCCGATGAACTGTCCGATCAGGGCGGCGCCCGCCTCGCTGCCGAGGTCGAGGCGATCTCGGCCGACCACCTGCTCCGCGCCTCCGAGGACGGTCTCCGCGCGATGGCCAGATCCGGCACGATGGCCGTTCTCCTGCCGGCCACGGCGCTGTTCCTGGGCCTGCCCTATGCGGACGCGCGGCGGATCATCGACCTGGATGGGTCCATCGCGATTGGAACCGACTTCAATCCCGGCACTTCGCCCACGTACTCGATGCCGATGGCCGTCGCGCTGGCGTGTCTGGGGATGAAGCTGACACCTGCCGAGGCGGTCGTCGCCGCCACCATCAACGCGGCACACGCGATCGGCATGGCCGAGGAAGTTGGAAGCCTGGAGCCCGGCAAAGCCGCGGACATCGCCATTATCGAGATGGATGATTACCGGCTGCTGCCGGTGTCATTCGGGGTCAATCCCGTGCAGACGGTCATCAAACGAGGCCGCGTCGCGATCGGCCGTGATTAGCGAACCGCTGTCGCGATTCCTGGAGCGCCTGGCATCAGCCGAGCCCACCCCCGGTGGAGGGAGCGCATCGGCGCTGGCCTGCGCCATGGCGGCCGCGCTGCTCTCCATGGTCAGCCGGCTGACCAAGTCCAAGGAAGCCACCGCGCCGCTTGCGGCGCCCGCCGCGAGATTGGATCAGGCGCGAGTGGCATTGTTGGATCTGACAGCCAAAGACGCCCAGGCGTTCGATGACGTGATGCGGGCGATGCGGATGCCTAAAGAGACCGATGAGCAGCGGCGGAGCCGACAGCACGCCATCCAGAAGACGCTCATCGAGGCCGCCGCAGTGCCCCTCGCGGTGGCGGCGCACGGGGTGGAAGTCCTGAAGACCGCCGTACCGGTGGCACGTGAGGGCAACCCGAGCGCGATCAGTGACGCGGGTGTGGCCGCGCTCCTCGGTGACGCCGGCGTGCAGGGCGCGATCCTGAACGTCCGGATCAATCTCGCCGGCATCAAGGATGCGGAGTATGTCGCCGCCACCGATGCCCGGGCCGGCGAACTTGGCGCCGAATCGATCCGGCTCCGCGACGAGGTCATGGAGATCGTCCGGAACCGCCTCGCCCGGTGATGGCTGTGGCCGACCGGATTGTGCTCGCGGGGATGAAGTTCTTCGCGCACCACGGCGCGCTCGTGGTCGAGCGGACGGAGGGGCAGGAGTTCACCGTCGACGTGGAACTGGAGGCCGACCTGGCCGAGGCCGCGCGCACGGACGATCTTGCGCACACCGTAGACTACCGGCTGGTGTATGACGTCGTCAAGGAGACGATGCAGGGTGAGTCGCGGCAGCTGCTCGAGACGCTCGCGGAGACGATCGCCCGTCGCCTGCTTTCGCTCGACCGTGTGGAGGCCGTCACCGTGCGCGTGCGCAAACCGCAGGTCCGCCTTCCCGGGCCGCTCCAGTACTCGAGCGTGGAGATCCGGCGTGAGCGGTCGTAGCTGGCGACCATGGCGAGGGCCTACCTGAGCCTGGGTTCAAATCTTGGCGACAGGAGAGCGATGCTTGAAGGCGCGCTGGCCGCCCTGGAAGCGTCCGGACATCTCACCGTGGTGAAGAGATCTTCAATCTATGAAACCGAGCCGGTGGGATTTCCTGACCAGCCCTGGTTCTACAATCTCGTGGCCGAGGTCGACACGGCGCTGTCGCCGGAGGAACTGCTCAACCTGACGAAGCGAGTGGAGCAGGAGATGGAGCGGACCCGCGAGATCCGGTGGGGGCCGCGCACGATCGACATCGACCTGCTTCTCTATGACGGTCTCGAGCTCGCAACGGACCGGTTGACGATCCCACATCCGGAGATGACCGGGC
>JACPRY010000009.1 GCA_016193565.1 Armatimonadota bacterium
GCCTCAGGCTCAAACAACTCGACGATATTCCCCTCGGGGTCGGCGATGCGGGCCATCCGGCCGGCATCCACGGTGCGGGGGGGAACCAGCACCTTGGCGCCGCGGCCTTTGGCTTCGTTGAAGATGACATCGAGGTCGGCGACCTGGAACGTGATTTGTGTTGAGCCCGAACCTCCGGCGCCTTGCTTCACCTGAGCCTGGCCGGCGGACTCGCGGGGCTTCACGGCCAGGATGACGCCTTCGGTCCGGAACTCCGCGGCGCGATCCGACTGAGTAATGACGGGCAGTCCCAGCACGTACGAGTAGAAGTTGGCCGCCTTCTTGAGGTCCGATACGAGGATCGTCACCTGCAGGACTTGATCAAGCATCGGAGTTTATCGCGAGATGGACGTGACCACGCACGTCGTCGTTCGGGTCACGCCGGGTGCCTGTTGGATTCTGGACACGATCAGACGACCTAGCGCATCCATGCTGTCGGCTTCAACAAAGGCGATGATGTCGGTGGGACCCGTGACGGCATGCGCCGTCGACACACCGGGCGTCTCGAGGATATGTGCCAGCGCCTCAACGGCCTGGCCTGGCATCGTTCGCACGAGCACATACGCCTGCACGGCCACTGTTTCCACCCCCCGGCCATCCGTCCCTCTTAATCAGCCACAAGCAAGATATCCCCGGGCCTCGCCGCTACTCAAAGGGTACGGCGCAGCAGTTCCATGATGACCTGGCGGATGAGTTGGAGCAGCAGGATCGCCACGAGTGGGGAAAGGTCCAGGCCGCCCATGGATGGGACCACGCGGCGGATCGGATCCAGGATCGGTGATGTCACCCGGTGGACGAACTGTACGACGGGGTGAGAGTAGTTGACATTGGGCACCCAACTGAGCACGACGCGGACGATGAGCAGCACGTAGACTAGCAAGAAGAGCCGGTCGACGATGTAGAAGATGTCCACGCCAGTCACGATGGAAAGGGGAAAGGTCTGCCCCTTTATTACCTTTAGAAAGTCGTTTCCATTTTCCTTTGACCTTTTCCCTTTGGGAACTAAACGACCCGCCGGAGAGTTGCTCCGGCGGGTCGGAGAACGTTGTCGCTCGGACGAAGTCTTAGAGCGGCTGTACGTTCGAGGCCTGCGGGCCCTTCTTGCCGTCGACGATGTCGAACTGCACCTGCTGACCTTCCTGCAGGGTACGGAACCCATCGGCCTGGATGGCGCTGTAGTGGACGAAGACGTCCTTGCCACCCTCCACGGAGATGAAGCCGTAGCCCTTCTCCGCGTTGAACCACTTCACAGTTCCTGTAGCCATTGCGATCCTTGCTCCTTTCCTTGCAACGTACAGATAACGGCCTTGCAACCCCTTACCTGCCTCGCCCACATTATCACGGGGCCACGCCGGAAGTCAACGAGGTAGCACCCCTCGTGGTGTCCTACTTTGAATGCAAAGTACGTTTGGTTTCTTCTGTTGGATTCACGCTCTATCGGACGGCGCGACGGGGACCTTGTTCGAGGCCTCCCGGTCTCGCCCTCGCCATTCGTCCCTTGACCTTCTCCCGCTACTTTGGTATAAAGGTTTCCAATCGAATAGCGACTCTTATCCAGAGTGGGTGAGGGACGGGCCCGATGACCCCCGGCAGCCTGCACGTAGATGCAAGGTGCTAATTCCCGCGGACCAATTCCGAGAGATAAGAGGGAAGAGACCCCCTCCAGGAATTGGGAGGGGCATTTTGTTATGCGCACGATCCGTATCGGATTGCTGGGATTGGGCAACGTCGGCAGCGCGGTCGCCGAGGCGCTGCGCCGGAACGGCAACCACTTTGCCGTCCGCACCGGCGCCATTCCTATCGTCACCCGCGTCGCGGTCAAGCACATTCACAAGCCGCGGCGAATCACGGTGGATCCGGATCTGTTGACTGACGATGCCTGGCGCGTCCTTCGCGATCCGGGCATCGATGTCATCATCGAGGCGATCGGCGGTGTCGAGCCGGCGGCCTCGTACCTGACCGAAGCCCTCGCCCGTGGCAAACATGTCGTCACCGCGAACAAACAGCTCGTCAGTATCCACGGCGCACACCTCAGGGACCTGGCGGCGTCGATGGACCGCGTCTTTGCGTTCGAAGCCAGCGTTGGCGCGGCGCTGCCGGTGATCCGCGTCTTCACGACCCACCTGGTGGGAGACCGGGTCCGCTCGATCACAGCGGTGATCAACGGCACCGCGAACTTCATTCTCTCGCAGATGGAGCTCGGCCAGTCGTTTGCCCGGGCGCTGGCGGAGGCGCAGGCGCGCGGCCTGGCCGAGCCCGACCCGGCTGACGATGTCACCGGACGTGACTCGGCCGCGAAGCTCGCCATTCTTACCCAGCTGGCGTTCGACGCTGCGGTGACCGTGGAGCAGATTGTCCACCAAGGGATCGATGCGATCACGGCGGCCAATATCGATCGCGCGCTGGCGGCGGGCCGGCGGATCCGGCTGCTGGCGGTTGCGCGCCGCTTGAATGGCAGTATTGGCGCGGGCGTATTTCCGGCATCACTGCCGCTCGACCATCCGCTGGCCCGGCTGGATGACGAAGAGAACGGGCTGCTCGTGCACAGCGATCTTGCCGGCGAGCTCTTTGTCCGAGGGAAGGGGGCGGGAGGCGTCCCGACCTCCAGTGCGATCCTCGGCGACCTCGCGTCAACGGTGGTTGCTCCAACCGCCTCCCGTCGGGCTCTGCAAAAAATTGACATTGTGCCTCTCTCGACCATTGAGGAAGACGCCGCGGTCGTTGCGGAGGTGGAAGAGTGATGCCACCCCAGAAATTCGCTGGCGCGAATTTCCCGGGGGCCCCGGCAATCACGGTTCGTGTTCCGGCCACCGTCGCGAACTTCGGTCCCGCGTTCGATGCGTTCGCAATTGCGGTGACGCTGTACAACGAAGTGACCATCGAGCGCCACGCCGGCGCTCGTATCGAGATCTCCGGCGAAGGGCGGGGCGAGCTCGCGGCGGATGCCACGAACCTGGTCTATCGCGCCGCAGCCGAAGTCGCCCGCCGGGCGGGCCGTCAGGAGGCGTTTGCCGTCCGCTGCACCAACCGCATCCCCCTGACACGGGGCCTCGGTAGCAGCGCGGCGGCGATCGCTGGAGGTGCGGTGGCTGCCAACGAACTCCTCAATCGGCCGCTCGCGGCTGATGATCTCCTGGATCTTGCCTGGCGCATCGAGGGCCATGCAGACAATGTCGCCGCGGCGCTGTTCGGTGGCGGCGTGCTCACCTGCACAACCAACGGGCGGATGGGCTGGACGCGGATCGACCCATCGTGGGCGGCGGCGCTGGTGGTGGCCGTCCCGGGGTTTGCGGTGCCGACCGTCGCCGCACGTGCGGCACTGCCCGAGCACGTCCCGCTGCGCGACGCCGCGGCGAACGTGGGCCGTACGGCATGGCTGGTCACCGCACTGTTGACGGGACGGACGGATCTGCTGGCCGCAGCCATGGACGACTCGCTGCACCAGCCGTACCGGAAGTCGCTCGTGCCCGGACTGGATGAGGTCTTTGCTGCGGCGAGATCGGCCGGGGCGTACGCGGCCGCGTTGTGCGGCTCCGGGTCGTCGGTGATCGCCGTGGCCCCGCCGGAGGTCGCTGCGCAGGTGGGACAGAACATGGTCGAGGCTTTCAACAAGACGGGCAGTCGCGCGCACTATCTGCTCCTTGACGTTGATCGCACAGGAGCAATGGTCCTGCAGTGAATGGTGAATGGTGAATGGTGAATGGTGAATCGCAACAGCTGAAGTGTCGTGAATGCGGCGCAACCTACCCGGCCGAGCCGATCTACGTCTGCGAAAAGTGCTTCGGGCCGCTTGAGGTCGTCTACGACTATGAGGCGCTGCCGCGCCCCCTCCGCGGCGCGATCGAGACCGGCCCGAAGTCGATGTGGCGATACGAGGCGCTGCTGCCGGTGCACCGGGATCGGGAGATCGATCTTGCGCCTGGATACTCGCCACTGTTGCATGCGGGGCGCCTGGGCCGGCGGCTGGGCCTGCGTGAACTCTACATCAAGAATGACAGCGTCAACCCCACCTGGTCATTCAAAGATCGGGTGGTCGGCATCGCGATCGCGACGGCGAAGCGGTTTGGGTTCGAGGTCGCGGCGTGCGCGTCGACCGGGAATCTCGCCAACGCGGTGGCCGCGCACGCCGCTCGGGCGGGCATGCGAGCGTGCGTCTTCATTCCGCACGATCTGGAGCGCGGCAAGGTGCTGATGTCCGGCATCTACCGGCCCACGATCGTCGAGGTGGAAGGGAACTACGATCAGGTCAACCGGTTGTGCGCGGAGATCGCCGAAGAGCACCGATGGGCGTTTGTAAACGTCAACCTGCGTCCCTACTACGCTGAGGGTGGGAAAACGCTGGGGTTCGAGGTTGCCGAGCAGCTGGGATGGCGCGCGCCCGATCACGTCATTGTCCCCGTTGCGTCCGGCAGTCTGCTCGTGAAGATTCACAAAGGGCTGGTGGAACTGCACCAAACCGGCGTCATTCCATCGGTGCCGACGAAAGTGCATGGCGCGCAGGCGGCCGGATGCGCCCCGGTCGCGAACGCATTCGCCGAAGGCCAGCAGCAGATCCGTCCCGTGAAGCCGCACACGATCGCCCGTTCGCTCGCCATCGGCGATCCGGCCGACGGGCGCTACGCCCTGGGCGTGGCCAGAGAAACGGGCGGACGCATTCTTTCGGTCACCGACGAAGAGATCGTCGAAGGCATCCAGATCCTGGCGGAAATGGAAGGAGTGTTTACTGAGACCGCCGGGGGTGTGACGGTCGGGGTGCTCAAGCGGCTGGCAGAAGAGGGCGTGTTTGGCCCGGATGAGACCGTCGTTGCCTACATTACCGGCATGGGATTGAAGACCGCTGAGGCGGTCGAGGATGCGGTGACACCGCCGGTTGCGATCAGGCCGACACTGGCAGATTTCGAATCGAGTGTGTTGAGTCTCGTCTGATCAAGGAGGATAGCATGGCAACAGTCAGGGTGCCGGCACCACTTCGAAAGCTGACTGGAGAGCTGCGAACCGTGGGGGCGAGCGGGAAAACGGTGGCAGAGGTCGTCGAGGATCTGGAGCGCCAGTTTCCCGGATTCAAGGCCCGGGTCGTTGACGGCGATGGAAAGGTTCTGAGCTTCGTGAACATCTTCGTGGACAATGAGGACGTCCGCTTTCTCAGAGGACTGGAGACACCCCTACAGGAGGATGCTGAAGTCGCAATCATTCCTGCAATGGCGGGCGGCCAACGGTAACTACCGTAGGTCGTAGGTCGTAGGTCGTAGAAAACGACCTACGACGAATGGCGAAACAGGCTACCAGGAAAGACAGCCCTCTCAGCAAGCCTCAGGCCCGCACACGGATCGAAAGACTCCGCGAAGTCATCGACCGCCACAACTACCTCTATTACGTCCTGGATGAGCCGGAGATCAGCGACCTCGAGTACGACCGGCTGTTCCGGGAGCTCCAGGCGCTCGAGCGGCGGTTTCCTGATCTCGTCACGTCCGATTCGCCCACGCAGCGGGTGGGTGCCCCGCCGTCTGAGGCGTTTGCGCCGGTCGTCCACCGGCAGCCGATGCTCAGCCTGGCCAACGTGTTTTCTGAGGAAGAGCTGCGGGCATGGGCGCGGCGCGCGGGGATGGCGCTGGGATCGCAGCGGATTCAGCACGTGTGTGAGCTGAAGATCGACGGCGCGGCGGTGTCGCTGACGTATGAGCACGGCGCGTTTACTCGTGGGGCGACCCGCGGCGACGGGGTCCAGGGCGAGGACGTGACCGCTAACTTGCGCACGATCCGAAGCATTCCGCTTCGCGTGAAGGCGAAGAGAGTCCCGCGCTTCGTGGAGATCCGCGGTGAGGTCTTCCTCTCGAAGCATGCGTTCGATGCGATCAACCGCGCGCGCCAGGCCGCCGGCGAGCCGCTCTTTGCGAATCCTCGGAACGCCGCGGCCGGATCGCTCCGCCAGCTCGATCCGAGCGTCACCGCGTTGCGGCCGCTCGACCTCTTCGTCTACGGGCTGGGCGCCGTCGAGGGCCTCGAGGTCGCCACGCACGACGCGGCGCTCGCGTGGTTGAAGTCTGGGGGTTTCAAGGTGAATCCCCACACCGCCGTGTGTGCCACGCTCGAGGATGTCGTGTCTTTCCTATCCCGCTGGAGCGAGGAGCGCGCAGCTCTGCCGTATGCGACCGACGGAGTGGTCGTCAAGATCAATCACTTCCGTCAGCAGGCCGAGCTGGGCGCCACGTCTCAGGCGCCGCGCTGGGCCATCGCATACAAGTTTCCGGCTGAACAGGCGATCACGCGCATCAAGGACATCAAGGTGTACGTCGGCCGGACCGGTGCGCTCACGCCTGTGGCCGATCTGGAACCGGTCGGCATCTCTGGCGTCACGGTCACGAGCGCAACGCTCCACAACGAGGACGAGATCCGCCGCAAAGACGTGCGCATCGGGGACTGGATTGTCGTGCAGCGTGCGGGCGAGGTGATTCCCGATGTCGTCCGGGTGCTCACCGATCGGCGGACCGGCGGCGAGCGAAAGTTCGTCATGCCCAAACGGTGCCCCGTCTGCGGCGCCGCTGTGCACCGGCCCGAAGGGGAGGCGGTGGCGCGGTGCACCAACGTGGCCTGTCCCGCCCAGGTGCTGGGACGGCTCATCCTCTTCTGCTCGCGCGATGCGATGAACGTCGACCGCGTCGGTCCCAAACTGCTCATGCAGCTGCTGGACCATCAACTCATGACCGACCCGGCCGACCTCTACCAGGTGACGAAAGAGCAGCTGGTCACCCTGGAGCGGATGGGAGAGAAGTCTGCGCAGAACGTGCTGGATTCGATCGCGTCGAGCAAGAGCACGACGCTGGCGCGGCTCCTGTATGCCCTCGGCATCCGTCATGTCGGAGCGCACGTGGCCGAGATGCTGGCCGATCACTTCGGGAGGATCGAGCGGTTGATGGACGCATCCTTCGAGGAGATCCGCGACATCTCCGGGATCGGACCGACGATCGCACGCAGCGTGGCCGAATTCTTCCGGCTGCCCGAGAACCGGCGGATCATCGAGAAGCTGCTTGCCGCCGGCGTCCGGCCGGCAGCGCCGCGGAAGGCCGCACAGGGGCCGCTGGCCGGCAAACGTATCGCGTTCACCGGAACGCTCGACCGCGTGCCACGCAGCCGCGCCGAGGCGCTGGCCAAGGAGCGCGGGGCGATCGTGGGCGGATCGGTCTCGAGCAAGACCGACTACCTTGTGGCCGGTGAGGATCCTGGCTCTAAACTGGACAAGGCGAAGCAGCTCGGGGTGAAAGTGTTGGACGAAGAAGAGTTCCAGAAGATGCTGAAGTGAGATGCGAGTAGCCGTTCTTGTGCTGGCGGTCGTGCTGGCGGCCACGGCTCTGGGACTCTGGTGGCTCACCCGGCCGGTGCCGGCCACCGTCATGGTGTATTTCGTTCGCGATGATGGGGTCGCCAGCACCGTCGTGCCCGTGACCCGCACCGTCCGTGCGCGCGGGACCGGGCCGCTCGTGGCCGCGGCGCTGCGGGAGCTGCTGGCGGGGCCCACCGATACGGAGCGCAGCACCGGCCTGACCACGGCGATCCCGGCAGGGACGTCGCTCCGAAGCGTGCGGCTCGATCGCGGCGTCGTGATGGCCGATTTCAATCGGCCCGTGGAATCCGGCGGCGGCAGCGCCAGCATGCTCGGACGTTTCTGGCAGATTGTCTATACCGCCACGCAGCTTCCCAGCGCGCCGCGGCTGCGAATTCTCATCGAGGGGGAGCGGCGAGAGTCGATGGGCGGCGAAGGCGTGATGATCGACCGCCCCATCGCGAGGCCAAGAACGCCGCCACGATTCTAACGGGCACCGGGAACGGGGAACGGGGAACCGGGAACCGTAACTACTGGGTCTCTTTCGGTTCCCCGTTTGGCTTTCCCGGTTCCCGTCTTCCGGCGCAGGAAAGCTTCCGGACATAGTGAATCCCCTAGCAACGATCGGAGCTGGCTGGAGCGTGGCGAGCGAGATCTTCGCGGAAGATATCGAGGCGCTGCTCGAGCGGCTCGAGGGTGTCGCCTCGGCCCGCGTCGTCGCGAACGACTCGGGAGATATTGAACGGATCTACGTTACCGCGGACACCGACCGGGATGAAACGGCGCTGCGCCGGATGGTCGGCGCGGCGCTGATGTCGCAGTACTCCCTCGCCATCGACGGATGGCGGATTCGCGTCGCCCGCCTCCGCCCACAGCACGATGGTCTCCCCGACCGGTGGGAGCTGAGCCGAATGGAAGAGCTCCTCAGCTCCACGTCTTCCCGTTTCACCATTCAACTGCGGCCCGATAATAGCCGCGGCCGGCTGCTTCTCGGCCGCGCCGAAGGGCCGACCGATCCCGCAAGCCGGCGGCGGACGGCCGCCCTCGCCACCCTGGATGCGCTCAAACCCGTCCTCGAGGCGGAAGGCTGGAAAGCCTCGGTCGAGACCATCACTTCGGTTCCGCTGACGGCCGGGGAGGCGGTCGTCGTCGCGGTCGCGTTGTCCTCTGCTATTGATTCGCAACTGTACGTCGCCACGGTCATCGAAGCGAATAATGAAGCAGAAGCCGTCATTATGGCCACACTCGAAGCCATCGGCAAACGAACCCAGCAGCCGGACCAAGGAGGATGGACAATGAAGGACCGTCGCGAACAACTCGAGGCGATGCGTACGCATTACCGCAGCCGGCGTGATGTCCAGCACAAGATGCCAGCTCTGAGCGACACGGAACGGTCGGAGCCTGCGGTCGACGAGGAACAGGTTCCAGACGACGGAGCCGCGCGTCTGGCGCAGATCAGGCCGGAGCGGCCTGCAGGGGCAGCGGGGGAAGCACGGTCTGAAATGAGCCGGGCTGGACCCGAGCAGCGGCCCGGGGCGAAGGGGGCGACGGAGGACGAGTTCTTCCGGCACCTCATCACGACCGGAATTCCTATCCACATCCGCTGCCGGGACGGCTATGAGCTTCCGGAAGTCGTGTTGAAGGAGTTTGGCACTTACACACTGTTGGTTGAGACCGATGAGGGACGGGAGCTGATCTTCAAGCACGCGATCATCTCGATCCATCCCTTACGGCACAAAGAGTAACGGCGGAAACGAGGAAACGAGGAAACGAGGAAACATTCCTTGTTTCCTCGTTTCCGTCTTCTGGCGAGCCCTGTCAGCCGAGGTGATACAGATGCCTGACGACCGTCTCGACGATCTCCACCGCCGGCGCGAGCGTATCAAGGGACTCGGCGGCCCGGAGCGCGTGCAGCGCCAGCACGAGGCCGGCAAACTCACGGCCCGCGAGCGCCTGGAGCATCTGCTCGATCCGGGGAGCTTTGTCGAGTGGGACATGTTCGTGACCCACCGCGCGCGCGAGTTCGGCATGGACCAGGTCGAGGCGCCTGGGGACGGGGTCGTCACCGGGTACGGGACGGTCGACGGCCGGATGGTCTTCGTCTTTTCGCAGGACTTCACGGTCCTGGGCGGCTCGCTTGGCGAGGCCCATGCCGGCAAGATCATCAAGGTCATGGATGCGGCGATGCACGCCGGCGCGCCGGTCATCGGGTTGAACGACTCGGGCGGCGCGCGCATCCAGGAAGGCGTGGCTGCGCTGGGCGGGTACGCGGAGATCTTTCTCCGCAACACGCTTGCCTCCGGCGTCATTCCCCAGATCTCGGCCATCATGGGTCCGTGTGCCGGCGGCGCTGTCTACTCGCCGGCCATCACCGACTTCATCGTCATGGTTCGTCAGACCAGCCATATGTTCGTGACCGGGCCGCAGGTGCTGCGGGCCGTGACACGTGAGGACGTGGGCTTCGAGGAGCTGGGCGGGGCGGACGTGCATGCCAGCCGGAGCGGCGTCGCGCACTTCGTGGCCGACGACGATCTCGAGTGCCTTCAGGTGATCAAACGGCTGCTGTCGTACCTCCCACAGAACAACCTGGACGATCCCCCTCGCGTTGACCGCGGCGACGACCCGGCCCGGATGGATGCGGAGCTGGATCGCATCGTCCCGGACGATCCGGCCAGACCGTACGACATGCGTGAGGTGATCCGCCGGATCGTCGACATCGGGTCGTTTCTGGACGTGCATGCCCAGTATGCGCAAAACCTCCTCGTGGGCTTCGCGAGGCTCGACGGTCGAACGGTGGGCGTCGTCGCGCAGCAACCCAGCGTGCTGGCAGGTGTGCTGGACATTGCGTCATCGGTCAAGGGGGCGCGCTTCATCCGGTTCTGCGATGCATTCAACATTCCGCTGGTCACGTTTGTCGACGTGCCGGGATTCCTGCCCGGCGTAGAGCAGGAGCACGGCGGGATCATCCGGCATGGGGCCAAGCTCCTGTATGCCTACTGCGAAGCCACCGTGCCCAAGCTCTCGGTGATCACGCGCAAAGCCTACGGCGGCGCGTACGACGTGATGTCGAGCAAGCACGTGCGGGGCGACCTCAACCTCGCGTGGCCGACCGCGGAGGTCGCCGTGATGGGGCCGGAAGGCGCGATCGAGATCGTCTTCCGGCGCGAACTGGCCGAGGCCGCGGACCCCGATGCCCTCCGCGCGCGGCTCGTCCGTCAGTACCGCGCGCAGTTTGCCAATCCGTACGTGGCCGCCTCACGCGGGTACATCGACGACGTCATCGCACCGCGGGAGACGCGCCCGCGGCTGATCTCGGCGCTGAGAGCGCTCGCCACCAAGCGGACGGCGAATCCAAAGAAGAAGCACGGCAACATCCCTCTGTGATTTCCGCTGCCGGAGGAGGACGCGTGGGACAAGCTGAAGGAGTAGAACGTTCCCAGGCGGCCATGAAACTGGAATATGTGTCCGCGGATGACAGGAAGTTTCGCGACTGGCTCCGGCGCTACCGCGAGGAGACGGTGGGCGAGCCGCCGGCTGAGGAGTGGCTCGACGTCTACCTCAAGCATATCTTCACCGAGCAGGGGAAGACCCGCCACATCTGGTGGGGGCTCGACGATGACCGCAAGGTCGGCTTCGCGGTGGCGATCCTCTCACCTCACCCTGCAGACAAATCGAAACTCTCCGGGATGGTGGCCGAGTTCTTCATCTACCCGGAGTACCGCCGGGAAGGCTTCGGCCGCCGCCTCGCCCAGGCCGTGATCGAATTCCTGCTCGAGCAAGGCGCAAACGACATCCACGCCTCTGTGACCGCCGGAAACGTCCGTGGGCTTCGCTTTTGGGAAGCGTGCAGCTTTCAGATCTCCCGCTACATCCTTGTCCACCGCCCCGGCCTGAAGCTCGAAGAGGAAGAAGAGGAGGAGCTCTGACTGCGGAAACGAGGTAACGAGGAAACGAGGTAACGAGTTACCGCAACCGACCGACCCTCTATGTAGTCACTTGTTTCCTTGTTTCCTGGTTTCCTCGTTTCCGCCTTTCTATGGCCTGGAAAGTGTTGATCGCGAACCGCGGCGAGATCGCCGTGCGCATCGTACGTGCCTGCCGCGACCTGGGCCTCCGCGCAGTGGGTGTGTACTCGCCCATAGACCGGCGGGGTCGCCACGTGCTCCTGGCCGACGAGGCGTACGCCCTTCCGGGGGACGCCCCCGCGGATTCCTACCTTAATATGGCGGCGCTGCTGGAGATCGCCCGCCGCGCCCACGTGGACGCGGTGCACCCCGGGTACGGGTTCCTCGCAGAAAACCCGTCGTTTGCCGCAGCGTGCGAACATGCACGGTTGACGTTCGTCGGACCTCCTCCGTCCGTGCTTGCCGAGTGCGGAGACAAAGTCCGCACCCGGGAGCGGCTGGCTGCAGCGGGCATCCCCGTGCTTCCGGGTAGCGGTCCGGTCACAGACGCCGACGCGCGCGCGGCGGCGGAGCGTATCGGCTTCCCGCTGCTGATCAAGGCGGCCGGAGGCGGCGGAGGCAAGGGGATCCATCTCGTCCGCTCCACGCAGGAGCTCCCTTCCGCGTTGCGACTGGCCCGCGGCGAAGCCAGGACGGCGTTCGGCGACGATCGCGTCTACGTCGAGCGCTGGCTGGCGGGCGCGCGTCATATCGAAGTCCAGGTGCTCGCCGATACTCGTGGTCACGTGGTCGCGCTGGGCGAGCGCGATTGCTCGGTGCAGCGCCGCCATCAAAAGCTCATCGAAGAAAGCCCAGCGCCGGGTCTCTCATCTTCCATGCGGCAGAAGTTACTGCAGGCCGCCGAGCATGGGGCGCGAGTGCTCGGCTACGTCAGCGCCGGCACGTTCGAGTTCCTCGTCGATGGGGACGAGTGCTACTTTCTGGAGGTGAATGCCCGGCTCCAGGTCGAGCATCCGGTCACCGAGCTCGTCACCGGCGTGGATCTCGTTGGTCAGCAGTTTCGTGTCGCCAGGGGTGCGGAGCTGGAGATCGCGCCACCTGTGCCGGTGTACGGACATGCCATCGAATGCCGGATCAGCGCAGAAGACCCGCACGATGGATTCCTTCCATCTACCGGCACCGTGCATGCCCTCGCTGAGCCCGGCGGCCCGGGCATCCGCGTCGACAGCGCGCTCGCTCCCGGCATCGAGGTCACCCGTCACTACGACCCGCTGCTCGCGAAAGTGATTGCCTGGGGAACGACGCGTGCCGAAGCCATTGCCCGCATGAAGCGGGCGATTGCGGAAACCGCCGTCGGAGGAGTCGCGACCACGGTACCCTTTCACCTCTGGGCCCTGGACGACGCGGCGTTTCAATCCGGCGCCTACGATACGCAGTTTGCGGGGCGATGGGAGGCGCGCCGGCCGCGGGGCGATCCGGTACGTGCCGTGCTGGCGGCGACCGCCTTCGCCCACATGGAGGCAGGACGAATGCGTCTTCCTCCCGACCGTCAGAACGGCCGCTGGCAGAAGACGGCACGAGAAGAACAGTTCAGAGAGAAATGAACCGTGAGCGACTATGACGTGACGTTCGCCAAGGAGGCACGCACCGTCACCGTTCGCGAGGCGGGCGGCGGGCTCCAACTGACGGTGGAGGGCCACACGCATGAGGTCGCGCTGATTCCCTGGGTGCCTCCGACTCACTTCATCCTGCTCGTTGATGGATCGTCTACGCCCGTGGTCGTGATGCGGGCCGGTGAGGAGCTGCGGGTGACCGTCGGATTCGATCAACACCGGGTGCGCATCGCTCGGAGCGTTCCGGTTCCCCGCCGAGGCGCGGGAGGTGGATCCCGGTCCAGTGAGGTGCGGGTGGAAGCGCCGATGCCGGGGCTCATCGTGGCAGTCCAGGCTCAGTCAGGAGCGACGATCGAGCAGGGCGCGCCGGTCGTGATCATGGAGGCGATGAAGATGCAGATGGAGATCCGCGCACCATCTGCCGGCCGCATTCGTTCCATCCGCGTGCAGGCGGGCCAGGAAGTCTCCAAAGGGCAGGTCCTCGTCGAGCTGGCAGCCGAAACTACGGCATAATGAGGGCATGGTAGACGAGCGCAAGCCAAAGGTCGAGACCGCCGACGGCATCGAGATCCGCCGGTTGTACGCGGCTGCGGACGCCGGAGTGGATTACACGCGCGATCTCGGCTTTCCGGGTGAGTATCCGTTCACCCGGGGCATCCACCCCACGATGTACCGCGGCCGCCTGTGGACGATGCGGCAGTATGCCGGGTTCGGGACCGCGGAGGAATCGAATGAGCGCTATCGCTACCTGCTGAGCCAGGGGCAGACGGGCCTGTCGATCGCCTTCGACCTCCCGACCCAGATGGGGTATGACTCTGACCACCCAATGGCCGAGGCCGAGGTAGGGAAGGTCGGCGTCGCCATCGACTCGCTCGCGGACATGGAGGTCCTGCTGCGCGGCATCCCGCTGGATCAGGTCTCCACCTCGATGACGATCAACGCGACCGCCTCGATCCTGCTGGCGATGTACGTCGCGGTCGGGGAGCAGCAGGACGTGCCGGTTTCCCAGCTGGCGGGCACGACGCAGAACGACATCCTGAAAGAGTACATCGCGCGCGGCACGTACATCTACCCGCCCCGGCCGTCGCTTCGGCTCATCACCGACCTGTTCGCCTACTGCGCCGACCGGCTGCCGAAGTGGAATCCGATCTCGGTCAGCGGCTATCACATCCGCGAGGCGGGGGCGACCGCGGTGCAGGAGGTGGCGTTCACGCTGGCCGACGGGGTGACGTACCTGCAGGCTGCGCGTGAGGCAGGTCTGGCCATAGACCGCATCGCGCCGAGGCTTTCGTTCTTCTTTGCGGCACAGATGAATCTCTTGGAAGAAGTGGCGAAGTTCCGCGCGGCGCGCCGCCTGTGGGCGAAGCTGATGCGTGAGCGGTTCGGCGCCACCGATCCGCGATCGATGATGCTCCGCTTCCACACGCAGACCGCCGGGGTGTCCCTGACCGCGCAGCAGCCCGACAACAACGTGGTGCGCGTTGCGATTCAGGCCCTGGCCGCGGTCCTGGGCGGGACGCAGTCCCTCCATACGAACGCCAAGGACGAAGCCCTGGCGCTGCCGACCGATGAATCCGCGGTGCTGGCCCTCAGGACGCAGCAGATTCTCGCGTTTGAAAGTGGCGTTGCGGCCACGGTCGATCCGCTCGCCGGCTCGTACTATGTCGAGCATCTGACCCGCGAGATCGAGCAGCGCGCCGCCGCGCTGATGGATCAGATCGAGCAGGCCGGAGGCGTGCTGCGGGCGCTGGAGAGTGGATGGATCCAAGCGCAGATCGCCGACGCGGCGTATCGAGAATCGACGCGGATCGAGGCCGGCGATCAAATTGTGGTGGGAGTGAACCAGTATCAGACCGACGAGGTTGCGCGGCCCCAGACCCAGCGGGTCTCCCCTGAGGTCCTCGCACGCCAGAAGGCCCGCCTGGCTCGCGTCCGCAGCGAGCGGAACGGCGATGCCGTCGATCGGGCCCTGCAGCGGCTGCGCCGCGCTGCAGGCGGCGACGAGAAGCTGATGCCCCACCTCCTTGAGGCCGTGCGCGCCTACGCGACGATCGGCGAGATTTGCGATACGCTCCGATCGGTCTTCGGCGTCTACCGGCCGTCCGTCGCCGTCTAGATGCCGCCCAACAACCTTCTGGACGATGTGCTGGCAGGTTCGCATCAGGCCGTGGCGCGCCTGATCTCGCTGGTGGAGGATGGTGACACGGAAGGCTACGCCATTCTCCGCCGGCTCCACAGCCGGGTAGGACGCGCGTACGTCGTGGGCGTCACCGGGCCGCCGGGCGCGGGGAAGAGCACGCTCGTGGATGCGATGACGAAGCTCCTCCGCCGCGAGGGCAAGACCGTCGCGATCGTCGCGGTCGATCCCACCAGCCCGTTCACGGGCGGCGCGATCCTCGGCGACCGCATCCGCATGCAGGATCACGCCACCGACAGCGGCGTCTTCATCCGCAGCATGGCGACCCGCGGCAGCCTGGGCGGGCTCGCGCCCGGCACGTCGGACGCGGTGAAGATCCTCGACGCCATCGGCTATGACGTGGTTTTCATCGAGACGGTCGGCACCGGCCAGGCGGAGGTAGACGTCGTCGGCGCGGCAGACACCGTCGCGATCGTGCTCGTGCCGGGGTTGGGAGATGCCGTCCAGACGCTGAAGGCGGGGATCATGGAGATCGGTGATGTGTTCGTCGTGAACAAAGCCGACCACGGCGATCCCGATCGCACCGTCACGGAACTCAAGATGATGCTCGGTCTGAAACCGCAGACGGGCACCTGGCAGCCTCCGATCCTCAAGACCGTCGCGACCGAGGGACAGGGGGTCAAGCCCGTCCTCGATGCAATCGAGAGGCACCGCCGCCACCTCGAGGAACGGGGGCTCCTTGCGGACAAGCGGCACCGGCGCCGTGAGGCGGAGATCCTGCGAGTGCTCGAAGCACGCGTGAGGGACCGGGTCGTTCAAACCGCCAGGCGCAGCGGCCGCCTGGAAGAACTTGCCCGCAGAGTCCATTCCGGCGAACTCGATCCCTACACTGCCGCAGACGAGCTCGACAAAGAAGACTGATGAAGTTGGATCACATCGGCATTGCGGTCAGGAGCATCGAGGCGGCATCGAGGCTCTACGGGGGATACCTCCGTCTGGCAGCAGCGGAGCGCGAGGAGCTGCCCGGGGAGCGGGTCCGGGTGGCGTTCTTCGATGCGGGTGGCGCGCGGATCGAGCTGCTTGAGCCCATCGGAGGTGATGGACCGCTTGCGCGGTTCCTGGCCGCCAGGGGAGAGGGAATGCATCACGTGGCCTTTGGTGTAACAGACATTGGGGCGGCGCTGAAGGAAGCCGTTGCCTTCGGATACCGCCCGGTTGATCCCCAGCCGAGGAAGGGATCTGGTGGCCGGCTGATCGCCTTCTTGAGTCCCAAGGAGACGCTCGGGGTCCTCATTGAGCTCATCCAATCCGAGCGAGACCGGGAGGCCTCGGACCGGGACCCGAAGAGCGGCTAAGGAGTGACTTAGTTACGGGTCCCGTGTCCGAGGCCTCCCGGTCTCGCTATGGGTCGAGCGTGGACGTCTGAGTTGAACGGCGGCGGGATGGGGACCTTGGACAAAGGGGACCAGTAACTAAGCCACTCCTTAGCCGATCTCCTGGTCCCCGGTCCAAGGTCCCCATCCCGCCGCGGGTAGCGTTATCAGTGACAGCTCTCACAATGTTTAGGATGCATCCGAATTGGCGCCGTGGTATTGCATTGATTTTTCTCTATTGATATAATCGCCGTCAGCCGGGTTGGCTTTCTCCGCACTCATCCTTCCTTATAACAGACCCTGAAACGGCATCTGCCGATCCGGCCACGCCTCTGGTCGAGGTCTGACACGATGCCGTCTGCTCCCCTTCTTTCGGTCCGCTCGGGATGGCTGAGCGCGCTCATCGTGACGGTGGGTCTGACCTCCGCCCTGGCGGGCGGCCTGATCCATTCCTACCTTAGAAAGGACATCACGATCGCCGTCGGCGGGAAGGCGGTCACGCGCGCGACGTATCAGCGGACCGTCGGGCAGGCGCTGGCAGAGGCCGGCGTGCAGCTGATGGCCGGCGACGAAGTCTGGCCGGCGCCGTCCACCTGGCTGCGGGAAGGCCATCGCATAGCGGTGCACCGCGCGGTCCTCCTGACATTGAAGGTGGACGGCAAGACAGTCATGCTGACGAGCTCAGCGCCCACCGTGCGTGAGGTGGTGCGGCGGCGGCACGTGGTCGTGCACCAGCAGGACAGAGTGTTCCCCCCTCCCGGCGCGACGCCTCAGGCCGGCATGACCATCCGCGTCATCCGCATCCAGCACCGCGTCATCGTCGAGCAGATCGAGATTCCCTATCAGGTGCAGTCATCGCGCGATCTGATGACCCCGCGCGGTATCGTCCGGGTCAAGGCGCCCGGACAGACCGGGCTGAAGGAACGCGCCTTCAAGATCACGCTCGCTGATGCGATGGTGGCGAGCCGCAATCTCGTCGGGGAGCGCGTCGTGCGCAATCCGCTGGACCGGGTGATCATGATCGGGACGCAGGTTCAGGTCGCATCGCGCGGTCAGTTCGCGGACCGCGAAGTGCTCGACATGGTGGCGACGGCGTACTCTCCGTACTGCTGCCCCGGCGTCGACAACATCACGGCGACCGGCATGTACGCCGGGTACGGCGTCGTCGCTGTGGATCCGAAGGTCATCCCGCTGCGGAGTCGCCTCTACGTCGAAGGCTACGGGTACGCCGTCGCCGGCGACACCGGCAGCTGGATCAAGGGGATGCGCATCGACTTGGGTTTTGGCACCAAGGGCGAAGCGATCCGCTACGGCCGACGCCCCGTTCGCGTCTACATCCTCCATAAACAAGAGAAGAAGCAGCGTTCATAGAAGCGACTGCGGTCGTCGGTCGACCCACGACCGTCTGCGTGTTTCCACCTGATGCTACGATAGGGAAGATGAATCTGGTGGATCGATTCTCTTCCCTCGCGTCACCCGGCGCGACGCACGAAGTCATTCGCCGGTTTGGACTCCGCCCACGCCGCCGGTTCGGCCAGCACTTCCTCGTCAGCCAGCGGGCGCTCGACCGCATCCTGGACGCGGCGGACCTGTCCCCGGCCGACAACGTGCTGGAAGTCGGCGCGGGACTCGGCACGCTGACGGTGGCGCTGGCCGAGCGTGCCGGCAGCGTGACGGCCGTTGAAGTCGACGACACGCTCATCCCGGTGCTGCGGACGGTCGTCGGCCGCCGCGCGACCGTCCGCATCGTGCACGGTGACATCCTGCAACTTGATCTCCTTGCGCTCTTTCCGCAGGATGGATCCCGCAAAGTCGTCAGCAACCTCCCGTACAACATCGCCTCGCCGCTCATTGTCCGCCTGCTCGAACTCCCCCTCGGAGTGACGCGCATGGTGCTCACCGTGCAGCGGGAGGTGGCCGAGCGGCTGGCGGCCGTGCCGGGCACAAAGGATTATGGCGCGCTCAGCGTGGTCGTGCAGTACCGGGCCGATGTCGCGGTGGTGGGCCGGGTCCCCGCCACAGCCTTCTACCCCCCTCCGGAGGTCGAATCGGCGATCGTGCGGATGGAGGCGCGCGCGCAGCCCGCGGTCGCTTTGCGCGACGAGCAGGCATTCTTTGCCGTCGTGCGGGCGGCATTCGGGCAGCGCCGGAAGACGCTGCGGAATGCGCTGGTCGCGCTCGCGATCGACCCCGTGGAGGCGGAAGCAGCCTGCCGGGACGCGGGGATCGATCCCCGCCGCCGGGGAGAAACGCTGTCCCTGCACGAGTTCGCCGCGCTCAGCGAGGCTGTGCGAAAGAGGGGGCCGGGCGATCGTAAGAGGAAAGGCACGGCCGCAAGGGAAAAAGTCTAGGGTTTCTCTCCGCGATGACCCAACTTTCCGGGGACGATCTCCAAGAATTTTTCTCAGCCAGCGCGAAGGTGATGACGCGCTCGTTGATCCGCGAACTGTTGAAGCTCACGCGGCGCGGCGGCATCATCTCGTTTGCGGGGGGCCTGCCTGATCCGGCCACGTTTCCTGTCGAAGAGCTGAAACAGATCACGGTAGACGTGCTTACGCAGCAGCCCCAGCTCGCGCTGCAGTACGGTCCCACCGAGGGCGACGTCAACCTGAAGGATCAACTGATCACATGGATGGCCAAAGACGGCATCCAGGTCACCCGAGATCAGATCCTGATCACGGTCGGGTCCCAACAGGGACTCGATCTGGCGGGCCGCGTGTTTCTGGATCCCGGCGACGCGGTCATCGTGGAACTGCCTTCCTACATGGCGGGATTGCAGGTGTTCCGCAGCTATCGCGCTCAGATGATCGGCGTGCCGCAGGATGCAGAGGGGATGCGGACTGATCTCCTGGAGCAGACGCTCGCCCGGCTCCGGCGCGAGGGCCGCCGCCCGAAGTTCATCTACGTGGTCCCTGACTTCCAGAACCCCTCCGGCGTGACGATGACCGAAGCCCGCCGGCGGATGCTGCTCGAACTCGCGCGCGCGTACGGGACGCTGGTGGTCGAAGACAGCCCGTACCGCGAGCTGCGCTTCGAAGGCACGTCGCCGCCGCCGCTTGCCTCCCTCGACCGCGAAGGGCGCGTGGTGTTCGTCTCCACGTTCAGCAAGACGCTGGCGCCGGGACTGCGCGTCGCGTGGATGGCGGCATCCGAAGAGCTGATCCGGCGGTTCGTCACGGCTAAGCAGGGCGTGGATCTCTGCTGCCCCGCGTTCACCCAGGCGATCGCCGCGGAGTTCTGCGCCCGCGGCCACATTTACCGTCACCTCCCGCAGATCACGGTGCTCTACCGGAAGAAGCGCGACATCATGCTGCGCGCGCTGGAGCGGGAGATGCCGCCCGGCGTGACGTGGACGAAACCGGAAGGCGGCCTGTTCCTCTGGGTCACACTTCTGGACGGGATGGATACAGAGCACCTGCTCCGCGCAGCCGTCGAAGACGAAGGTGTGGCCTACGTCGTTGGGTCAGGATTCCACGCGGACGGCGGCGGGAAGAACGCGATGCGGCTCAACTTCTCGTTCCCTTCCGAGGAACACATCGAGGAAGGCATCAGACGGTTGGCGAGGCTCGCGAAGAAACACCTCCCTGCGGCGACGCCCTCGAAGAGCTAGCGTCTGAGCCGGGCGGCAAGCGCGGGCGCGCGTCCGCGCGTCAGGTCCCGCGCGACGATCACGGTCAGGTCGGGTCCGACGCCGGTCTGGCGCTTGATGCGGGACCGGCCGAGGACATCGGCCACAAGCCGCGCCACCCCCGGACGCCCGCTGCGGTCGATGATGGTCGTCGTCTCGACGACCGACGGTGCGTTGTCTACCCGGACGATGCGGAAGCCCATGGCCTGCAGGCGGTCTGCCGCCTGCCGCGCCAGCCCCGGCACGCCGCTCCCGTTGAGGACCTCGATTTCCGTGGACGCCACGATGGAGGCGTCCACTCCATAGAACATCTCCGCGACGACCTGACGCATCTTCGCGGCATCTGGCTCCCAGAACGCGATCGAGTTGGTTCCCGGCAGCGTCGCAAACGTCACATCCGAACCGTCCAGGCGTGACGTGAACACCCCGAGCGTGATGAGCTCGTTGAACGTCAGATTGGTCTGCGTATTTTCGGCGAACGCACGCAGCAGCTGGGGCGCGGACAGGACCGTCGAGGGGGATTTGAGCTTGTGGAACAGGGCCAGCAAGACTTTCTGCTGCCGTTCGACCCGGCCGATATCGCCCGCCGGGTCGTGTCGGAAGCGCGCGTAGTGCATCGCCTGCTCGCCGTTGAGGAGCTGCCGTCCCTTCTTCAAGTTGATGTACAGGCCGGCCCACCGGTCGGTGTACTTCATGTCCTTTTCGACGTCGATCTCGACACCGCCGATCGCGTCGATGATGCGCGCGAACGACTGCGGGCCGAGCTTGACATAATAGTGCACTGGTACGCGCAGGAATGACGCGACCGTTCTCACGGTGAGCCCGGGGCCACCGAAGGCGTACGCCGCGTTCACTTTGGACTCGCCGACGCCAGGGATCATCACCCGCGTATCGCGGGGAATCGACAACGCGCTGATGCGGTTGCCTCCCGGATCAAAGCTCGCCAGCATCAGCGTGTCGGATCTGGAGATTGGGACGACCTGGCGGCGTTCGTTGATCGTCACGTCCACGCCGATGATCAGCACGTTCACGCGAGTCCCCAGACGCAACGGCCACGTGAACGACGTGATCTGCGGCGCGGGGCGGGTTACTTCCTCACTGCCGGTATAGGTGCCGGCGTGCGTGAAGACGAACAGCGCCATGCCGAAACCGAAGCCCAGACCGAGGATCGGGACCGCCACAATCAGCCAGCGCGCGTAGACCCACCACGACTCCCTGAGCCGTTCCCGGAACGATCGGCGCGGGGTGGGCATCTGCGGCGGTCTCTGAGCTGGAGGCCCAGCGGGTCCGGGAGCAGGAGCCGGCGGCACTGCGGGCGGGTGCGGCTGATCTGTGCTCATCGTCAGAAGACAGGCCTAGAAAGCTGGGATGCCCTGAACCGTTGCCGATTCAGGGCGTTTTCTATCATACGCTATCCCCCCGGGGTGTCAAGAACGGCAAGAGGAAACCCAAATGCGCGCACATAACTACTATGTATACCTGCCTCGGGGTGGAGGTAATCACCATTATCGTCAGCCTGTCGCTTGAAGTTCTGCCTGTTTTGACCCTCTATTGCCGTACCCTTCAGGATCCCAATTTACAGCTGCCGTCGAAGGTTCTTATGTCGCGGATGACCTGTCGGCCAATCCCGGAGGTGTGAGCCGTGTCCCTTGAGCTTGGGAAGGCGGTCGAAGGAGGCAAGCCCGTGAAAGAACTCCATCTCAACGCCTATGCCAAGATCAACCTCACACTGGATGTGCTGGGGGAGCGGAGCGATGGATACCATGACATCGAATCCGTCATGCACACGATTGCCCTGCACGATTCAGTGACGCTGCGCGAAGCCGGCGCAGGTGTTGAGGTTCTCGTGCACGATGGAGACGTGCCGAATGACCACCGGAACCTCGTGATGCGCACGGCTCAGCTCCTGCGGGAAACGTTCCGCGTCGAGCGCAGCGTACAGATTGAGCTCACCAAGCGCATTCCGGTTGCAGCCGGCCTGGGCGGCGGGAGTGCCGACGCCGCGATCACGTTGCTGGGCCTCGTGCAGATGTGGAAGCTGCGCCTGGACGGCCGCGAGCTGCTCGGGCTCGGGTTGAAGCTGGGCTCAGATGTCCCATTCTTCCTTGAGGGCGGTGCGGCGGTGGTTCGTGGGCGCGGGGAACGACTCACGCTCCTGCCACCTCTGCCCACGACCTGGGTTGTGCTCGCGCGGCCGCAGATTCCGGTGAGCACCACCTGGGCGTACAAGCAGTTGAACCTAGCGGCGATCACGGTGCGGCCCAAAACCCCTGCGATGATCACCGCCATCCAGCGCGAGGACGTGCGCGAAGCCGGGCGGTTGGTGCGGAACGTGTTTGAAGACGTGATGGCGTCGGCCTACCCGATCGTGCACGATCTCAAAACCGGCATGCTTCGGGGCGAGGCGTACGGCGCGGGGATGAGCGGCACCGGTCCGACGGTCTACGGCCTGATGGCCAACGAGGCCGCGGCGCAGAAGGTGGCCGACGATCTGCGATCGCGGCCAGATGTCGACGTCTTCGTGACCCGAACGTTCGCGGAAGTGCGCTGACCATCGAGCTGAAAAGCTGAAACCACCCGAATTGACGATGGTCGTTTGTCGTTAGTCGTTCGTCGGGCGTTGGCTGACGGCGCTTCGCCAACTAATGAACGACGAACCACGATCGACTAACGACCATCGGCCTTTCTGTATATGACGGATGCGATCATTCTCGCGGGCGGCGGACGCGAAGCCGGACTGGATCCCGGGCTGCCCAACAAAGCCTTCATCGAGGTGGCGGGGCGGCCGCTCGTCGTCCATGTGGTGGAGGCGCTCCGGCGAACGCGCGGGATCGGCCGGATCACGGCCGTCGGCCCGCCGGAGCTGGCGCGCGCGCTTCCCCCCGAGGTCGTGATTGTCCCGGACGCCGGGGAGATCATGGACAACCTGGGGCGCGCGACCGCGACGCTGCAGTCGTCGTCGTTGACGCTGACCGCCGCGTCCGACATCCCGCTCTTGACGGCCGAGGTGGTGGAGGAGTTTCTCGCCGCCTGTGCCGCGCGGCACGCCGATTTCTACTACCCGATCGTCCCGCAGCACGCGCTGACGTCGCGCTTTCCCACGGCCCGCAAGACCTACGCGACGCTCGCCGAAGGGACGTTTACCGGGGGCAACGTCACCCTGTTTAACCCGCGGGTCATCGATCGCGTCCGGGCGTTCGTTGAGCGGATGATCGTGGCGCGCAAGAAACCCTGGATGATGGCGCAGATGTTTGGAGTGGGCATCAGCATGAAGTTCTTTACCGGCACGTTGAGCATTGAGGAGGTCGTGGCCCGCGCGACGGAGATCACCGGCATCGCGGTGATGCC
>JACPRY010000010.1 GCA_016193565.1 Armatimonadota bacterium
GACGGATTCTGGTCGCCCGCCGTCTATATCGGAGCGACCGTGCTCCGCGGGCTGCAGTCCATCCAGATTCCCGTCACATTCGACTTCTGGGGCGTGGTGCTGGGATTGATGGGGCACATGATGAACTCCGTCATCTTTGGTCTCATCTTCATGGCGATCGTTGCACGCAGCATAAGGTCGCGCCGTGGGCTGGTCTTCTCAGGTGCGGTCTACTCTTTGGTCATCTTCGCTGTGATGTGGTACGCGGTAGCGCCCATCGTTGATCCTGTCATCCTGAACCTGAATGCGACGGTGTTTGCCATCGCGCACATCATGTGGGGACTCGCGCTCGGACTCTTCGTTCCGCGTTCCGCCGAAGCGGACCTGCGGGTGAGGACCACCTAGGCCGCCCCGCTCGATGAAACGCATGAGACGAACAAAGGAAGGAGGTTACATATGAGCACCCCTGTGCACATCACAGAGCAAAGCTTTGAACGTGAAGTCCTGAATACGGCGCTGCCTGTACTGGTGGATTTCTGGGCGGCCTGGTGCGGACCATGCCGGATGATCGCGCCGATCGTCGAGGATCTGGCCCGTGAGTACGAGGGCCGGCTGAAGGTCGGGAAGGTCGACGTCGATGAAAACCCGGATCTCGCGAGCCGCTACGGCGTGCAGAGCATCCCCACGCTGCTCGTGTTCGTGGGCGGCCAGCCCTTCACGCGGATCGTCGGCTACGCGCCAAAGGCAGAGTTGAAGCGCGCGGTCGACACGGCCTTGTCGGCGGCCCGCAGCCACACTCCGGTCGGAGCTGACTGATCGGTCCCAAACAGATGGGGCGGGGTGCCAGCACCCCGCCCCTTTTTGTGCTCTATCGGAAGTACGAGGCCAGTCCCCCCAAACGTACCGCCGTACCGGTACAGCGCCCGGCCGATTCCGTACCTCCGTTTCTAGGCCAGACGGCGCAGACACCCTATCGTAAAGTCCACGTCCGACCGACACGGGAGAAGCCTGTCGGATAACCTGAAAGGAGGGAACAAAGATGGTTGATCAACGATTGCGGACCGCCGTTGCCACGACGCCGGCAGGCGCCCGGTGGAGCGGATGGTTCGTCCTGGCCGGGCTCGGCGTCATTGCTGTTTATCTTGTGGCGGGCTTCCAGCTATCACAGGCCGCGGCCGGCTACTTCGCGATCCCGAAAGTCGAGCGGGACGCCGCGGCGGCCGGATCCGCAGTCCTCGCTCAGTTGCAGTACCTCCAGGCCGCATCGGCGTGGCTGGAGCCGTTCAAGTTCACCGGGCTTTCCCTGATCATCACCGGGATCGTGCTGAGCCTCAGCGCGATCATACAGACGCTGCGCACACGCGCTGCGGTCATGGACACGGCCCTTGCGGCCAGAAAAGGAGCCTCACGATGAGCACGATCAGTCTGGAGCAGGAGTTTGTTCGCATGCTGCCCCCCTACGACCGTCTCCTGGCGCGCATGGCGCGCGGGATGTGGGCCCTCTCGATCCTCATGGGCCTGACGATCGTGATTGCTGCGTTCTTCACTGGATTATCGAACTCGGGCCTCGTCGCCCAATACTTCTCGAACCCCAAAGCGGTGCGGGAGGCCGCAGCCGCCGGGAGCGCGATTGTCGACCAGAAGGTCGTCATCGAGTCCGTCTTCGCCTGGCTGCCCGGGTTCAAGTTCTTCGGGATGGGGCTGCTCTTCTCAGGCATCACCTTCGTCCTGGCCAACATCATCAACGCCCTCCGCGCCGCGGGTGGCGGGTTGCAGAAGGCGCTCGGGGTTGAGGTCAAGGCCCTGGCGAAACCGCTGACGGCGAAACTCTTCCCGCCGCTGATGATGATGGGGCTGATGATCCTGATCGCAACATTCGTGATCGGCCTCTGGCTGGCCGGCTTCAGCGCGGGCTACTGGAACCACTCGATCGCGACAGAACTGGACGCGGCGCAGGTCGGGTCACCGCTGCTCGCACAGATTGCGACCATTCAGTCGGTCAAAGCATGGCTGGAACCCGTGAAGTTTGTGGGCATCGCCTTCCTGCTCACGGGCATCAGCCTGGCTCTGGCCACCATTCGGAAGATCCTGCAGTTCCAAGCGGGCCGGATTCTTGACATCGTCCCTGGCACCGGACGGTGAAGAGGAGCACGTGGGGATAGGAGCCGGACATGTTGTACATTGGGCTTCGACGTCGGCGCGAAGGATTTGAGCTCGTCGACGTCGAGGGCAAGTATCTCGGGATCGCACTCACGCTGGCTCAAGCTAGACGGCTGGCGGCGGCGTGCGGCGCGTCCTTGGTGTTCGAGGACGAGACCAACGCTACAGAACTGCGGGATTAGGGATCAGGGGAGGACCAGTTCTAATCCCTGCTCCCTGATCCCATAGTTAGGTGGTATTCAGGTCCAACGCATGGATGGCATAGACATAGAGTCCTGCGTTCCAGGCGAATGGAAACTCGGCCTGGAAGAAACGCCGGCTGACCGGCCGGCCCGCCGGTTCGTAGACTTCCGCCACGACGTTGTCGCGCACATACCAGCTGCCGATCCTGGCCAGGTCGCGTATGGCCTCTTGACGGAAGCCCAGCCGAGCTTTGTTCACCGCATTGACGGTACCCAGCCACGGCCAGATCAAAGTCCGATGGTAGTCCGGGATGCCAGCGAGATAGTAAAAAGGAAAGACCTGCCATGGCGGGTAGACCGGATCGACGATTTGCAGCGGCGTTTGGGCATCCAGCCGCCGCTTCGCGATGTGGGTCAGGATCTGCTCTGATTCCTCCGGCGTCGCCCACCCGAAGAAGATCGCCAGGACGTTACCATCCGAGGAGAACCCGCCGCGCCGGGAACCGTGGATCCAGTCGGTAAAGTAGCGGCCGTTCCAGAACTGGCGGTGCAGCTGCTCAGCGAGCCGGGCGGCGGTGGTGCGGAAATCGTCTTCGTCGTGCTGCACGCCGAGCTCGTGCTTCAGCATCTCGCAGGCCCGCAGCCCCTCGTAGTAGATACCGTTGAGGTAGAAGACCTTGTCTTTCTTCAGGATGGAATCCATCCACCCCGCCAGGTACTGGTTCTCAATCACCGCGTCGCCGTCGCGGTCGTGGCGCATCAGCCAGCGAGCGGCGCGGTCCATCGCCGGCTCGAACCGTTCAGTGAACGACATGTCGTGCGTGTGCCTGAAGTACTCCCTCGCGGCGATGATGAACAGCGCGGTCGGATCGAGCGGATCCGCGAAGATCGTGCCGGCGCGGTACAGAGCCTTGGGGGTCATCCGCCGCGTGTGGTAGTGGCCCCAGGTATGGCCGACGAACTCGACACGCACCGGCAGTTCACCCGAGGGCATTTGGAATCGGATGAATGTATCGAGGTGCGCGCGGGCCTGCTCGGCATCACCCAGCGCGAGGGCGCCAAAGATCGCCCAGAACCCGTCTCGCGCCCAGTAGGCATTGAAGTGGAGCCGGCCGGCGACGATCCCGTCGGGATTGTAGCAGGCGCGCAGGTCGCGGACCGCAATGCGATACGCCCGGCGGATCGTGTCGAGGTCTTGCTCGCTGACCTCCATACGGCTAGAGGCGAAGCGTGGCACGCATCGCGGGATCCAGACGTGCCGCGGCGGCGGCGTCCACCCACCACGCAATCCGCCCACTGGCTGGCCGCACGCCGAGTGAGGGCGTCGACGTGACATCGCCGGAAGCGCCAAGCGCGAGCAGGAGCGCGTTAGCTTTGGCCGATCCTGCGACGATGAAGTAGATGAGCTCGGCGCTGTTGATAGCCGGGAAGGTCAGGGTCAGCCTCAGCGGCGGGTCTGCGGGAACGCGGGCGGCCACCACCAGCCGATCGGTAACGTCCAGCGCGGGGGAGCCGGGAAACAACGAGGCGATATGGCCGTCGGCGGACAGCCCCAACAGCATCAGATCAAAGAGGGGCGGGCGATGGGGAAAGTGCTGCTTGAGCAGCGCCTGATACGACGATGCCGCCTCATCGGCATCGGCGAGATCGGTGGGCATCGGATGCACGTTGCCGGAGGGGACTGGCACGTGGTCGATCAACGTCTCGCGGGCCATCCGGTAGTTGCTGCGCGGATCGTCGTGCGGCACATAGCGCTCATCGCCCCAGAACAGGTGGACCTGGGTCCAGGGAATGCTCACGCCATGCTCCTGCGCAATCCGCTGATACAACCGGCGAGGGGTGCTGCCGCCAGCGAGCGCCACGGCGCAGGTGCCGCGACGCTGAACGGCGGCCAGAATCATGCGCACGATGGCCGCAGCCGACCGCATATGGAGCTCTTCTAGGTCCGGGAAGACGTAAAGGTCCGGACGCGATGGCATCACTGCCCGCGCTTCACCTCGTGGCCGCCGAACTGCTCGCGCATGAGCGCCAGCAGCCGGTCGGCATAGGCGACTTGGTCGCGCGACCGCAGCCGCTGCATGAGCGCGAGGGTAATGACCGGCGCAGCCGTGTCGAGGTCGACGGCTTCGAACACCGTCCAGCGCCCTTCACCCGAATCGGCGACGAAGGGCACGACGTCGCTGAGGTCCTGATCGCTTTGCAGCGCTTCGGCCGTCAGGTCCAGCAGCCACGAGCGCACCACGCTGCCGTGCCGCCAGATCTGTGCGACCTGATGCAGGTCGAGCCCAAACTCCCGTTTGCGCTTTAGAATCGTAAAGCCTTCGGCCAGTGCCTGCATCATGCCGTACTCGATCCCGTTATGGACCATCTTGACGAAGTGTCCCGCTCCGTGCGGTCCGACATGCCCCCAGCCGCGGTCTGCTCCCGGCGCCAGCGTCTCGAAGATCGGCCGCACGCGGCTCACGACCTCACGTTCGCACCCGATCATCAGGCTGTAGCCTTCGGTCAAGCCCCAGATGCCGCCGCTGGTGCCCACGTCCACGAAGTTAATGTGGTGCTCTTTAAGCATCGAAGCTCGGCGGATGGTGTCTTTGTAGTACGAGTTGCCCCCGTCAATGATCACATCGCCCGCGCGGACCAGCGGCACCAGCGCCTGCAGCGTCTGGTCGACCGGATCGCCGGCCGGAATCATCAGCCAGATCGCGCGCGGAGGCGCGAGTTTCTCGACCAGCTCAGAGAGCGACCGCGCGCCGTCGGCGCCGAAGCGCACCACCCGCTGCACGCTCTCCGCCGTCCGCGCGTAGCCGACCACCCGATGCCCGGCTCGCACCAGGCGCTCGCTCATGTTCGCGCCCATCCGCCCAAGACCGATCATTCCCAGTTCCATGCCACACGCCTCCCCGGTCCGCTTTTGCTCGACACCGGTGTGCGGAGCTCACTCTCCATGACGGCCGGACCGTTTCCCGCATGCGTCGTCGTTCGCCATGTCCCCACACGCGACCCGCAAGAGTCAGGCGCGGCTCGTGGAATGCCCCGGCTCCTTGAACATCATGCCGATATTGAGCTTTTCCATCAGCTTCAACATGGCGAGTGAAGGATCTTTAAACTGCGCGCTCTGCAGCACCGCCCGACATGCGTCCAATCGCTCCCTGATGAACTGCAGAACATGATCGAGCGTGATGACCACGACCGCTGGATCAGGCGGCTCATCGACAAAGCCGCAGAACGACGCGAGTCGAACCCGGCACGCCAGGCCCCGCGACGGGCGCGCCGTCACCTCGCCCCGCCGCAGCAACGTCGACACGGCGTCGGCGACATACTCACCCGGCGCGCACCCGATGCGCCGGAAGACGGTGTGCAGCACCTGCGGTGTCAGCAGCCGTTTGTTCAACTCTGCCGCCCCTTCTTTTACCTCACCGATGAGCACATCGGGGAGCTGCTGGTCCATTCCAAGCGCGGGATCGCCTGCCAGCAAGATCGCGCACCGCTCGCCGCCATTGCCGGTTGGCACGCTGAGTGGGTCTTCCGCCGTCCATGGGAGCCGGATGGCCAGCACATCGAGATCCGTGGCGGTTGCATAATGGCCGGGCTGTTTCTCGTCGGCATGTTGGACCGAGAACTCCGTCACGGTGAAATACCCGTTCATCCGCAGATAGCTCTCAACCAGACTCACCGCCGTATCCATGAATTTCCTCCTCGGTCAAAGCCTGATGAGCCCGCCCACCGCGAAGACAGGACCCACGTCAAGCCCCAGGCGACGATACAGCGACGGTGGCACGGAGATATCTGCGAGGTAAAGGTCACCGACGTAAGGTCGGGCTCGTGGTACAAGCAGTCCTGTTTTCGGCAGCGCCAGCGTCATCGTGGCGCGGGCGCGCACGCACGGGTCGCCGGGGATGCCGGTGGTCGCGTCCAATCCTGACGGCACATCCAGCGCAAGCACGGGAGTATTGCTCTCATTGATCGTCATGATCATCTCTGCGGTCCATCCTCGTGGCGACCCCCGCAGGCCGTATCCGATGAGCGCATCGATAACCAGATCAGGCCGCGCCTGAAGCGCATGAACGGCATCGTCCCCGCTCTTCCGGTCCATGGGAAGATGCGTGAGGCGTCGCCAGTGGCCGGCCGGAGCGCCCGTGAGCGATGCCTCACGTTCGATGGCCACGGTCACCCGGCCACCCCAATTCGACAGGTGCCGCGCGGCCACCAGTCCCCCGCCGCCGTTGTTCCCCCGGCCGGCGGCCACGAACACGCGCTGCTCCGCCACCTCGCCGCCGAGCATCGTCCGCGCCAGATCGGCCAGGTGACCTCCGGCCCGCTCCATCATTTGGCGCAGCGGGATTCCATATACCTCGATCATCAGGCGGTCAACTTCGCGCATCTGGTCGGCGGTGATCGCGGGGATCGAGATCATGCGGCCAGCTTGCACCCAGACGTAGGCGCTGTTCGCCGTCCCGAGGCACCCAGGGCGGCGCCCGCCTACGTCACCAGCCTCGCGAGATCCGGCGGAGACGCTCGGGATCGCGGATGACGATCTTCCGCTGATCGATCTCAATCAGCCCCTCCTCGCGAAAGCGGCTCACCGTACTGGTCACCGTCTCTCGCGTCGCGCCGATCATGCTGGCCATGTCGTGGTGGGTAAGCCGGAGCGCCAGGCGCAGGCCCCGACCGTCGGTTTCGCCGTACGCTTCGGCCAGACGCAGCAGGAGGGACGCAAGGCGTCCGGGCACGGTGCGGAAGACTAGGTCGGCGATCTCTTCCTCGGCCAGGCGCAGCCGGTCCGCCAGGACCTTCATCATGTGGAGCATAAGCTCGGGCTGGCTGGTGATGAGGGCGATAAACTCTGCGCGCGGCATCGTGCAGAGGAGCGTGTCCTCAAACGCCTCGACGTGAACCGGCTCTCGCTCACCCAGCAGGGACAGTTCGCCGAACAGATTTCCGGGCTCGAGAAGGGCGAGGATCTGCTCGCGGCCGTCGAGCGAGTACCGTGAGACTTTCACGCGGCCTTCCTTGATCAGGTAGACCATCCCCGGCGGGTCGTCGGGGTGCAGAATCACCTTTCCCCGGGCAAACTCACGCATCGTGGTTCGCTCGGCCAATCGATGAA
>JACPRY010000011.1 GCA_016193565.1 Armatimonadota bacterium
GTGTGCTTCCCAGAGCCGGTATCTTCCCGATCGAACATGCTCCCGAGGGCTGCAATCGCATCGTTAACATTGCCGCCGATCCGGATCCCCGCGACGGACTGCCCTGCGACAATCGTGGTATTCGTCTGCCCACCGGCGGTTGCCAGCAAGAGCAGCACCACCGCTGATGTCAGCACGGCGATCTGTCTCATCATTTCCACCTCGATCCTGCCACGGCGCCCGCGACTCACTATTATCGTACCCTTGAGACCGTGTCCCCAGCCATTCACCGACTCTAGCACACTGAATGGCAAACGACGCGCTGCGGGCGCCGGGCAGATGACGAGGTTAAGCGGCGTTGGGATCATCCTGCCAGATCCCGAACACGTTCATCTCGGGATCAGTTACCAGCGCAAACCAGCCCATCTTGGGGACCGAGCTCTTCTCCCGCACCACCTTGCCCCCATACCGCTGCACGATCCCGAGGGTCTCCTCGAGAGACTTGACCGTCACGTAGTTCAGCCAGGACCGGGCATCGGGCATGGGTCGCTTCATCAGGCCGCCGTTAATCCCGCCTGACTCAGTCGGCGCGCCCTTCTCGTTCGTCGCGACGGTGTGTACGGTCCAGTAATTCATTCCCGGGATCTCCTGGATCTTCCACTCGAAGACGTTCTGATAAAATTCCCCAAGTTTCTGGGGATCGTCACCGTAGATCTCAAAGTGAGCAACAGGATTTACCATCGTCTCTCCTCCTCTGGAGTTTTACCGAAGTGTGGCGCGCCCGGCGGGACTTGAACCCCCGGCCGTCGCTCGCTCTCGCCCTATCGGGCGGCTCGCTCCTCAGGAGGGAATAATCCCCCCTGATCGCTCGCGCGATAGATAGGGTACGTCTCCACGGCTTTGGGTTGCGCTCGCTGCCCCCCTTTACTGCGCAGGGGAGATACCTCCCCCGCACCCCCTCAGGCCGTGGCTTCAAGTCGGGCTGCTTCGAAATAGAGTGGCGCGCCCGGCGGGACTTGAACCCACGGCCTTTGGCTCCGCAGGCCAACGCTCTATCCACTGAGCTACGGGCGCGCGTGTGCAGGCAGATTATAGCACACCACTTTTAGGCGAAGCCACAGTGCTGAAATGGCACTCCCTCTGTTAGAATGGCGCTGGTCGGCCCGTAGCCGGATTGAACCGAGCAGCCGAGTCTAAGCGTCCGCTGGCGGATTTCATCTTACTTCAAGGGGGGATGGCAACATGAAGCGCATTGCGATTGCGGCACCTGCACTCATCGTCTTACTGGCATCATCGTTGATGCTGAACTCAGCGGCTCCGGCGACAGCCCAGGTTGTTCCTCCGAATAGAAACGCCGTGAGCTTCTCGTTTGCTGGATTCAGCGGAGCTCCCGTGTATTCGCTAGGGGCCTCTCTTATCGTCGGCCGTCGGCTCGATGCAACCCTGGGCTACAGCTTCCAATCCGTGGGCGGCGTCTCGGCCAGTCTGCTGAGCGTGGGCGTTCGGTACCATTTCCCGGTCACAGCTCCCGGGACTGACGTCTTTGCTGGAGTAGGCCTTGCCAGCAGCAGCGCGACTTTCTCTGGCTTCGGCACCGTGAATGCGTCAGGCTTGTTCGTGAGTGGCGGCGCGTCAATAAGACTTGCCGAGAGATTCACGGGGTACGTGAGCGGCAGTCTATATTCCCTGGGCGGGACGTCAACATCGGTGATCGATCTTGGCGTGCAAGTCCCACTTGCGGATAGGGCTTGGGCACAGGTGGGATACGTCAATTTCGGCGGCAGCGGAGCGCCATATCTCGGGGTCAGTCTGAGCTTTCCTCCCTAGCTCGCGGCTCATCTTTGTGACGGCTCTTTCGGGTCTGCTAGAATAGCCCTGCGGGCCCGTAGCTCAGTGGACAGAGCAGGGGACTCCTAAGCCTCAGGTCGGGGGTTCGATTCCCTCCGGGCCCGCCAGTCGCTAGCCTCGCCCGTTGCCTCTTCGCCTAACCCGACTCACATAGCCAATTTGGGTCATGCCATTCGGGCACTCCCCGTGGTTGAATCACCCCACGACCACCTCTCGCGTGCCAGGCACGCTGACAGGAGGTCTAGTCGACCATGCCCCCACGGATGGGTAGCATGGCGAACCCGTTCTGGCACTGATCAGTTCGGACGGGACGCGCAGTCGGCAAGCGTACAGGCAGTTTGTCGAAGCGGATGTCGTCACCGAGGTCTTGGGGTCTTGGTAAGTCAGCTTTCGGGCATGGGCCTTTGGAAAGAGACGAGCGCCCGTGTTCAACGTGGCAGAATGGCGAACAATAAGGCAGCGGGTCCACGTCGAGATACGCTGGTCGACACTGCTCCGGCCCGCTGCAGTTTCTCTCATCCTCTGCGTGTGCCTGTTCGCAGGGACGACCAGCCTTCCATTTGTCCTGGCAAGGCTCGGTCTCTCCCTTCCGGTCCGGATCTACTCCATGGGAACAATCGCTGCGGTGGCCCTCGAGCCGGACGGCCGGCTGGTCATCCACATGACTTCACGCCTGCTGCGGTACGAGAACGCCGACATGCTGGCTTTCATTTATCTGCATGAACTGGGCCATGTGCGGCTGGGCCACCTCCTCCCGCAGGGAAGCCATCAGACGCAGTACTTTGCCCCGTCCATGTGGCGAACCCGAGTCTGGCGGATGGAGTACGACGCCGATGAGTGGGCGGCCCGGCAGTTGCGCCGCATCGGGTACGATCCGGTGCAAGGGATCGGTCTGACATTTGGCGTCTTCGGCGACGGAGGCGGTTTCACGCATCCGCCGGACAAGGTCAGGATCGACCGGGTCCGCCGGCTCCTTCCATTGGATCGCTGACCGCGACTCTCCCGTAAGGACGAACATACGTTCGAATAGGGACTTCCGCCTCGTAGCCCTTCAAATGTTTGGGTGCAGGTGTCACTGGGTAAAAGCACCCCAAATCGCATAGCGTAAGGGGGCTCCCCAGATGACCAAACGGCGAGGCACTCTGGAGCACAATCGTCTTTCCACGCGGGCTCCGGAGACTGTTTCAAACAAGAGAGTGGTGACGGACGGCGACCGGCCGCCCGCGACAGCCATTGCCGACCTCGACAAGGCGGCCCGCGCCTATTCGGAAAGCCTCATCAAGAACGCGCCGGACCCGGTCTTCGTCTCCGACCTCGAAGGCAAGATCCTCCAGGTCAACGACGCGGCCTCCGAACTGTTGGGGTTCCGCCCGGATGAACTGATCGAGCAGTCCCTGTCGCGGTTTATTTCTCCGGATGAAACCCGTGAGTTCCTCGCCGCCCTTCGCGAGGTTGTCGAAAAAGGCGTCACCCGCAACGCCCGGCTCAACCCGCGCAGCGCCAGCGGTGAAGTCATCCCGACGACGCTCAACGCGTCGGCGCTCCGCGACCAGGACGGGAAGGTCATCGGCGCCATCGGCATCCTCCGCGACATGCGCGAACTCGACAAAGCCCGCGCCTATGCGGAGTCTCTCATCAAAAACGCCCCGGACCCGGTCTTCGTCTCCGACCTGGAAGGCAAGATCCTCCAGGCCAACGAGGCGGTTTACAAACTCCTGGGGTTCCGCCCGGATGAGGTCATCGAACAGTCGGTGTCCCGGTTCATCTCCCCTGAAGAGACCCGCGAGTTCACCGCGGCCTTGCGCGAGGTTGTCGAAAAGGGCGTCACCAGGAACGCCCGGCTCAACCCCCGCAGTGCCACCGGCGAGGTCATCCCAACGAGTCTGAACGCCTCCGCGCTGCGCGATCAGGACGGCAAGGTCATCGGGGCCATCGGCGTCCTCCGCGACATGCGCGAACTCGACAAAGCCCGCGCCTATGCGGAGTCTCTCATCAAAAACGCCCCGGACCCGGTCTTCGTCTCCGACCTGGAAGGCAAGATCCTCCAGGCCAACGACGCGGTCTTCTCCCTGCTTGGATTTCGCCTCGATGAACTCATTGAGCAATCGCTGCTCCGGTTCATCAGCCCTGAAGAGGTGCGCGAGTTCACGGCGGCCCTGCGCGAGGTCGTGAAGAAGGGTGTGAGCCGCAACGTTCGTCTCAATCCGCGGAGCGCCACCGGCGAGGTCATTCCCACGACGCTGAACGCCTCCGCGCTGCGCGACCCCGACGGCAAGGTCATCGGCGCCATCGGCATCCTCCGCGACATGCGCGAGTACGAGCAGGTGGTACGAGACTTGGAAAAATCCAAGGGCGAACTTCAAGAGAAGATCCTCGACCTGGAGAAGTTCGAAGAAGTTGTCGTCGGACGCGAACTCAAGATGATCGCCCTCGAAAAGGAGCTCGAAAGCCTGCGCCGAGAAATCGAGCGGTTCCGCGCCGACAGGGTCGGACAGTGAGGTCCATCGATTACCGAGCGGCCGTCACTTCAGTGCCCGGCGCCGATGACAGCACGCACCCTGCGGAGGAGATCACCCGGCTGCGGGAGCGGGTCGCCCTCCTCGAGCATCGCCTCCGCAAGGGAGAAGAACAGCGCCGTGCGCTGCTCCATATCTTCAGCGACCTCCACGAGATGAACCAGCGGCTGAGCAGCCAGCGCAGAGCGACGCTCCATATTCTGGTCGACTATGAGGAAGACCGCCGGCGACTTGGCCGTCAGGCAGACCGACTTGACAACTCGCGTCGGGCGCTGCTGCATATCCTGCAGGATGCCCATCACTCCAACCTCCGGCTGGAAGACAGCCGGAAGGCAATGATCCACATCATGGGCGACCTCCACGAGACGACGGAAGAGATCAAACGGCGCGAGCAAGAGTTACGGGATAAGCAGGGGCAGCTCGTGCAGGCCGGCAAACTGGCCACCCTGGGCGAGCTGACCACCGGCGTGGCCCATGAGCTCAACAATCCCCTGAACAACATCGGCCTGTACCTGGGGAACTGCATCGACCTGATCGACATGGGCCAGATCGATACGCGGCAGATGCTCCGTGATTTGCGCAGCGCGTCCCAGCAGGTCCGCAAGGCCACCGAGATCATCGGCCACCTCCGGACCTTCGGCCGCGCCGCGCCGGTCGGCCAGGAGTCAGTCGCCGTGAACCAGGTCATCCGAAGGGCGCTGTCTTTGGTGCAGGAGCAGTTCCGCATCCGCCAGATCACGGTGGACCTGGACCTCGATCCGGCGGACCCGCTGGTCGCTGGCAGTTCCATCCAACTCGAGCAGGTGTTCATCAACCTGCTCACCAATGCCCGCGACGCGCTCGCCGACGCGCCGCGGAAGCTGATCCGGATCGCGTCGACAATGTCGCACGACCTCGTGACCGTCATCTTCAGCGACACCGGTCCTGGGATTCCGAATGGATTCGAGCAGCGGATCTTCGACCCGTTCTTCACGACCAAGGAAGTCGGGAAGGGCACCGGGCTGGGACTCTCGATCACGTACGGCATCCTCAAGGATCACAAGGGCACGATTACCGTCGACACGAGCGTGAAGGAGGGCGCGACGTTCCGGATCGAACTGCCGCTCGCCTCCGCCGGGGCGGTTGCCTCGTAAGATGGTGCCCAGCTCCCGCGTGCTCATTGTCGACGACGATCCTGCGTTGCTGCAGGCGCTGCCGGAAGCGGTCCGCCTGCGCATGGAGGACATCGCGGTCGATACCGCGGATTCCGCCGCGTCGGCGCTTGAGCGCATCGCCGCCACCGACTATGACGCCGTCATCACCGACATCAAGATGCCCGGGATGGACGGGCTGGCGCTGCTCAGCGAGATCCGGTCGCTCCGTCCCGACACGCCGACGCTCCTCATCACCGGCCACGGCGAGCACGACCTCGCCGTGCAGGCGCTGCGCGGCGGCGCCTACGATTTCATTGCCAAGCCGATCGACCGCGACTATTTCATCGCCTCGCTCAACCGGGCCCTCCGGACGCGTCAGCTGAAGCGCGAGCTGGACGCGCAGAAGGACGCACTGCAGCAACACGCAGAGCAGCTTGAGCGCACGCTGCAGATGTACGAACGCGAGCACAACATCTCGGAAACGTTGCAGCGCAGCCTCCTCCCCCGCCGCCTGCCGGACATCCCCGGGATCACCGCCGCGGCGCGGTACCTGCCCGCCAAGCCGGAAGCGGTGGGGGGCGACTGGTATGACATGTTTTCAGTCCCCGGCGGGCGCGTGGGGATCGTGATGGGCGACGTCGCCGGCCGTGGGATTCAAGTCGCTTCCCTGATGGGCCAGCTGCGGAATGCCGCGCGCGTGTACGCCGGAGAAGGGTATCCACCTTCGGTGGTGCTGGCGCGGCTCATGACGATCATCGAGCCCACGGAGATGGCGACCGTGCTGTTCATGATCTTCGATCCGGCGGCGTGGCGGATTGAGTTTGCCAGCGCCGGCCATCCCCCGCCGCTGCTGGCGACGCCTGACGGCACCGTGACATTCCTGGAGGGCGGCTCGCTCCCGCTTGGTCCCATGCTGAATCAGACGTATCGGGATATGACGGTGGACGTCGTCCCGGGATCGCTGCTGCTGCTCTTTACCGATGGGCTCGTGGATGATCGGAACACCACGCTGGAGGAAGGACTGCGCCGCCTGCGCGACGTCGTCGCCCGCGCAAACGGTGCAGACGCGGAAACACTCGCCGACAGGATCGTGAGCGAAATCCGCACTGACGCGACGAGCAGCGATGACGTCGCGCTGCTCGTGCTGCGCCTTGCGGCACTTGATCCGGAACGCATCCACCTGCACCTCCCCGCCATTCCATCCTCGCTCCCGACCATCCGGCACGCGATCCGCCGGTGGCTGGCCCAGACAAGGATGACCGAAGAGGATATCTACGGCGTGATGGTGGCCTGCTGCGAGGCGTGCTCCAACGTCATCGAACACGCGTACGGCCTGGCCAGCGGCGACGTGGATGTGCAGGCCGCCTTCCGAGAGCATCGAATCGAGCTGACCATTCGCGACAGCGGTACCTGGACGCCGCCGCGAGGCCTGTACCGCGGCCGCGGACTGCAGATGATCCAGGCCTTAATGGATGACGTCGAGGTGCTGCACGGCGATCGCGGCACCACAATCCGCATGCAGTATCAGCCCCAGGAGGTTGCACGGTGATGTTGACAGGCCAGATCAGGGTCCAGCATCTGAACGGGGTCCTTGTCGCCTCACTCGAAGGCGAAGTTGACATCGCCAACGCCGCGCAACTGGGGGCGCAACTCACCGCGGCGGTCCCCAATACCGTCTCCGGCTTCGTGCTGGACCTGACACCCACGACGTACATGGACAGCCGTGGTATCCATCTGATTCTCGACCTCGCCGAGCGCGGGCAGCGGGGACAGCAGCAGATGCGGCTCGTGGTCCCAGAACAGTCGCACATCCGCCGCATTCTCTTCCTCTCCCGCGTGCAAGATGCGGTGCCGATCGACACGGCCGTGGACGAGGCCGTGGCCGCGATGACGACCCGCTGAGACCGGTCTCGGGCCACTCAACTTTCCGCAAAACAAGGGCCGTGCGGAACTCTCGCGGAAACGAACGGTCACCGTGGCAGAGTCCAAGCCAGCGAAAGCGCCGGTATGGCTAAAGCGGCTCGGGAATCGGATCCGGCAAGTCCGCAGGATCCGGGGCCTCACCCAGACCGACCTCGCACAGCCAAGTCTCACGAAGAGTTTCATCAGCCTGCTCGAATCGGGTCGTACCTACCCCTCGGTCGGTACGCTCGTCGCGCTCGCAAACCGGCTCCAGACCTCCCTGGCCCTGCTGCTGCTCGAAGACGCCGATCTCCCGCGGGAAACGACGTTGACGCTATTGAACCTCTCGCGCGCGCTGGCGGCTCGCGGTCTAGACTCAGTTGATGATCTCCTCGCCGCGGCCGAGGCGCTCTCAACCCAGGCCGATGATCTGCGAGCCGAAATCATCCTGACGCGCGGCGACATCGCGGCTGCTCAGGGCCGGGTGACCGAGGCGGGGAAGATCCTCACCGACGCGCTGTCTTGGGTGCGCAAGCGCCGGCTGCGGGCCTACGAACCCCGCATCATCGCACGCCTCGCCTTGTACGCGCAGCAACAGAGTGACACCGGCGCCGCGCGCACGCATCTCGAAGAGGCTCTGAACCAGTTCAGGGCGACGCGAACGCTGCGTTCCGTCGACGGCTGTGACGCCATGCTTGCCTATGCGGGAATGTTGACCGAAGGAGGCCGGCCCGCGCGCGCGCTGCGCGTCCTGCTGGATGTCGCGCGAGTCGCGGAGCGGCAGGATCTGCCCCTGATCCGAGGCCGGGCCTACATCGGCATGGCGCGCGCACACCTGCAGGCCGGTCGTGCGCACGACGCGTCCGATGCGCTCCGCCACGCGAAGGACGCCCTGGAAGACGTGACCGATTCTGTCGAGCTGGTCCGCACCCTGCGAGCGCTCGCTGATCTGCAGGCTGCCGCAGGCCACCACCAGGATGCGCACGCCTCCTTGCAGCAGGCGGTGCGCCTCGTTGAGAAATCTCCCGACGCACGGCTGCGCGCCGCGGTGCTGGCGGATCTGGCCAGGGTCCTGGCCCAGCTGAACAAGTACGACGACGCGTTGAGGGCCGCGAGGGCTGGGCTCGATCTGCTTCGCGCGCACCCTGATGCCCATCAGCGCGGGCGGTTGCTCGTGACGATGGCCCGCGTGACCCGAGCACTGAAACGGCCCAAACAGGCGGTAGAGCATTTCCGGGACGCCATCGCGATTTTCAAAAAGGGCAGACACCAGGCCGATCTCGCAGAGACGGCGCGGGAATTGGGAATGTATCTCAAGGAGCGCGGGGAGAACGCCGACGCGGCGGAGTATCTAGCGATGGCGATCACGGCGGAGCGCTCTGGGCCTCGAAGAGGATAGTCTTCAGGTATAATCGGCAAGGACCCATTCGACTCGCCCAGCTCGTTGGGCTCGCTCACGGTCTTCGACCGGCTCGCGAGCGAATGCCCTGAGCGAACGAAGTGAGTCGAAGGGCTGCCGCGGAGGGGTGCCCCGAACTGGAAAGGGACCGGTCTCGAAAACCGGCGGGGGGAAACCCCCTTGTGGGTTCGAGTCCCACCCCCTCCGCCATAAACCAAAACGTTCGGACGATTAGGTATCCACGATCACCGCCCCCATGTAACACCCGCATCACGGAGCCCCAGGAATGACGCGGCCGGCGTCAAAATGTGCCTCACCGAATGACAACAGCGACCACCTGCTGGAACTGCGGATTCGAGAACCAGTCCGGGGCGAAGTTTTGCGCCAACTGCGGCAAATCCCAGCGGCAGCCGTGCCCGGAATGCGGCGCCGACGTGCCGGAGGGATCGCGGTTTTGCCCGAACTGCGGGATTCCACTGGCCTCCCGGCCGCAGCCCGCCGCCGGATCCTCCGGACCCGTGCTCACCGCCGAGACCCGGCGCGTGATCACCGTGCTGTTCGCCGATCTCGTCGGATCGACTGGTCTCACGGAACGCCTCGACCCCGAAGAAGCTCGTGATGTCATCAAGAAATTCTACGACGTTGCCCAGCACATCGTTGAACGCTGGTACGAGGGCTCGATCGCCAACTACCTCGGCGACGGGGTGCTGGCCGTCTTCGGTCTGCCTGCCGCCCACGAAAACGACCCAGAGCGCGCGGTCCGGGCAGGGCTCGCGATCCGCGACGCCATGCCGAACCTCAACGACCACCTCCGCACCACGCACGGGATCCAGTTGTCGGTCCGCGTCGGGATCAATACGGGTGAAGTCGTCGCGGCATCGGGATCCACGTTCGACCGTGACTTCCTCATCTCAGACGCGGTCACAACGGCGGCCCGCCTGCAGCAAGCCGTGCCCGCAGGAACGGTCGTCATCGGAGAGCGCACCTACCGCCTGACCAAAGACAGCATCGAGTACCGCGAACTCCCGCCGCTCGAGGTGAAAGGCAAAGATGCGCCACTGCCCGTGTGGGCGGGCGTCGCCCCGCTCCCCGAAACTGTCGACGTGCGCCGGATCACGGCCCCGCTCGTCGGCCGCCATGCCGAGCTCGGGCTCCTGCGCCATCTTTACGAACGCAGCCGCGACGCGAACCTTGTGCAACTCGTCACCATCCTCGGACAGACAGGCGTCGGGAAGAGCCGACTCCTGCGAGAATTCCTGGCTGTCGTTCGGGAGACCGACAACCCGCCGATGGTGCTTCGGGGCCGCAGCATCGCGTTCGGCAGCCAGATCGGCTACCACGCGCTGCTCGACATTCTGCGGGGACAGGCCGGATTACTCGATACCGATTCGCCCGACCTCGTGCGGAGCAAGATCCGCGACTGGCTGCATGAGTTGCTGCCCGGCAGAGATGATCTTGTGGATGGAATGCTTCTCACCTTTGGAACCGGCGAAATTGCGGACGATCCGAGTCTCGTCCGCCAGCGCCTGTTTAGTAGCTGGAAGGACCTCGTGGTCGGGCTCGCGGATGCGCGCCCCGTCGTCCTGGCGCTCGAGGACCTTCACTGGGCGGACGACGGAGTTCTGGATCTCATCCAGTTGTTCGCAGAGGCGTCGGAAGGCAGCTCGCTGTTCATCATCTGCCTGGCGCGGCCAGAACTTCTCGAACGCCGTCCCACCTGGCCGGGGGCGCGGCGCGACAGTACGAACATCGAACTCCCGCCGCTCCGCCAGCACGAGGCCGAGCAGCTGGCCGCAGCGTTGAGCAGCGAGGCCCTCACGTCGGAGGTTCGCCAGACCGTGGCGCTGCGCGCCGGCGGGAACCCCCTGTTTGTCGAGGAGCTCGTGCGCATGCTCCTCGAAGGCAGCGCACCTGGTGCCGCGATCCCCGAGACCGTGCAGGCGGTTATCACAGCCAGACTCGACCGGCTTCCAGCCAATGAGCGCAGGACGCTGCAGGCGGCCGCCGTGATCGGCCGCGCCTTCTGGCCGTCGGCGGTCGCACCCATCGCGGGATTACCGGTCGAAGAGGTGCCGAAGACGGTTGAAGCGCTCATCAGCAAGGAGCTGGTGATCTCCCGACCCCGCTCTGCTGTGTCTGGAGAGCGGGAGTTCGCGTTTCGCCACATCCTTACCCGCGATATCGCGTACGCGATGCTGCCGAAGGCGCAACGGCAGCGGGCGCACGCGGAAGCGGCACGGTGGCTCGAAGCCCGGGCCGGTGAGCGATCAGAAGAAGTTGTCGAGATTCTCGCCGAGCACCTGCATCTGGCCGGCGACGCTGCTCGCGCCGCGATCTACTTCCACCGTGCGGCAAACAAGGCCAGGCGGCTGTATGCCAACGCAGACGCGATCAGTCTGTTCGAACGGGCACTGGGGGCTGCTGAAGCGGCGGGACGCCCCGCCCAGCAGCTGGCGGAGATCTCTCGCGATCGCGGGGATGTGCACCAGCTGCTCGGTCACTACGATTTGGCGATGACCGACTTCCAGCGCGGGCTGGTGGCGGCGCGGCAGGCAGGTGATCTCCGGCAGGAAGCCGGACTTGAGAATCGCATCGGCCTCATCTTCCACCGGCAGTTGGAGCTGGATGAAGCCGAGCGGCACTTCACCAGCGCCATCGCCCTGGCGCGGGAGGCCGGCGAGCGCCTGACGCTGGGCCGGTCGCTGGTCGATCTCGCCAACATCGCCTGGGATCGCGGACGGATGGATCCAACGCATCCCGCACTCGTGGAGGGGCTGACGCTTCTGCGCGAGGACAACGATCTGTCGGGCCTGGCGCGCGCGCTGAACCTCATGTGCATGGGACAGACCGGTGCGGGGAACGGCGAGCTCGCCATCGCTGCGGCCCAACAGGCGCTGGAGGCCGCCCGGGCGGCCGGGGACAAGTCAAGAACGGCGACCAGCCTGAGCTATCTCTCTGTCGTCCACGGCTTCTTGGGACGGTACGCCGAAGCGCTCCCCTACGCCGAGGACGCGATCCGCCTCGCCGAAGAGATCGGCGACCGCCGGCGCATCACGTACACGCATTTCTTCATCGGCCGGGTTCTGGTCAACTGGGGACACTGGGGGGATGCCGTACAGCATCTGGAGCTCGGCCGGAGGATGGGAATGGCCCGCATCACGGAGCCATGGTCGTACTACTTCCTGGGCCTCGCTTACCACATGCTCGGGGACTCGGAGCGCGCGAAGACGATCTGGACCGAGGGGTCGCATCTGGAAGCACGCTCGCCGGCCTGGAAGGCGATGGCCCTGCTCTCGGGGATCGGAGCAGCACGGCTGAGTCAGGAGACCGCGACGCTGGATCGGTTGCTCGGCGAGATGCTGGCGATGCCCTTCGGCATCTTCATCCCATCCGATGCGGAAACGCTGCTCCCGGCCGGCGAGGCGCTGCTGGACCTGGGGCGCGCGCACGACGCCCAGGGCTTCCTGGATGCCCGCCGGGCCGGTGTCCAGAAACTTGACGCTCCGCCGCATCTTGCTTCGATGGCGATCCTCGATGCTCAGCTGGCGGTCCGGCGCGGAGACAAGGCAAAGGCTCTCCAGAATCTCGACCGCGCGGTGCAGTGGAGCCTTCGCAGTGAAGATGCGATCCGCGAGTGGCGGGCGCGCGAACTGCGCCTGACGCTGAGCAACCGCAACGACGACCGTGACGCACTCCGTACGCTGATTCAGCGCATCGCATCGGGCCTGACCGATGAGCACCGCCGCATCTTCATGGTCAGTCCGCGGACGGTGGCAGCACTCGGCGAAGAACAACACTCAAATTGACACGCTCGAGAGCGTCTCCTATCATGAAGTCGCCCCGTTCCCTCGCGGTGGGGTGCGAGAGCGGACGATTCGGCGCGCCTGGAGAGCGCGTAGGCGGGGAACCGTCTCGTGGGTTCAAATCCCACCCCCACCGCCATTTGCGCGTGAATCCACATGGTCAAACGTCAACAGAAATTCCGCACCTGGTCGCACCACTGCGGTGTTGCGCTACTCTGCGGTCAAGACGCAGCACCTTGCCCGCTCGCTGTAGTCTGCACGGGCCCAACCGGCAGTTCATCTTCCTTCTCTTCGAACAATGCCAAATATGGAGCGTAACGGAAACGACGATTCCGGCGACCTCCTGTCGTCTCTTCGAGAAGGCCGATGGCTTCGAGCTTGTCAACAAGGTTGTTGGCGGTTACAAAGGCTACATCGAGATGGCGAGTAACAAAATTCACAGTAACAATCGGACTCTGGAACAATAAGTCGAGAAGGCGCAGCCCATTCGCCCCGACACGATTTTGCTGGAGCGATGCTCGATGTCGCTCACGGAGATTCACAATCGCACGCGCGGTCCTGGTTGCCTCCTCTGCTGTTTCTGCCACCCCTCCCAGGAAGAAGGTCAACCACCCTTCCCAGTCTCCTGCATCGCGCACCCTCATTAGGCGCGCATAATATTCATCACGATGGCGTTTCAAATAGTGGCTTAAGTAGAGCAACGGACGACTGAGGACAGCTTTTCGAACGAGCAGGAATGTGATGAGAAGCCGGCCGATGCGCCCGTTCCCATCCAGAAATGGATGGATTGTCTCGAACTGGGCATGCGCCAGACCGCAAAGAATTAACGCGGGTAGATCGCTCTCGGCATTGAGAAACTGCTCGAGGTTGTTGAGTGCCTCATTCATCTCGTTCGGCGGCGGAGGGACAAACGTAGCCTGAGCGATCGGTGTATTCGGCGGGCCAATCCAGTTTTGGTTCTTCCTAAACTCCCCCGGCTGACGAGTACCTCCCCGGACTCCACGGAGAAGTTCGGCGTGGATTTCACGGATAAGCCGAAGTGAAAGCGGAAGGGTTTCCAAGCGCCCCAGTCCGTAGTTCATTGCCCGGACGTATCTGACGACTTCCTGCACGTCGTACGGAACACGGGACGCCTTGGGATCAGCCTCAAAGGTCAACAGGTCTTCAAGAGTGCTCTGGGTACCCTCAATTTGGGAGCTAAGGACTGCCTCACGCCGAACGTAGAGTGCGACAAAAAAGTCAGGGTTCGGTAGAATCAGGCTGACGCCGTCCAGCCTACCCAACGCTTGGTCCGCACGAGAGAGGATCCCACTGAGGGGTTCAATTTCAACCGGCGGAAGGGGCGGCAATGGCTCAGGAACAAACGCCTGATAGCCCTGAGGCTGCAACATATAGCGTCCAGCGCGCGAAGTTCGTACAGCCATCTCTAATCGGTACCTGTATTTAAGCGAAATATGATAGCCACAAGTCTTATTTTAGCATAGAGGTATTTTCCAAAACAAGAGGAATTCTACAGACCATCGGTATAAAGTTTATGCACGATACACAAACAGACGTCTGTAAGTGTGCCTCCGGGGCCGCCTTCTTCACTAAGTTCGTTCGCTGCAGGAACCTGCGTTCCACTCTGCAACCAAGACGAGTCCACGTCGCAGGAGCTTCTTTCGGTCCCCCGAAGGGCCTTCCCACGATGTCCGCGGACGTGCGGGAACTGCTGAGGAAAATCTCAATCTTTGGGGACCTGGACGATCGCGCGCTCACGGGGCTGGCCGAGCACCTGCGCCGGCGCACCTTCCGCAAGAACACGATGATCTTCCATAAAGAGCAGGCCGGCGACGCGCTGTACCTTGTCGAATCCGGCCACGTGCGGATCTTCCTGCCGACCGAGAGCGGCGAAGAGCTCACGGTCGACGTCGCGGGACCCGGCGATGTCTTCGGCGAGCTCGCACTCCTCGACGGGCGGCCCCGGTCAGCGAGCGCGGAGACAGTCGAGGATGCCTCGATTTATGTGCTTAGCCGCGAGGACTTCCAGCGATTCCTAGTGGCGACATCGCAGTTCGCCGCCTCGCTTATCGCGCTGCTCAGCACCCGCATCCGCCAGATCACGGAATACGCGGAAAGTCTCGCCTTCCTCGATATCCACGGCCGTGTCGCGCGCACGCTGCTGCAGATGGCAGAGCGGTACGGCATGCGGAGCAACGGCGGGATCGAAATCGACTTCGACATGACCCAGGCGGAACTTGCCAGTATGGTCGGCGCCACTCGAGAACGAGTAAACCGTGCGCTGGCTTCCTTCCGCACCCAGGGACTCGTCGAACTCCGCGGCAAGAAGATTGTGCTGCTGGACGCGACTCGACTGAAGCAGCGTATCTACTAGGCTACAGCACGAGCGCGACGGCCTTGTCTTTGCCCGTCCGATCCGGCTCGCGCCTTATGATCCTGACTCGCCCAGACGCCTGCCTATCATGACCCTGATTGCGCATGGCCCGCATCAACCGGTCTCCCTCGGCGTTGTAGTGAGGAATCCGGCCGAATTCACGCGCAATTAACCCTATCAGTTCCGCTCCGCGCTCCCAGACCTGTCGCCACTGCATGATGCCGCCTCCCAGCCACGGTATGGTGACACTGTACGGACTGGGGGTCTGAGTCGCGATTTCTGTGGTCACAGAGCGGGGGTGACGTACGTCACATGGGCCGGGTTGGGTTGACGTTGTTACAAAGGAATGTCTATCATAGACACGCCCATGACCGACTGGCAGAAACTCGGCAGGAGCGCCTGGGAGTTCCTCAAGACCCTGATCGTCGCCTTTGTCCTGGCGCAGTTGATCATGGTATCGGTGGCGCAGGCGTTCCAGGTGGAGCAGTACTCCATGGAGCCCACGCTGCTGCCACGAGACCGCGTCCTGGTGGACAAGGTCACGTATCGCTTCCGGCAGCCGCACCGCGGCGATATCGTGGTGTTGAAGTACCCGCTGAACGAGCAAAGGAACTACATCAAGCGGATCGTTGCGCTTCCGGGAGACCGCGTGCAGGTGAAAGAAGGGAAGCTCTACATCAACGGCAGGCGGTCGCAGGAGTCGTACCTGAATGGCTCACCCCAGGGGAACTACGGGCCGGTCACAGTCCCGAGGGGTTCTGTGTTCGTGATGGGCGACAACAGGAACAACAGTGAGGACAGCCGCGCCTTCGGCGCGCTGAAGAAGGACCTGCTCGTTGGACAAGCCCTCTTGATCTACTGGCCGCCGATCCGGCTCCGCCTACTCGTCACTCGATAGCCAGTGCCCTTCGACTCGCTGCGCTCGCTCAGGGCATTCGACTCACAAGTTGTGCCAAAGGGAATAGGTCGAAGACCATGAGCGAGCCCGCTGAAGGCGGGCGAGTCGAATGGGCCGTGCACCCATCGTCGGCGGTCATCCTCCAGGCGGTGTCGACGCCGCCGGCTCAGACCAGGTGTCCCTGCGGCACACGAGAGCACTGACGTACCGTTGCTTCCTTCCGGACCTGGCGGGTTTGGTCAGATCTCGTTGCGCAGGACCCGGCCGTCGTCGCCCACGCACGCCGGCCTGACCCTGAAAGATGGCGTCTCGGACGGGAATTCCGTCCCGCTATAGCGGATTGCGGGTACAGGGAACCGCTAGCTCCCCACCTAGCACGACCCACTTCATTCTACTACGGACGCTCGGGGCTCCGAGTGCTGCGCGCGGGGTCAGATGTTCCAGTGGTATAGGGTGGTCAGAACGGCAACAACATTGTTGACCCCATGGATCACGATGGCCGGAACGAGGGACTGCGTGCGCTCAACGGTATAGGCCAGTACTACCCCAAGGACGAAGATCGGCAGGAAGTGGACGAGTTCGAGGTGCACCGCTCCGAAGAACACCGCTGACGCCAGGGCGGCGGTGAGCGCACCCCAGCGCGCGCGCAGACCCCGGAAGACGAGCCCGCGGAAGAAGATCTCTTCGGCGACCGGCACCACCACGCACAACAGGACAAGAATCCATAGCAGTTCGGCCGGCGTCACTCCGGAGATCAGGACCTCCGTCACTGGGTTCCTCATGTGCTCCGCTTCCGCCATCCGCTGCGCTTCCGCGCGGCCCACGACGGCACCGACGAGGGCGATCGCGCCTGCCTCAACCTGGGTGCTGATGAACACCATCGCGCCCCCGAGCAGCACGCCGGCCCCAGCCCTCGCGGCGGCACGGTCGCTGCGCACTCCCAGGAGTTGTGCCGGCTGATGGTAGCGCCGCCTGACGACATACAACGACAGCACTGCCAGCAACACGCTTTGCAGCACGGCGTACGAAGAGAACTCCGCGAACTCCGGAGTGCCGCCGACGCCAACCGATCCGGCAATCAGCGGCAGCGTGAGGCCGAAAACGATCGAGATGCCGATGATTTCTCCCAGTCCCCACATTGACGGCGGGGAGTCAAATGGAATGGGCCGCTCGCAGTGCCGGCACACGGCCCGGTGGCTCAACGTCGCCCGACCGCACGACGGACAGCGCATCACGCCTCCGGGCGGCCGTGAAACCACCAGGTAGAAGGGCAGCACCAGGAACGGTAGCACCAGCGTGCCGACCGCCCACATCCACGCCTCGCTCGAGCGGCGCCCAAGACGCGCACGGCTGTCGCGAAAAACCCACACTCCGCTCGCGACGACGAACAATCCTGCAACGCCGATGAAAAAGATCTGGGGGCCGTTCTCAGCGGAGAACATCACCCTGGGCTTCGGCAGCTTGCAAGCACGCTCCTCGCCTTACCGAACACGTGGCAAGGATAGCGTTTGCGTTCGGCGAAATCAGATCTCGCGAGTGTGATCCCACGGAGGCATCGATGTCCCACGTGTCGTTCTACCGGAAGTGGCGCCCAAAGACATTCGACGAAGTGATCGGCCAGGAACGGGTCACTCGGACTCTCCAGAACGCCATCCGAGCCAACCGCGTCGTTCATGCCTACCTGTTCGCCGGCCACCGTGGAACGGGGAAGACCACCACCGCGCGCATCCTCGCGAAAGCGCTGAACTGCGCGCAGGGCCCCACGCCGACCCCGGACAATACGTGCCCTAACTGCGAGGCCATCACCGCAGGCTATTCCGTTGATGTGATTGAAATCGACGCGGCGAGCAACCGCGGGATCGAGGAGATCCGGGAACTCCGCGACCGAATCCGGCTGGCGCCGACCGAAGGCCGCTACAAGGTCTACATCATTGACGAAGCGCACATGCTCACCACGGAAGCGGCCAATGCGCTCCTGAAGACGCTTGAAGAGCCTCCCGAGCATGCGGTGCTGATCCTCGTCACCACCGAACCGCACCGGCTTCCGCCGACGATTCTCTCGCGCTGCCAGCGCTTCGATTTCCGGCGCGTCTCTCAGAAGGAGTTGATTGCCCGGCTCCGCCGCATCGCGACCACCGAAGGTTTCTCCATCGACGACAGGGCGCTCGCGATCATTACGGCCAGCGCCGACGGATCCGTGCGCGATGCGGAATCCGTCCTCGATCAACTCGCGGCCTTCGCTGAGGGTCCGATCACAGCGCAGGATGTCCTCACCGTCCTGGGCATCCTCGAGGAGGAGACTGCGCTCAGATTCGCCGATGCGATCATCGCACGGGGCGTGATCGACTGTCTGAGTCTGGTGAATCAGGTCGTGAGTGAAGGGAAAGACGTCAGGCAGGTCATCCGGACAATCCTCGACCACTTCCGCGATCTCCTGGTCGCGAAAACGGGGGACCGCTCCGAGGAGTTGCTCGATACCACCGAGGCACGCCTGAAGGCGCTACAGGCTCAGGCGGCCCGGGCTCCGCTCGAGGACATCCTGAGAGCGCTCAACATGCTGGTTGCGACAGAGGCCGAGGCGCGCTGGAGCCCTCAGCCGAGACTGCTGCTGGAAATCGCGCTCATCCGGTTGTGCCGCCCGGAGATGGATCCGACGCTTGAGGGGCTGCGCGCTCGGCTGCAGGCGCTCGAGCAGCGGCTCGGGAGCGAACCGGTCACAGATCAGCCGCAGCTCTCTCCCAGGACGCCGACACGAGATGAGCCCAAGGCCGAGGCGGCCACTACTCCGATGGTCGCCGTGGTCGAAGATGATCCCCCGTCGTTATCAATCGCGATCGACGAGGTCCGGCGTTCCTGGGCCCGGGTGCTGGCAGAAGTGAAACGCACCAAGATGTTCTGCCATGCGCTGTTGATTGAAGGCACGCCGCTCGAACTGAACGGCTCCACGCTCGTCGTCGGGCTGCGGACGGGCTTCAACTTTCACGTCGAGAACCTGCATAAGCCGGAAAACCGGACGGTGGTGGAAGGGGCGCTCAAACGCGTGTTCCAGCAGCCTCTCCGGCTTCAGTGCACCATCCACAACGGAGAATCGAAGCCCGCCCCTGCGCCTGTTGCCCTCGAAGATCCCGTGGTGAACGCCGCGGTCCAGCTGTTCGGCGCCCAGGTCGTTGAAGTGAGAAAAGCCAAATGAGGTTCGTCGTTTGTCGTTGGTCGTTGGTCGTTGTCAATTGCACTGCAGTAACGACATACGACAAACGACCAACGACAAACGCAGGCTGAGGGATTGAAGATGCGCGATCTCGGCAAGATGATGAAGCAGGTCCAGAAGCTGCAGCAGGACGTTGCCCGCTTGCAGGAAGAGTTGAAAGACGAACGCGTCGAGGCCACCGCGGGCGGCGGTGTCGTGAGAGCCGTCGCGAACGGTCACGGGGAGATGCAGGAGATCATGATCGATCCCTCGGTCGTCGATCCCGGCGATGTCGGGATGCTTCAAGACCTCATCCTCGCTGCCGTCAACGAAGTCCAACGCCTGGCCAAGCAGACAGAGGAAGGGCGGATGAAAGCGCTCACAGGCGGGTTGGGGTTGCCACCTGGCCTCGTGTAACTAACGAAAGTCGAAGGTCGAAAGTCGAAAAAGACAACTCATCTTCTGTTCCGACCTTCGACGTACGACCTTCGACCTACGGTAGTTAGCGTTTATGTACGCCGAACCTCTCGCGCGACTGATCGAGGAATTGTCGAAGATGCCCACCGTGGGTCCGAAAACGGCCCAGCGGCTGGCATTCTACATCCTCCGCATGCCAAAGGAAGACGCGGAGCGGCTCAGCCAGGCGATCCTCGACGCGAAGGCCCGGATCCACTACTGCAGCATCTGCTTTCACATCACCGACGTCGACCCTTGCGCTACCTGCACTCACCCCACCCGCAACCGTTCGATGATCTGTGTGGTTGAGGATCCTCGTGACGTGCTGGCCATGGAACGCACCCGTGAGTACCGGGGGCTCTACCATGTCCTCCACGGTGCGATATCCCCGCTCGACGGTGTCGGCCCGGATGACCTCAAGATCAAGGAACTGCTCGACCGAGTGAAGACCGGTGAGGTCCAGGAAGTGATCGTCGCCACCAACCCACGGGTCGAAGGCGAAGCGACGGCGATCTACCTCGCCAAGATCATCAAGCCCCTCGGCGTGAAAGTCACCCGGATCGCGCACGGGGTCCCGGTCGGGGGCGATCTGGAGTACGCGGATGAGGTGACGCTGGCAAAGGCGCTGGAGGGGCGGAGGGAGATGTGAATGGGCATGGTATACTAGGAAACTGCGATGGAGTTCGTCAGTCCGACTGTAGGGAAATTAAGCTTCCGGCAGATGTTCGAGCAGCTGGTCGGCTATATGAGCGCGGTCCCCGATCAGCAGTACCACGTCATTATCGGGACAGACTCGCTGCTGAGCGACAAAACGACCTTCGTCACCGCTATCATCGTCCACCGCGTGGGGCACGGCGGCCGGTACTTCTACCGCAAGCAGTTGAACCGCAAGATGGAAAGCCTCCGCCAGAGGATCCTGTTTGAGACCGCGTTGAGCCTGGATATCGCCGGACAGTTGAGCGCCGAGCTCTCCCGCAACGGGCACTCGGAGCTGCCGGTGGAGATTCACCTGGACGTCGGCCCGAACGGGGATACGAAGCGGATCATCCGCGAGGTCGTCGGCATGGTGACCGGCTCAGGCTATACGGCCGTCACGAAACCCGACGCCTACGGGGCCTCGAAGGTCGCGGATAAACACTCTAAATAACGGGAACAGGAACGGGGAACAGGGAACGGTAACTACAAATCATTGACCGTTCCCCGTTTCCCGGTTGCCGGTTCCCGGCAGTTAGCGGCGCTCGGGTTCCCATCCCCACACCGGTAGGATGTCCGTGAACGAGTGGTCGTCTGTCATCACGGGCACATCCGCCGTTGAGATCGGTTTATCGTAGTAATCGCCCAGGTAGTCGGCCTTCAGCGCGGGGGGAACCCTTTTCTCCTTCCGCAGCCGCCCGAGCGTACCCGTCAGATCTCGCTTCGTGATCCCCGGCTTCCCCGCTGCGAACAGGATGATGGTGCGGACGTCCTCCTCGTCTCGTTCGTATTGGAAGGTCACGGGAAACAGGTACAGGCCCGAGAACTCCTCGGCATACGTCTTGTAGATGGCCTTGAAGAGCTTGCTGTTTGCTCCCCCGAGAAACCCCACAATGTTAGCCGCAACGATCCCGCCCGGCCTCAACTTCGTCTTCACCTGCTGGAAGAACTCACGAGTGACGAGGTGGAACGGAACGCCCTCCGCGTGATAGGCATCCATGACGATCAGGTCGTAGGCCTCGCCGGTTCTCTTGATGTACTGCCGCCCGTCCTGGACGAAGATGCGGTGCCGCGGATCGTCGCGGAGCGAGAAGTACCGCTTCGCGACGTCGACGACCACGGGATCCAGCTCAACAGAATCGATCTGGACGCCGGGGAAGTCGCTGATGAGCCGCTTGGGCACAGACCCGGACCCCAACCCGACCACCAACACCTTCTTGATGCCGGGGTGGAAGAGCCACGCCAGGAGGAAGTAGTCGGGATACCGGAGCGGGCTCTCCAGCGGATTGCTGATGAACATCCCGCCCTGACGCGAGCGATCAAAGTGCAGCCACCGGTAGCACCGGTCCTCCGCCACCTTGATTCGGTGGTACACGGTATCCTTCTCGAAGACGATGCGAGTTTCACCGCACGAGATCTGAGCCGGCACCGGGCCCGAAAGGAAGATCAGCGCCAGGGCAGCCGTGGCGACCGGCCGCAGCACACGGGCACGCGCGGCCTTGACGGCAAGGAGACCCGCAAACACGAGCAGCGATGCCCCCAGCGTATAGAGGATCGCCCGCACACCCATCGCCGGTATGAGAACGAACGCCGTGAGCAGCGTGCCGACGATGCTGCCTGCTGTGGAAATCGCGTACAGGATCCCCGCCGTGTGGCCGACTGTGGCCAGATCCGTCGCTGCGAGCTTGATCGCAAACGGCGACGTCGCCCCCATCAAGATGGAGGGCAGGACGAAGAGCACGATGGACGCGAGCAGCGGGCTCATCCGCGGGCCGAAGTCCCAGTTTGAAAACGCTTCCAGTACCGGCCGCGAGATCACCGGCAGCAGCAGGATGAGCACCCCGGCCACGCTCAGCGTGGCGGCCAGCATGCCGGGCTTCGGCCAGCGGTCGGCCGTCATACCGCCCAGATAGTAGCCGAGGCTCAGAGCGGCCAGGAAGATGCTGATCAGGCTGCCCCACACGTACACCGAACTGCCGAAGTACGGGGCAAGGATGCGGCTGCCGACGATCTCCAACCCCATCAACACTGCACCCGATCCAAAGACCACCAACCGAAGAACCACGTGACCCTCCCGAGCCGCTACCGCGGCGCGATCTCTGTCATCCCGTTCACATACGGAACGAGGATCTGTGGAATCCGCACCGTCCCGTCCTTCTGCTGATAGTTCTCCAGCACGGCGATCAACGCGCGACTCGTAGCCACGAGCGTGCCGTTCAGCGTGTGCGCGTACTCCGTGCCCTTTCCCCGGCGCACCCGGATGCCCAGGCGGCGCGCTTGAAAGTCGGTACAGTTGCTGCAGGACTGCGTCTCGCCGAACTCACCACGACCGGGCATCCATGTCTCGACGTCATACGTTTTCGCGGAGGGAGCACTGATATCACCGCCACAGATCGCGACAACACGGTGATGCAGTCCGAGGCGCTGCAGAAAACGTTCCTCCAGCGACACGAGATATTCATGCTCGTCCCAAGACTTCTCGGGAAGCACGACCGAGAACATCTCCAGCTTGTCAAACTGATGCACGCGGTACAACCCGCGCACGTCCCGCCCGTAGCTGCCGGCTTCGCGGCGGAAGTTCCACGAGATCCCCGCCAGACGCATCGGCAGCCGCCCGTCATCGAGCGCCTCATCTTTGTACATGCCGGCAAGGCTCTGTTCTGATGTCCCGATCAGGGCGAGGTCTTCGCCCTCGATCCGATACACTTGCTGCACGTCGAGGTCGGCCCCGCCCCAGGCACCGGTGATAATCTCGGGCCGGACCATGAAGGGCGTGATCACCGGCGTGAAGCCTTCAGTCATCAGCTCATCTAACCCGAACCGCATCAACGCCTGTTCGAGCAGCACACCCCCGCCCTTCAAGTAGTAGAACCGCGAACCGGCGACCTTCGCGCCGCGCTCCATGTCGATGATGCCGAGGCGGGTTCCGAGATCGAGGTGGTCCAGCGGCTGGAAGTCGAACGCTGGTGGCGTACCCCAGTGCCGGATGGGGACATTCTCCCGAGGATCTTTGCCGGGCGGCACGCTGTCATGAGGGAGGTTGGGCAGCTCGAGGACGGCACGTTCGAGTTCCTCCTCCAGCCGTTTCAGCTCAGGCTCCAGTGACTTGATACGGGTTGACACCTCCCGCATCTCCGCGATGCGCCGTTCCCTGGCGTCGCCGGTCAGCCTGGCAATCTCTCCGGAGACTTTGTTCTGCTCTGCACGCAGCCGCTCGACTTCCTGAATCAGCTCGCGGCGGCGGCGATCGGTCTCAAGGACGCGGTCGACGATGGCGACATCTCGGTGCTTCTTGCGTACACCGGCGCGCACGAGATCGGGGTTGTCGCGGATGAGCTTCAGATCCAGCATAGAGATATTCTAAGGCGTCCCTGGTCCCGTCGTTCGGTCAAACATCAAAAATGATTCTTGCATGCCAGACCTCGTTCTTGCCGATCTCCAGGCTATGGTAGGTGGCAGCCTTCACGTCCAGTTTGAACGCGTGTCGCCCAGGGGCGACAGGCTCTCCTGCCACGTCAGCACGCAACGTCGTGTCCTTCATCTCCCGGACGGTGAAACGCACGGGAACAAACCCGTCGGCATTGAGGAGAACCAACAAGTCGTTGAGCCAGTTGATCAGCAGTCCTTCACGATCATCGGCTTCGACCGTCATCGTACGCTGTTCGGCGGGCCGCACGACAGCCGGGTCGATCAGGAAGTGCATCATCCCGGCCGCTGCATTGGCGAACAGTTCTTCGAGGGACCGGCCGTAGGCGATAATGCCGACATCGGCCGTGTGCTCGATGACTTCGAACGGAGCCTCCATCGTAATGAGGGAACCGGGAACGGTTGAGTCAGTGACGGTTCCCCGTTCCCGGTTCGCGAGTCAGGCGGGAGTTTGCATCCACGCCTGCAGCATGTCGAGGAAGGTGCGGAGAGCCTTCCCGATCCGCTTGTCGCGATGGTAGACGACGCGGAACGAGCGGCGGATCGTCACGTCATTCATCGGAACGATGACGAGTCTTTGAGCCGCCACCTCCGTCGCGATGGCCAGGCGCGAGAGAATCGTCACGCCCAGCCCGGACGCCACGGCCTCCTTGATCGCCTCATTGCTGCTCAACTCCATCACGGGCGTGAACACCACGCCACTGTCGCGCAGCGCGGCTTCGGCCGCTTCACGCGTGCCCGATCCCCGCTCCCGCATGATGACGCGCTGATCGCGGAGGACCTTCGCCGGCACGGACTCGGCCTGCGCCAGCGGATGCCCGGATGGAACGACGAGCACCAACTCGTCTTCAAGCAGCGGCTGCACCTCGAGGTTGTACGAACTGACTTCCCAGCCGACGACACCGACGTCGATCTCATTCCGCAGGATCCGCTCCTGAATGCGGCGCGTATGGGAGATGTCCAGCGTGACCGTGACCTGCGGGTATCGCTCCTGAAATGCACCGATGACGCGCGGGAGGATGTACGTCCCGGGCGTGGTGCTCGCCCCAATGGTGAGACGCCCCTTGTATTCGCCGGTGACTTCTGCCAGCGCGGAGTTGGCTTCCTCGACCAGGTTGAGAATCCGGCGCGCATAGTCCTCGAGGACGCGGCCGGCATCAGTCAGATAGATGCGCTTCCCGAGCTGCTCGAACAGGTCCACGCCGAGCGAACGTTCAAGATCGGCTACCTGGATGCTGACCGACGGCTGGCTGATCCGCAGTTCCTCGGCCGCGCGCGAGAAGCTCCCGAGTTTGGCCACCGTGTAGAAGATTCGCAGCTGATGCAGGTTCACAGAACGTTCCCCGTGGCAGAAGACTTCGGATGGAGACGGAAACACCCCTTCCGCAACTAGTGAATGGTGAATCGTGAATGGTGAATGGTTAATGCTACAATAGGCCCGATATTGAGGGATTTGACCATTCACTATTCACCATTCACCATTCACGGAAAGGAGGTGAGTGTTGTGACGGAGCGTGAGCGTATCAGGCTCACTTCGATGGTCGCCTGCGCTGGGTGAGCGTCAAAACTGAGTCCTGAGGACCTGGCGCAGGTCCTGCGCCAGCTCCCACAACCTAGCGACCCCAACCTCCTCGTCGGTACGAACACCGTCGACGACGCCGCCGTCTACCGGCTCACGGATGAGCTGGCTCTCGTGCAGACCGTCGACGTGTTCACGCCGGTAGTGGACGATCCGTATCACTACGGGGCCATCTCCGCGGCGAACGCGCTCTCGGATATCTACGCCATGGGGGCAAGGCCGCTGCTTGCGTTGAACATCGTCGGCTTCCCACGTGGGAAGCTGCCGATGTCGGTACTCGAGCAGATCCTGCGCGGCGGCGCGGACAAGGCGGGCGAGGCGGGCGTCATCATCGCCGGCGGCCACAGCATCGACGACCCCGAGCCGAAGTACGGGCTCGCCGTCACAGGATTAGCGCATCCCGACCGCATCGTGAAAAACGTCGGGGCGCGGCCCGGGGATCAACTCGTGCTTACAAAACCGCTCGGCATCGGTATCATCACTACCGGCATCAAGCAGGAAAAGACTTCACCGGCCGCGGCTGAGGAGGCAATTACGGTGATGGAGCGGCTGAACCGCGATGCGGCCGAGGCGATGGTTGAGGTCGGCGTACACGCGGCGACCGATGTGACCGGATACGGTCTGCTTGGCCATCTGCACGAGATGACTTCGGGAAGCCGCGTGACGGCCCGCGTCCGGTACTCGCGCGTGCCGGTCCTGGAGGAAGCGCGCGCGCTCGTCCGGCACGGTGCGATCGCCTCCGGCACCTCGCGGAACTACGAGTATCTCCGGCCCCGCGTCACCTTCACCGGCCTGGACGAGTTTGACGAGATCATCCTCTGCGACGCCCAGACGTCTGGCGGACTACTGATGGCTGTACCCGAGGAAAAACTTGACACGCTGACCGCAACGCTTCGCCAGCGCAGCGTCGAACCAGCCCACGTCGGCGAGATTACCGGCCCCGGAGACGGCCGGATCGAGATAACGCGTTAGCGTCAGGAGTCTTTCGCCGTTCCCCGTTCCCGGTTCCCCGTTCCCGAATGTAGTAGTACAAATGCTGCTGGGCATACCCAGCCAGCGCCCCGAATCGATCTCGTGCGAAGGTCCGTATCTGCCGCTCCGTCTTTCGCTGTCCGCCAAAGTACCAGCGCTCCACCGCCCGCTTGACCCATATGTCGACGGGAAACGCCTCTCCCTTCCCATAGGCGAACAGCAAAAGGCAGTCGGCAACCTTGTCGCCCACCCCCGGAAGCGCCAGGAGCCGGCGGCGCGCATCGTCGTAGGAAAGCTCAGCCAGAGCCGCCAGATCAACATCCCTCCTGGCGATCTGTCTGGCTACAGCCGCGACGTACGGCGCACGGTACCCGAGCAGGCACAGGCGGAGTTCGCGCCTCGTCGCAGATGCGAGCCGCACCGCCGAAGGAAACATCCAGCCGCCCTCCTGGCGCGTCCCGAAACGCCGGCTCAGCCGGTCGAGGGTGAGTTCAATCTTAGGAATGTTGTTGAACGCGGAGACAATAAAACTGATCATGCATTCCCATGGGTCCTGCCGCATGAGTGCGATTCCGCTGGTGTGCGGAAGGATCCGGCGAATGATCCGGTCACTCCGCAACGCCTCCTCAATTTCCGCCAGAGGCTCGTTGATTCCGAGGTACCGACCGAGCGCTTCGAGATCCCTGGCATCGGCAAGGCCCTGGACTCGGATGCGGCCGGTCCCCTGGACCAGCCGCACAGAGCGACCTGCAAAGACGCCCGACGCCGCTTCACCGTCCCATCGCCAGCGAAAGGCCTGACCGCATGAGAGCGTCTTTCGCAGGCTGTACGGTGGAGAGGCCTTGAGCATGTTTCTATCCGGGATAGTCGGGATCGCCTTCTGCCCCGCAGATGTGGCGCAGCAGGTCGAGCTGCTCCTTGCTCCCAATTGCCAGCAGGCGGTCTCCAGCCTGCAGTCTTTCATCAGATCTTGGATTGACGATCTCGTGCCCGTCGGCCCGGGTAATGCTGACGATGGCAACTCCGCTGCGCTCTCGAATGTGGGTCTGCTCTATCGACTGCCCGCCGAGGGCCCGGCTTCGGATGTCGACTTCCTGGGCCTGTAGCGCCTCCCCGGACATGCCTTCGGTCCTCATCGCCTCGGGCCAGTACGCTCGTGCTCCCTCCAGGTACCTTCGTGCAAGACGGTGATCCACACCGAGTAGATCGAGGCTGTGTCTCACAATGGTCAGGGCGGCCTCGACCTCCGGCTGGATGACCTCTGTCGCGCCAGCTTCGCCGAGTGTCGCGCGGTGACGCTGCTGATGCACGCGCGCAAGGATCGGCAGATCCCCCCTGATGCCTCGCATGGTTGCGACGCAACGGCGGACTGCCTCAAACTCGGGAATCGCGACCACCGCGAGGCGTGCCCGACCCACACCGGCATGCTGCAGGATTAGCTCTTTTCCTGCATCCCCGAAAACCGACCCCGCTCCTCGTCCCAAGGCAGCGCGGGTGGCTTCCGGATCGAGGTCGACGACAGTGTATGGGACGTGAAACGCGTCCAGCGCGTCGGCGACCTCTCGCCCCACACGGCCGAATCCGCAGATGATTACATGTCCCTCTGGCAAGACCGCAGGGCTCGTGGGTGGTGGTGGTTCCTTTCTACTCAATAAACGCTCCAGCCACGCGGGCGTCCGGCGGAAGATCAACGCATTGAGAAGAATCGTTATCAACGAGGTCGCAAGCACCGCATCGTAGATCGTGCGGGTGAGGAGCCCGTGATCCCTCGCCACTCCCGCCAGGATATACGAAAATTCTCCGATCTGCGTCAGCCCCAGCGCCGCGGTCACAGCCGTGAATGCGGGATAGCCGGCGCCGCGGATGACCAGCGCCCACACGGCAAACTTTCCCGCCACAACCAAGAGGACCAGCGCCACCACCGCAGGCAACTCCGAAAGAACCGATGCGGGCCGGATCAGGGTGCCAACAGAGATGAAGAAGATCGCCACAAAGATGTCCCGGATCGGCAGCACACGGGCTAACGCCTCATGCGCAAATTCCGATTCGCTGATGATCAGCCCCGCAAGGAACGCCCCCAGTGCAATCGACAACCCCAGGCTCGCCGTCAACGCCGCGGTACCGATCGCGATCGACAGAGCCACGAGCAGAAATAGCTCCATGCTGCGGGTATGAGCCACCTTCGCTAGAAATCGCGGAACCACGCGACGAGCGAGCCACAGCAACGGGCCGAGCAGCACCAGGGCCTGCAGGAACGACCTCCCTAACGCGGCCACGCGGGTCTCCCCGGGCGAGGCAAGGGCCGGAATCAACACGGTCATCGCCACGACCGCGAGGTCTTCGGCCAGAGTGATGCCCACCACCACGCGGCCGTGAAGCGTCGCGAGCTCGCCACGTTCCAGAAGGAACTTCAGCAGCACCATCGTACTCGCCACGCTGATGGCGGCACCGACAAGCAGACTCTGGGCGATCGTCCAGCCCAGCAGCTTCCCTAGGGGGATCGTCAAGAACACGATCAGCGCGATTCCCACCGGTGCTCCCAGCAGGGCTACCTTGCGCACCTGCAGTAACTCCTCCAGCGAAAACTCGACTCCGATGGAAAACATCAATAGCACGACGCCGATCTCTGCGAACAGTTGGAAGGTGTGGGGATCGGAGAGTGTAGGACCGGGCGTGAAAGGACCGATCAGCACCCCCGCAAGGATGTAGCCTACAATCAACGGCTGGCGTAGCCAATGTGCGAGCAACCCTCCTCCCAGGGCTGCAAGAAAGAGTAGGCCTAGGTCCGTGAAGAACCCTGTCTCAGGCATCAGGCTCCCGATAACGCAGGGTGAATCGCGACCCCATTATGCCGACCTGGCTATCTCCGTCCAATCAGCCGTTCACAAGGCTGCTGGATCGGCCACATCCAGGATCAGCTGCGACCAGGTTTCCATGTGGTCGCGAAGACCGTCCAGTTCATCCGAGTCCATCAGGCGGCCTTCCAGGCTGTGTGACTCTCGCACGACGACATCGGACGTGTCCACGTCTACGACGTGTACCAGCCCAAAATGAACCTGGCCGACCCGAGTGGTGTCATCGTTCAGCACGCCCACGAGCCGGGCGCGCCAGTTTCCGAAAATGACGAGTTCCTCCAGCAGCTCGCGCCGCATCCCCGCATCCACGATGTCCGACGCGCCCTCGACATCGACACGGTTGATATGTCCGCCCACCCCGATACTATACTTACCGTGCAGCCGGCTCTCTCCACCGGCGGCCAACCGCCGGAATGCAAAGATGCGCGAGCCGTATCGCACAATGAGATACGGAATGATCTGCTTCATTGAGGAATCATGCTCCATCTGGCTCCGCAGGCGAAACTCGCCGTATTCCAGGATGCGCGACCGGTAAGCTGGAGCGCCGTCTCTGATGAACCCATGCACGATTCCTGGAAGAAGCAGGTGCCGCGCTACGACGAGAATCTCTTCCATGGACACTCCGATCACTTCAAATCCCGGCGGAAACGTCGCTTCACTCATCGTCGCCCGTGCCCGCTACGCCTTGGACGCGCCGCTCAATCGCACGTAACCACATTCTTCGGATCAGCGCACTTCCAGGATAGATCAACCGCCAGTAGCGGGCGAACTTTTTCCGGGATTGCGTATCGAGTGCCAGGATTCTCGTCTCGGTGCGCACCTGCACTCCCGCCGGAACGGCCATCAGCAAGAAGTTCATAGCCGCCTTTGCGAACCCTGGCTGCTTGAACGCGACAAACTCCTCCACGCTGTTGATCACCGGCGACGGACCACCGCGGATCGACCAAAACTGTCCGATCGTGCCCAGCACGATCTCACGACCCGGATCTTCCGCGAGTAGGACAAAACCGCCGCTAAGCGCCTGATCCAGGATCGGGCGCCCTTCCCCGACACGAAGGCTGTCCCTACCGAGCAGTCGGGCGGGCAGCGCCCTCAGAGCAAACAGGAAGCCAACAAACGGCATCTCCGCCGGCGTGACCTCCTTGATCGCTTCGAACACGCGCCCAGGGGAGGACGCAACGCCGACGGAGTGAACTTCGTGGAAATCGTAGACGGGCAAAAACCGGTCGAGCTGCATCGCTTAGCGGCCCGTCTTGACGCCCAGCCGATCTCCCATCCTCACCCCCAGGCCGTAAAGGACGCGGAAACGGCGGTGGTAGCCGTCAAGCGCCTTCAGCGGCTGCATTCGCTTGAAGACATCCTGTTTGAAGCGTTCCACAGCCGTTGGATCGAGACGCTCGAGCGAAGCGCGACTGCCGTGCGACCATTGCGTGGCCCACCATTCCTCTTCGTCCGCATAGACGAACTCTGCGTTCTCCTCCACGACCTGGACCCTTGCGAACCCGGCGCCTCGAACGGCCGCCTCCAATTCACTCGCAGTGTCCAGGGCTTTCGTGCTCAGATCCACCGGCGTCATGTATGCCTTGAGTACTTCGCGCACCCATGACCACTTCGGGTCCGTTCCACCCCACGTGCTGACAGCCAGCCGGCCGCCGGGCCGCAGCACGCGATGAAACTCCCTAAGCGCCCGCTCCACGCGGGGGAAGAAAAAGAGGGCGAATCCACACAACACGGCATCGAACGAGGCATCTGGAAACGTCAGGTGCTCGGCGTCCATGACGCGGACCTCAGCATTGCTGAGGCGCTGTCTCGTGAGCTCACGCGCGGTCTCGGCCACCATCGCCTCCGAGAGATCGACCCCGACGACGTGCCCTTTCATCCCGACCCGAGCGGCCGCGCCCGGCCGGAGGCCGGCGTGTTTCGCCAACAGGCGGCCGAAGAAAGTGAAGAAACGCGGACCGACGCGATCGTACGCCGGAGCGGCGCGGCCAAACACGCCAGCAATCAGATTCTTCTTCGAACGGTCGAGATCCATGTCCCCTAGAATAGGAAGAGGACGGCAAAGTACAGGACCATGAGAATGAGTCCCAGCGGCACGCCGACGCGCGCCCACGTCCTGCTGCGGATGCCGAGCTTGTTCGCGGAAATGATGTTCGGGATATTGCCCGGGATGAGCATGCCCCCGCTGACCAGGAGAGCCATGAGCACCGCTCGGATCTGAAATGCCGTCATCTGCGGGCTTATCTCCGCGGCCGTCAGTGTGGCGTTGTCCAGGATAGCCGAAACTGTATTGATCCAATACAGGATTCTGGCGTCAAGATGAATGATGAACCGATCGATCACCGGCTTGAATCCTTCGCCGAGTAACGTCAGCGCCATCACGAACAGATACACCCGCGCCGCCCGCCCCACGACGCCGCGGTAGGTCTCTTCCGCTGCCTCTGTCAGGGTCTCACCTGCATAGCGCAAGGGCTGCAGCGCCGCCCAGATCCCCATGAGGACGACTCCAGGGACCACCCACGGACTAAGCAGGCGCATCAAGTACCAGAAGTCCTCGCCCAGTTTTGCCGTCGCGATGGTCGACAGCGGCTCACCGATCGGGGTCAGTGCGGCGCCCAACCCGATCGACATGCACGCGATCACCACCAGCCGGGCTTCGTCCTCTTGCCGGAAGCGCATCACGCTGATCAGCTCTACTAAGACCAGCGATGCGATGATCGCCGTGATCACGCTGCTGAGAATCCCGAGGAGGACCACCAGTACAAAGACCAGGACGCGGAGAGATACGAGCAGCCGCAGCCTGATCAGCCCCGGACCGAGATAGCGCCGAAGCCACTTAAAGAGCAGGCCGAACGCCAGCACGGCAAGCGTGATTGCCACGGGGTGGGTCAGCGCGTCCCTGATGAGATGCGGCGAGAGAACGCCCGCAACGATCGCGGACGCCAGGCCCATAAAAAAAAGGAAAGCCTCGAGGTTCTGCTCCACCCGGTGAGAAAGCAACGGCAGCGCGAGGACCAGAAGGAGGATGATGAGATCGGCGATGATGACGAAATCCACGACGCTGTTCATTATAGCGGGCGTGAACAGGGAGCGTCTCGCTTCCGGATACTGAGTTTGTTCGCTGAGATGATGTTGGGATATTCCCCGGGATGAGCATGCCGCTGCTGATCATCAGCCCCATTGGGACGGCGCGAACCTAAATCCCCAGGCCTGATCTAGCTCAAATGGGTCAATTTGGTGGAGTAAAGGTCTGGGTCCGTGTGACCGAGGCCGCGTCGTCGGTCTCATATTCCTGACGGATGACGGCGACCTTGTCGCGGTCCAGATACGACAGTAGCATTGGCAGGTCGGCCACGACGGGCAAGGTGTTGATCTGGTCAATCCCCACCCAGGCCAGCTCCCCCTCATCAGACGGCGTCAGCGTACCCTGCGGCGCCTGTGCAGAAAAGACGAAGATCAGCCACAGCTCATCTGTAGACTTGACGCTGATGACCAGCAGGGTACGCAGGCGAGGAGCAGTGATGGCCAGGCCGGTCTCTTCCCGCACCTCGCGGAGGCAGGCCGTGAATGGATCTTCGTCCGGCTCGAGTCTGCCGCCGATTCCATCCCACTGGCCGGCGTGGGGAGCATTACGCCGCTTGATGAGCAGCACGCGATCGCCGTCGCGGATGAAACAGAGCGCTCGGGGCGAGACTACGATGGACGGACTTCTCCGACCTGAACGGTATCGATGGCCCGGCGCAAATCTCCAACGAAGGCCTCGAGGCGTTCCAGACGCCGCTCCGGTGTCTCCAGTAGGGATACGATCGCGCTACCGACGATCACACCGTCGGCGATCTCGGCGATCTGCCTGGCATGATCAGGGGTCGAGATGCCAAAACCGACGCATACCGGCAGCGGTGTCACGCTCTTGATCCGCCGCACCAGGTCGCGAATGTCTTCCGGCAGCCGGTCGCGGGTGCCGGTCACGCCGGTGAGCGACACGCAATAGACAAAGCCGGTAGATCGTTCGGCCACGAAGCGGATCCGATCGCCGGTACTGGTCGGAGCGAGCAAGAAGATGGTGTCGAGTTTCCGCGGCCGTGCAGCAGCGAGCAACTCCTCAGACTCATCGGGAGGCAGATCGGGAATCACGACTCCATCTACCCCCGACGACGACGCATCGATACAGAATCGTCGCAGTCCGTACTGCAGGATCGGGTTGTAGTAGGACAGCAACACCACGGGCTGCCGGACATCTGCCCGCGCTTTCCCGACCAGCGCGAGCACATCCGTCAGACCCACGCCCATCGTCAGGGCGCGCTGCGCCGCCCGCTGATTAATTGGGCCATCTGCGATCGGGTCGGAAAACGGCACACCAAGCTCAATGAGGTCGGCGCCCACGCGCGCAAGCGTTCGCAGGATTTCTAAGGTGGTATCAAGATCGGGGTCGCCGGCGACGACGAACGGGATCAGCGCCCGCTGCCGTTCGGCCCGGAGCCGCGCGAACGTCTCCGCAATCCGGCTCATGGAGAAAGCAGGCGCGACGCGTGCTGGACGTCCTTGTCGCCGCGACCGGAAAGCCCGAGGATGAGGCTCCTTTCCGGACGCAAGGTGGGCGCGAGGGTCCTCAGGTACGCGACGGCGTGAGCCGGCTCGAGGGCCGGGATGATGCCTTCGGTCTGCGCCAGCAGGCGGAATCCCTCGAGTGCTTCCTGGTCGGTCACACTCACATACTCCGCGCGGCCGGAGTCCTTGTAGAAACTATGCTCGGGACCGACGCCGGGATAGTCGAGTCCCGCGGAGACCGAATGCGTTGGATGCACCTGACCGCCCACATCCTGAAGCAAGTAAGAATACGCACCGTGCAGGACCCCGGGCGCGCCGGCGACGAGCGTCGCCGCATGCTGGCCGGTCGAGATCCCAAGGCCGCCTGCCTCGACTCCGACCATGCGCACGCCGGCGTCTCTAAATGGATGGAACAGGCCCATGGCGTTGCTGCCGCCCCCGACGCAGGCGACCAGGCAGTCGGGCAACCGACCGGTTTCCTCGAAAATCTGGGCGCGGGCCTCGCGGCCGATGACCGACTGAAAGTCGCGGACCATCGAGGGGTAGGGGTGAGGACCGACGACGGAGCCGATAACGTAAAACGTCGTCCGCACGTTCGTGACCCAGTCGCGCATCGCCTCGTTGATCGCATCCTTCAACGTCTTGCTGCCAGTCTCCACGGGAATGACCTGGGCGCCCAGCAGCCGCATGCGGAAGACGTTGAGTTCTTGGCGGACCATGTCTTCCGAACCCATGTAGACCTCGCACTCCATGCCGAACATCGCCGCCGCCGTCGCGGTGGCCACGCCGTGCTGGCCGGCGCCGGTCTCCGCAATGATCCGGCGCTTGCCCATGCGGCGAGCCAGCAGCACCTGCCCCATGGTGTTGTTGATCTTGTGAGCGCCGGTGTGGAGGAGATCTTCCCGTTTGAGGTAGATTTTGGCGCCGCCGAGCGTCTGGGTAAGACGATGGGCGAAGTACAGTGGCGTTGGGCGGCCGCAATAGCGCTTGAGATAATACGCAAGTTCTGACTGGAACTCCGCATCACCCACGTACCGCTCGTACGCAGCCTCGAGCTCCTCCAGCGCCGGGACAAGCGTCTCGGGGACGTAGCGCCCACCATACTCACCAAAGCGGCCCTTACGCGTCTCGATACTCATCTGATCGCGCTTCCGCGTTCCTGCGCTTCTGCGCTCCCGTACGTAACGTCCCACTCGCGAACTCGGCGAATGAACCCGCGAATCTTGGCATGATCCTTGCGCCCGTCCGTCTCCACTCCACTGCTGACGTCCACGCCGAAGGGCCGGACCCGCTCCAACCCTTCGACAACATTGCCGGGATTGAGACCCCCGGAGAGAATCACCGGGTGGCCGCGGCGGGCCTCAGCGGCCAGGCTCCAGTCAAACGGCCGACCTGTACCTCCCATAACCTCGGGGTCGTATGTGTCCAGTAGAAACGCTGCAACACGATAGCCGGCCAGCACGCTCAGCGATGCCGCATTTTTCACGCGAATCGCCTTGACGACCGGCACCGGCATTGCGGCGCAGTAGTCCGGAGACTCCTGGCCATGTAGCTGCACCGTGTCCAGGCCTGCGGCCTCGACGATCTCTGTTACTCGGCCGCGATCTTCGTCCACGAACACGCCTACCTTTGCCACAAATGGCGGGAGCGACGCGGTGATCTCGCGGGCGCGCTCGAGGGTCACTTGCCGGCGGCTCTTCGCGAAGATCAGGCCGATGGCGTGTGCGCCCGCCTCGGCAGCGACGAGGGCCGAGGCGATGTCTGAGATGCCGCAGATCTTGACGCGCGTCAATGAAACACCTTAGCAGCGAAATAGTTCATCTTCATCGCGGTCCTTACCATGTCCAGCGTTTCATCAGCGAGACTGCGAGCCCGCTTGCTGCCTTCAAGCAAAATATCATCTACATCGTGCGCCAATTCGCTTAACGCTCGCCGTGCTCGAATCGGATCTAGAAAAGCGTTTAACGCGTCAGCAAGCTTTCGTTTAACTTCAACATCTCCCACCTTGCCAATGCGGTAACGACGCTTAAGCTCTTCTACTTCATCCTTATTCGGATTGAAAGCATCATGGTAGATGAAAACGGGATTGCCTTCGACCGTCCCAACATCGGTCGGATGTATTCTCTTCGGATCGGTATAC
>JACPRY010000181.1 GCA_016193565.1 Armatimonadota bacterium
CCGAAGGTAATGCACCGGGCGATGAAGCTCGGGACGCTGCGGGAGGTCCTGGGCTGCCTGCTGCAGCGGGGGTTGATTGACGTCGGGATGATCGGTGGGGCGCAGAGCGATCGGTACGCCAACATCAACTCGACCCTGATCGGCCGGCCCAATGCGATCCGGCGGCGATTGCCCGGCAGCGGTGGCGCGAACGACATGGCCTCCCACTGCCCGCGGCTGATCGTCATCACCCATCACGAGCGGAGGAGATTCCCTGAACGGTGCGACTACATCACGAGCCCGGGATTTCTGGATGGCCCCGGGGGACGCGAGCGGGCGGGCCTGCGGAAGGAGTTCACCGTCACCGTGATCACCGACCTGGCCGTGATGGAGAACGACCCGGAGACCTGTGCCCTGCGGATCCTCAAAGTGATGCCGGGGGTCACCATTGATGCGGTTCGGGCGGAAACCGGGTTCCGGCCGGAGGTTGCTCCCGGCGTGACCGAAGTGGACCCGCCGGCTCCTGAAGATCTGCGTGTCTTGCGAGATGAGCTTGATCCTGCGCGGGTGTATTTAAAGGAAGAAGAAACGCTCCCAACGTCGAGGAGGTAACGTATGCGAGAACCATTCCACTGGCGCACGGCCATCGCCTATAAGACGAAAGACCGGATCGTTGTTCGCGGGTATGACGTCAATGCGCTGGTGGGCAATCTCACCTTCAGCGAGATGGCCTATCTCGTCTGGAGAGGCGAGCTGCCTCCCGAACACCACGCCCGCATGCTGGATGCCATCCTCGTGAGCATGGCCGAACACGCCTTTTCCCCTTCGTCCGCGGCGTGCCGCTTCGTCGCATCGGGGGGCGTGCCGCTGCACGTGGGGGTCGCCGGCGGGATGCTGGCGCTCGGCTCGCTCCACGGGACCGCCGACCGGCCCGCGGAACTGTTCAAGCTCGCGGCGGAGCGGATGGAGCGCGACGGCCTCACGATGGAGCAGACCGCGCGAACGATCGCAGGGGAAACACGTCAGGCCGGGGAGCGGCTCCCGGGCTTCCACCATCCGCAGCACATCATCGATCCACGCACCGCGCATCTGCTGCACCTGGCCGATGACTACAAGATCTCTGGAACGTTCGTGGCCCTGGCCAGAGCGATCGAGGCGGCGACCGAGGAGTTCTGGGGTAGGCGCATCTACCTGAACGGCCCCGGCGCGGTGGGTGCGATCTGCCTGGACATGGGATTCGACACCGAGTTGATCAAAGGGGTCTTCCTGCTCTCGCGCACCGTGTCGCTGGTCGCCCACACCTATGAGGAGATCCATCGCGAGAGGGGATGGCGGGCATCATCGAGCGCCGCAGTCGTCCAGCCCCTCGATCTCTCGCTCCAACGACCCGAATTCTATGATGGCCCGTCTGACCGACCGTTTCCCCCACGGAAGAAAGGGAGGTAAGTCGTGGGCCTGGCGATCCTCGACGCGATTCCGAAAGGGCGGCTGTTCATCGGTGGTCGCTGGTTGGACAGCCTCACCGACCGCACGCTCCCCACGTACAACCCGGCGACAGGAGAGGTGCTCGCTCATGTCCCTCTGGCCGCCACCACCGATGTTGACCGGGCTGTCCGGGCGGCGCACGAGGCCTCTGCGTCGTGGGCGCAGACCCCTGGATCCGAACGAGCCGCGATGCTCCGGTCGCTTGCGCGCATCCTGCGGGAGCGCCGGGAGGAGCTGGCCCATCTCGACGCGATTAACTCCGGCAACGTGATCACGGGCATGCGGCGCGACGTCGACTGGGCCGCCGATTCTCTCGATTACTTCGCCGGCTTGATCCCCGAACTGAAGGGCGAGGTCATTCCCACCGACGCGGCCGCGCTCTCCTACACCGTGCGCGAGCCGTTCGGCGTCGTCGGCAAGATCAACCCCTACAACCATCCGCTCCGGTTTGCGGCCGAGAAACTGGCGGCGCCGGTGGCGGCCGGCAACACGGTCGTGATCAAGCCGCCCGAGCAATCTCCGCTCTCTTCCCTGGTCCTGGGGCAGCTGGTCTCGAACATCTTCCCGCCCGGTGTGGTGAATATCGTCACCGGAGACGCCACCACCGGCGAAGCGCTGGTGCGCCATCCGCTGGTGCGGAGGATCGCGCTCATCGGGTCGGTGGAAGCCGGCCGCGCGGTGATGCGGGCAGCCAGCGACGGACTGAAAACCGTCACACTCGAACTGGGGGGCAAGAACCCGCTGATCGTGTTCCCGGATGTCCCTCCCGATGAGGCGGCTGCTGCGGTCGTGACTGCGATGAACTTCAACCGCGCGGGGCAGTCCTGCAGCAGCACCTCGCGCGTCTTCGTTCACCGCGCGTTGCACGACGCATTTATCGAGGCGCTGCTGCGCCGCGTCACCGCGCTGCGGCTGGGTCCACCGGAGGCAGAGGACAGCCAGGTGGGATGCCTGGTCTCACGGGAGCAATACGAGAAGGTCCTCTCCTACATCGAGGCCGGGCAACGCGAGGGCGCACGGCTGCTCTGCGGCGGCGGACCGCCGGACGATCCCGTGCTGCGTCGTGGCTTCTTTGTGCAGCCGACGATTTTTGATGGCGTCCGCCCTGAGATGCGCATCGCGCAGGAGGAAATCTTCGGCCCCGTCATCTCCATCCTGACGTGGGACGATGAGGAAGAGATGATCCGTCAGGTCAACGGCGTCATCTACGGCCTGAGCGCGGCAATCTATACCC
>JACPRY010000147.1 GCA_016193565.1 Armatimonadota bacterium
CGCCGCCTCGCGCAGCAGCGTGGTCTTGCCGACGCCGGGACGGCCGACCAGCAGGATGCTCTTGCCGAGCTCGATCACGTCGCGCACGATGTCCACCGTGCCGACCACGGCCCGTCCGCCGCGGCAGGTCAGGCCGATGACCTCGCCCTGCCGGTTGCGGATCGCCGAGATGCGGTGCAGCGTCCGTTCGATGCCGGCGCGGTTGTCCTTGCCAAACGCGCCGACCCGGCTCGTGACGTGCCGGAGGTCCTCGCGCGCCACGTAGTCCTCGCCGAGGCTGATGACCCGGCCGGGGAAACGCGCTTCGGGTTTGCGGCCCAGATCGAGCACGACCTCGAGCAGCGCATCCTGGTTGTTCTGGCGCTCCAGCTCGTCCCGCAGATGCGACGGCAGCACCTGGAGCAGCAAGTCGAGGTTGTCGGTGATCTGGATCTGTCTAGGCACCACGCACCGATCTCCTCCTCATGATACCCGCGTTTTACACGACCTGGGCGATCAGGCACGTCAAGTATCGCGTCTCCGGCATCGCCGGATGGACCGGATGATCTCTCGCCTGACCGCGACGCTCCATCAGGCGCACCGTACGGTGCGTGTCGCTCGCGGCGCTGGCGACGACGTCGGTGAGCAGCGTCTCATCCATATGATAGGAACATGAGCAGCTCACGAGGATCCCACCTGACCGGAGCAGTTTCATCGCGCGGAGGTTGATCTCTTTGTACCCGCCGATCGCCCGGGGGAGCGCGTCTTTGTTCCTGGCAAACGCGGGCGGGTCGAGGATCACGACGTCGTAGCGCGCGCCCGTTCCGACCTGCCGCCGCAATTCGTCGAAGACATTGGCCACGAGAAAGGTGCACCGCTCATCGACACCGTTGCGCTCTCCATTCCGCGTCGCGAGCGCGACGGCATCATCGGAGATGTCGACCGCAGTCACGTGCTTCGCGCCGCCCAGCGCCGCGTGTACGGCGAAGCCGCCCGTGTAGCAGAAGGCGTCGAAGACCTCGGCGTCTTTGACGATCCGCCCGACCGCGAGCCGGTTCTCCCGCTGATCCAGGAAGAATCCGGTCTTCTGCCCGTGGGCGATGTCGATCAGGAACCTGGCGCGCCCCTCGTGGATTTCAAAGTCGGGGGGCGCCTGGCCCCGCAGCCAGCCGGTCCGCGAATCCAGTCCCTCGAGACGGCGAACCCCGGAGTCGTTTCGCTCGAAGATCGCCGCCGGGTGCATGAGGTCATCGATCAGCTCGACCAGCATCCCTTTGCGGACGTCCATCCCCAGCGCAAGCGTCTGGAGCACCGCGACGTGGCCGTAGCGATCTACGATGAGCCCGGGCAGTGCGTCCGCTTCACCGTAGACAACGCGATAGGCCGAGGTTCCATCGATCACCCTCGCGCGATAGGCGATAGCATCTCGCAGTCGCCGCTGGAAGAATCCCCGGTCGATCTCTTCAGGACGGGTCGCAAGCAGCCGGACGGTGAGCGTGGACTTTCGATTGATGAAGCCTCGGCCGATCCACCGCCCGCGAGTCGAGCGCACATCGACGATGCCGCCGTCCTCAACGTGCCCATCGACCCCGGCGATCTCGCCCGCATAGACCCACAGATGGCCGAGCCCTAACCGGGATTCCCTGCCGGGTTTGAGGATGACGGTCGCGGTCAAAACAGTGTCGTTTGGGCGGGCTGCTCGATCTTCTTCTCGTCCTCGGCCGCTGCTTCGCGGGCCGGCTCGTCACCATAGATGTGGATCTCGCCGTAGACGCCATCGTAGCCGGGTTTGATCTGGACCTGACCCTCGCGCACGCGCCGGATGCCTTCGGCGATGCGAGGTGTCGTGTGCTTGACTAGTTCGTCTGGTGGCACGTCGAGCAGGACGGCGAACTCACTGCCGAGTCTCGCGCAGAGTCTGAGGTACTCCTCGCGCACCGCGCCGGTGCCGACCTGCGCGCCCTTGGCCTCGGCAATGATCTCCTCGAGCGGGATCAGGTTGCGGTACGGGACGGCGCCCACGGGCACGTAGCCCTCTTCGCGGTCGGCCAGGTCCTCAACGCGGTGCATCACGCCGACCGTCACCGGTCGTCTGCAGACCGGACAGCGGTTTCCGGCCGCCTTCGTTTCTCTTGGAGTGAGGCGGGTGTTGCAGTTGCGGTGGCCGTCGTAGTGATACTTGCCTTCTTCGGGGAAGAACTCAGCCGTGTACAAGAACTTGCTCGTGTCCTTCTCGCGCAGGACCCGCATCATCTCGTAGTAATCCGGCTCAGACATCTCAAACACGTTCGCCTCACGCCCGAGTTTGGCGGGCGAGTGCGCGTCGGAGTTGCTGACCAGCATGACCCGGTCGAGCTGCGAGAGCCGCCAGTTCATCGGCGGATCGCTGCTGAGACCCGTCTCCACGGCAGCGATGTGCTTGAGCTGTCCTCCGAAACACTCGGTCAGCGCATCGAAGCCCGAGTTCGACCCGAACACGCTGAACCACGGCGTCCAGGCGTGGGCGGGCACGATCATGCAGTCGGGCGAGATCTCCATGACATACTCGACGAGTTTGTCGGACGGCAGTGTGAGCGTTGGCCGGCCGTCGGCCATGAGCGAGCCGAACCGAGTGAGTACGGCGTTGATGCGCTCCACGACTTCCAGTGTGGGCGCGAGCAGGATGTTGTGGATCTTGCGGAGCCGACCGCCCTGCGGGTAGATGTTGGAGACCTCAACGGTGAGCATGAAGTGCACGCCGCCGTACGTGTACAAGCCGCCTTGCGTGGGTTTGAGCTTGGCTTTCAGTTCGCGGAACCAGACGGGGTGGGTGAAGTCGCCGGTGCCGACGATGGTGATGCCCTTGATCTTGCACCACCGCGCCATGTTCTCCACGTCCATCTCCCGGCTGGTCGCCCTGCTGTACTTGGAGTGGAGGTGGAGATCGGCGATGATCCGCATCGATACGGTATCCTCGAAGCGATACTTTCCTATCGGTTCACGTCGAGCGGAGTTTTCTCCTCTGTTCTCATTTTCGAGGCCCGAGGCCCGAGGCCCGAGGCCCGTCAGTCTGGGTAGCAAGGTGCGCGCCGTCGTCCCACAGCGCACGCAGGCCATACCGCAGTGCCTTCACCATCGCCCCCGAGGCCGCGCCGAGGCGCGATGGGTGCAGGGACCGTCGCAGCAGCGGCAGCAACAGCCGCGACTGGAAGGCCGTGTCCCCGTGCTCTTCAATCGCGCTCCTGAACGAATCGTCTGACCCGATCGCGGCGATGAGCGCGTTGATCTCATCGTCAGTCATTCTGTTGAGCGTCGCGCGCGCGAACGCCGTGAACTTCAACTCGCGGCCGAAGCGTCGCCGCCACGCCCGCTCGTAATCCTCAAGCCCACGGGATTCACCGCCGAGATATCTTGCGGCCGACTGCGCAGCGAGACGCCCGGCGATCAGCGAAAAGTAAATGCCCCCGCCGCTCGTGGCCTTGACCTGCCCGGCCGCGTCGCCGGCGAGCAGCATTCCACCAATCACGGTCGGACGCCTGGCGCCGAGGACCGGAATCGGTCCGGCGAGTTTGCGTTCGATCCGCGCATGCCTGAGACGCGTCGAGGCCACCGGATGCTCGCGCATGACCCGGTCGAGGTGATAGATAGGCGCCCGCCCGGACAGATCCGGATCGACGCAGAGTCCCACGCGGGCGCGGCGGCCGCTGATCGGCATGAGCCAGGCGAAGAACCCGGGGGAAATTGAGCTGCCGAGGTAGATCTCAGGACAGTCTGGCTCTTCGAGATCGATGCCGGTCATCTGATACTGCAGCCCGAAGACCAGTCGCCGGAGCAGCCTGACTCCAAGCGTCGCGGGCAGCACTGGACGTGCCCCCTCGGCATCGATGATCACGGACGATGTGCTGGCGAACGTCCTGCCGCCCCGCTCGCCGGTCACCCGCATCATCCCATTTTCGTGCTCTGCGGCGCGCAGCCGCGTGCTGAGGAGCAGTTCCGCCCCCGCAGCCTGTGCTTCGGAGGCAAGCCAGCGGTCGAACTCCGTGCGATCGACAACGTGGGAGTCGGGGGTGGAACGGCGGACGCGCGCCACGGCACCGTTGGGCGCGTAGAACGCTCCGGCCTGCAGCGTATTCATGATCAGGTGCGGCGGGCGATCGACCTCACGAAACGCGTGGAGCTGCAGCTTCCCCGAGCAGTGCGCTGGCGACCCAACCTGCGGATGCTCTTCGACCAGCGCGGTCCGCAGCCCGAGGCGGGCAGCCGTCAGCGCCGCCATCCCTCCCGCGGGACCGGCGCCGACGACAATGACGTCATAGTTCTGGAGGCCAATCACGATATTCAGATTCCTCACGATGCGAACGGGAACCCTTCCGGGCACGTATAATTCAGTTGCAAGTGAACCGTTAAGAGGAGCCCTTATGCGACGCGTCGTCGTCTGTGCGCTGATGTTCTTCTTGCTTGCAGTCTCAGCCTTTGCGGCCGTCAAGTTCAAGCAAGGCGCCCTGACCATTACGCAGGATGCCAGACGCGCGGCGCTGCAGGTCGAGGTCGCCGACACGCCCGAAACTCGCTCTCAGGGATTGATGTTCCGCCAGCGTCTGGCCGAAAACGCCGGCATGCTGTTCATCTTTGAGGAACAAAGCCTCTGGAGTTTCTGGATGAAAAACACGCTGATTC
>JACPRY010000148.1 GCA_016193565.1 Armatimonadota bacterium
AAGGCGCGGATGGAGCACCTCATCCAGCGCGTATCCGGTGAAGGCGAATCCCAGCACCGCGATGGTTATCAGGAGCCCCGGCGGGAGTGATGACGACGGCCAGCTTCACCGTTCTGGACATCTGGAGCCTCCCGTGCAAGCATCTCCCGGTCGATCCGGCGCCGGTATCCCTTCCACCCTTCGGGCTGGCTGCGTGTGAGCGTAGACGGATCATGGCCATCAGCGGGACAATTCCAGACCCCCCGGCAACAAGGAACAACGGTCCGTCTTCGGATGCGGTCCAGGTGAAGTAGCCACCGATCGGGCCGCGGAGTTCCAATTGGTCCCCGATCCTGATCTCATCGACGAGATAGGGCGAGACCTCACCGTCGTCCAGCCGCTCGACCGTGATCGCCACCCGCTCCTCCTCGGGCGCCGAGGCGCCGCGTGGGTTACTTGAGGAATTTGCGGCAGGCCTTCAGTGCCGCGGTGGTCGGGAAGGCGATACTGTAGTTGGACTGCCTGTTGGACGCGACGAAGATCCCCACGACCTGCCCCCGGCGATTGAGTACGCGAGAACCACTGGCACCCTGATGGAGGGCCGGGCCGAAGACGATCATGGGAGCGTTGACGCGACGGCCGCCGAGCGTCGCAGAAGAAATGATGTACCTGACGCGTCCGCTGGCGATCTTCCATTTTCGGTTAGGATACCCTCCGACCCGGACCGTCTCTCCGGCCGAAGGCATCTTTGACGAGAGGATGTAGTATGGTGTCCCCCTGGGCAGCGGTGCCTTCACCACCGCGAGATCTTCATAACGGGCTCTGCACACCGCCTGTCCTTTTACGGCGGTCTTGGGGAGGACCACGTCCATCCTGTCGGCAGCCACGTGGTTGGCGGTCAGAATGGTCGCCGGTCCGACGACCACGCCCGTTCCATATTTGTGCAGGTCCTTGCTTTTCGACACCAGCATCGGGATCGCGCGCCGGTCAAGGTCGCGCAGCACGATCCCGCTGCCGAGGACCGGGATACAGACGGTTGCGAGCAGCAGAGTACAAAGAGAGACGAGCCGGCCACGAACGCTCATCGCTACTCATAACATGCCCGCAGAGAAAGCAGACTGGGACATGCAGCGACTGACGGCTCAGAGAGCGGAGGGAGTCCTCTGGCCGGCAGGTGCGAAGTGCGGAAGTGCGATCGGCGGGAGAGCACGCTCGATCTGCGCTCGAGTGGGCTCCAGCCACGGCGGCAGCACGAGCCGCGCGCCGAGGTCCTCGGCGGATTCGTCGGCAAGAAAGCCGGGCCCGTCGGTCGCGATCTCAAAGAGCACGCCGCCGGGCTCACGGAAGTAGATCGAGTGGAACCAAAACCGGTCGATGATCTCGCTGATGGGGACGCCCAGGTCAGAGATCTGCTGCCACCAGGTCTGCTGCTCGTCGTCAGTGGGTGTGCGCCAGGCCACGTGGTGAATCGTGCCGACGGCCACGCGACCCGGCCGTCCATCTGGTGTGACGATCAGATCCAGCCATGCGCCGGACCCGCCGTCTCCGACCGCAAACCGTTTGCGCTCACCGGTTTCGACGGTGAGCCGGAAACCCAGCTGCCCTGTGATGAATGCGGCCGTGGAATCCTCCGCGCTCTCCGTGAGGGTGACGCTGTGAATGCCGCGGATCGCGTGCTCCGGCGCCACAGGTCCTTCAGTCCACGGGCGCCACGGCCGCGCCTCGACGTCTGGAGCGGCCACCAATTCCAACGCCTGCCCGTGGAAATCTGAGAGCGCGATCACGTCCTCGTCGAGACGGCGGAATGGGCCTTCGAAGGGAATCCGGTGATTGCCCAGCCGTGTCGTCCAGTACGATACCGCGGTCTGCGGAATGGCCAGCGCAACCGAGGTCGCCTGTCCCGTCCCCTCACGCCCGTGCGCGGCCTGCGGCCAGGCAAAGAAGGTGAGATCGGTGCCGGGGCTGCCGACCGCATCGGCGTAGAACAGGTGGTAGGTGCCGGGATCGTCCTGGTTGACAGTGCGCTTGACCAGCCGCAGCCCCAGGATATCTACGTAGAAGTCGACGTTCTCTTGCGGATCGCCGGCAATGGCCGTCACGTGGTGAATCCCCCGCAATGCTCGCCGCCTGTCTTTCATCTGCCGCTCCTCAGCCTTCGTCTCCAAATCCTAACCGCGGAGACGTACTCAATATTCCCAACAGTGGTCGCGGAGTGTCAGAAGGGACGGGTCAATCAGCGCTGGTCTGACCGAGGCTGCCGACTGATACCGGGGTCGCCGGAATCCCGATCTCATGGAAGATCGCCGCCCAGAACTCGGCCTGATGCCGATCATCGTAGATGCGGGAGATGACGCGAAGCGATGGCCCAGAGCGGGATACAGTCGCGAGATATCCCTTGCTGCGCACCAGGCGTGCCTGGCGGCGCGCGGTGTCCTGGTGTGAGAACTCGCCGAAGGTGACCACGAAACCGGCCGGCCGGGCCGTCACCGGCTGTGCGGGCGTCGCGGAGGTCGCCGCGTCGCGTGGCGGATCCGGCCGTGGAGTGGCAGTCTCCCGGGCTTGCCGAGTAAGGGCGCTCGCCACCCACAAGGACGTCGAAACAACGAGGACAGCGATGATGAGCACCTCGCGGACTCGCACGCCCCTCCTCAACTCGGGCAGCTGCTCTTGCGTGGGCGGCTGCCTGCCGGACGGCAAGCGCAAACGCTCCCAGGTCGCCATGGCCGTGGCTACCCTACCTCACCAGCGATCTTTCCCACCGAATGCCCCGTGTGCCGTCCAGTCTAGCACCTTCTAGAGCGCGATGAGCAGGGAGATCCCGTCTGAGACTGGCGCGTTCTAGCCGCGGGCAGGAGAGATTGGGGGTGCTACATGCAGGATGCGGTCTTCATCTTCATGGGTGTCGTCTTCGGAATCCTGGCGGGATGGTACCTTGCGTCCCGACACGCCCACCGTCTCGCCAGCCTCGTGGAGGATGAAAAGCGCTCATCCGCGCGGGCGGTCCGGTCAGCGAAGGATCAGGTCGCCGCGCAGCTCGAGCGAAAGGATCACGAACTGTCGCACGTCCAGTCCAGGCTGGACGACGAACGCCGCACCGCAGAGACGACGTTCTCCAAACTGCAGGCCGATCTGGCCCGCGTCTCCGACCGCCGGGAAAGGCTGGAGAAGGTGTCGTCAGAACTTGAATCGAGGATCGGAGAGCTGAAGGCAGAGCTGCAGACCGCGACCGAGGATTCCTTCCGCGAGCTCGCCCAGTTTCACGATGTCGCGTCTTCTCTGGAGCGCGTGCTCGAATCGTTCACCCAACTCATTGAAACCGTGGAATCGCGGCTGCTTGCCGCCAATCAGCGCCAGAGGCAGGCCATATCCACCGGGTCCTCGACGGCGCCCGGGCCCAAAGCCGTTGTAGACGAGCCCGCCTCACCGCGCCGAACGCTGTCCTGACTCGGTCAGCCGATCAAACCTATACCCTCGTCGCCTGTGATCGAGTTAGGCTTTGGCTGACAATGCGTGACGGCGGGAGCGTACCCTTTCATGAGGAGGCAGGAGTGCGCTCGGGTCCGCGCGGGCACATCATAATATCAGTGGTGGTTGTGCTTAGTCTGCGCGACTGATGTTGCAAGTGAACAGGTGGGGAAGGTTTTGTCTGGGCGTGTATTGAAACCGCACAGCGTACAACTAGCGTTCGCGGGAGCCGTCCCGCGGATAGAACAGCAGGAGAAGGGTAGGGGGACTAGCTCGATGGCAACTGGTACCGTGAAGTGGTTCAACGCCGAGAAGGGGTACGGGTTCATCACCCCCGACGACGGCGGCAGGGATTTGTTCGTGCACTACACGGGGATTGAGGGCACCGGGTATCGCACGTTAAACGAGGGACAGAAGGTCGAATACGAGGCGACGCAGGGGCAGAAGGGCCCGCAAGCGACGAAGGTCCGCGTACTCGGCTAGTCCCAACCTTAGGTCGGCTTCCAGTTTGCCAGCGCCGGCAGATCGCAGGCCGGCGCTGGCCTCTCTCGCTTTTGACCCGCGTTCCAGGCTCGCGCATCCGCTCTTTTCCAAACACATGTTCGTAACTTAAATTGGCTAATTGCCTCAAGAGTCCATGTGAATTTAGTATCAATGAAGTATTCCGGTATATCTCGCAGGTGCTTAACATCATTCGTCGAACTTCTCGCATGGGAGGGTAGAGTGGAGGCCCTTCAT
>JACPRY010000144.1 GCA_016193565.1 Armatimonadota bacterium
CATGGCAACCACGACGTCGAACCTGCCTGCGCGCGCCAGGCGAAAGATGTGGTCCGCGGGGTGCGGCCCAGAGGCGTCGATCCGTTCGGTGTAGGCGGCTTCAATAGCAGGTCGAATGACGCGAATTTCCTCGTCACCCACGGCTCCATTTTCACCGGCATGCGGGTTGAGCGCCGCCACGCCGATCCGGGGAGACGTGTTACCCGCAGCCCGCGCGACCCGGCGCGCCAGGCGGATGGTGCGCAGGACTCGGCTGGTCGTCAGCAGTGTGGGAACGTCCCGAAGCGGGACGTGCGAGGTGGCCCGTGCCACCCACAGCAGTCCACCGCCGGCCGGGTGAGGAATCACGTTCACCTCATCGTGATCGCTCGCATCCACGAGCGACGCGATGAGCTCGTACTCGTCCCGCACCCGGTAGCCGGCGCGGATGATCGCCTGCTTGTTGAGCGGCGCGAAGACCACGGCGTCAGCGGAGCCGTCCACGGCCAGGCGCACCGCCGCCTTCAACCATTCCGCCGTCGCACGCCCGGCGGCCGGGCTCATACCCCCTACCTTCCAGGATCGATCGGCTGGAGGCATCGCCAAGAAAGGGACGCCGTCTGGATTGATAGGACCTGGACGGGACGAGGGGACTGCAGGGACTTGAACCCCGCCGACCCGCTGCGCCTCTTCCCACGTCTGCGCATCGCCGACTAGAAGGAGCTCCGCGGCGACACCGGCGGCGAGCGCTTTCGCCAGCACCTCGGGACCAATCCCAGTGGGATCACCGATGACAACGGCGAGGCGGCTCATGGGCGGAACGCGGGAGGAATGGTGTCCATCGGCGCGTAGCCTGAGTATATCCGAGGTGTGAGATGGGAGTCACCGAGACCGTTGTCCGGTTTGCGCTTGCGACCCGCACGATTCCTGACGATGTCAGGATGCTCGCCACGAACCACTTCGTCGACGGCATCGCCGTGATGCTGGCGGGGGCCACCGAACAGAGCGGTGCGCTGGTCCGCGCGCACCTGCGAGACATCGGGGGCCAGCCACAGGCGACGGTACTCGGATCCAAGCTACGGGCGCCGCTGCAGCTCGCGGCGTGGGCGAACGGCACCGCAGGCCACGCGATGGACTACGACGACACGCAGCTGGCCACGGATCCCCAGAGCGTCTACGGTCTGCTCACACATCCCACCGTGCCGGTGCTGGCCGCGGCGCTCGCGGCGGCGGAGCGCACGCATGCGACCGGTTCCGCGCTGCTCGATGCCTGCATCGTCGGAGTGGAAGTCGCCTGCCGGATCGCGGACGCCGTCAATCCCCGCCATTACCGGGATGGATTCCACTCGACGGCGACGATGGGTGGGTTCGGGGCTGCGGCGGCCGCTGCGAGGCTGTACGGCTGTGATCTCGATCAGACGTTGCGCGCGTTCGGCCTGGCGGCCAGTATGAGCGCGGGGCTCCGCGAGAACTTCGGCACGATGACCAAACCGTTCCACGCCGGGCGGGCCGCCGAGAACGGCCTGGTCGCGGTGCAGCTGGCGCGAAGGGGGTGGACGGCGGCGAAGGATATCCTGGAAGCGAAACGCGGATTCTACAGTGCGGCCGCCGGCGGGTTCGATCCATCGAAGATCGAAGGCAAGCTCGGCAACCCCTACTTCTACATGACGCCCGGCATTTCGATCAAGCCGTATCCGTCGGGCTCGCTGTCGCATCCGGCCCAGGATGTCCTGCTGGAACTGGTGCGCGAGCACGACGTGGGGCCGGCTCAGGTCGAGCGCATCGACGTCGGTGTGAACTCCCACGTTCCCAACGCGCTCATCCATACTCGCCCCACGACGGCTCTGGAAGGAAAATTCAGCCTGCAGTTCCAGATGGCGATCGGCGTGCTGGAGCGCCGGGCCGGCATCACGCAGTTCGTCGACGAAAAGGTCCGCGATCCGCGGACGCGCGAACTGATGGAGCGGGTGCGCGTCTACGTCGATCCAGAGATCGAGGCGCTCGGATACAACGAGATGCGGATGAGGGTCAAGATCACGCTGAAGGACGGCCGCGTCCTGGCCGGCTACGCAGACAAAGCCAAGGGTCACCCTGGAAAGCCGATGTCGCGGACCGACCTGCGCGAGAAGTTCATGGATTGCGCGACGCTGGTCATGCCGTCCGATCGCGCCGAAGCCGCGCTGGCACGGTTGTGGGCGATTCGCGAGGTCGCGCGCGTAGATGAACTGACGTCGATGCTGGTGGGCCGCGCGCAATGAGCGCGCACATGGCGCCGACCGCCAAACGCATCATGGAACAGGTGCTCGCAGTGCGGCCGGGTGAACGTCTGGTCGTGGTGACAGATTTCGAGCGCCCAAAGTCTATTACTGATCTGCTGACGACTACAGCCGCACTGTACGGCCTGCAGGTGGTCGTCGTCACGATGCCCGCGCGGGAGATGGGCGGGGAGGAACCTCCGCCCGCGGTCGCCGCGGCTATGCGCGAGGCCGACTGCGTCATCGTGCAGACCTCGCACTCGCTGACGCACACGAACGCCGAACGTGACGCGCTGCGCGCGGGGGCGCGGGTGTGCAACATCCGCGAGGTCGACGAGGAGATGATGACCCGCGGCGGGATGACCGCCGACTATGACGAAGTAGACCGCATCACCCGGCGCGGCGTGGCCCTGCTTGGGGCGGCCAAGACGGCGCGGATCACGACGCCTGAAGGGACCGACCTGCGGCTGAACCTCGCCGGCCGTCCGGCGTTCGGTCTGTCCGGGTTTGCGCGCGAGCCGGGACAGTTCTCAGGGCTCCCGGACGGCGAGGCGGCGGTCGCGCCGGTGGAGGGGACCACGGAAGGCAGGCTGATCAATCCCTATCTCATCGAAAAGATCGGCCAGGTGACCGAGCCTTTCCGGATGCAGGTGCGCGCCGGTCGGATCGTCAACGTTGAAGGAGGGGCGCAGGCCCAGCAGCTCTCGGAGATCCTCAACCGCAAAGACGCGGGCGCCCGTAACTTCGCCGCAGAGTTCGCGCTGGGCACGAATCCCGCGTGCCGGTTGATCCCGAAGAGCCGGGAGATCAAGAAGAAGCTCGGCCAGGCGCACGCGGCGCTCGGGGACAACCTGAGCCTGGGCGGCACCGTCGACAGCGCTATACACCTTGACATCATCCTGCTCCGTCCGACGGTGGTGGTGGACGATGAGGTCGCAATTGATGATGGCGATCCGGTTTTTGCAAGAGAGTCATGAATGCCACGTCTTTGCGAGCGAAGCGAAGCTATTCCCACTGGTCATTGCGAGGAGCGAGGCGACGAAGCAATCTCCTATCGATATGAGGCTGCTTCGGCCCTTCGGGCCTCGCAGTGACTTCGTCACTTCGGGCCTTCGGCCCTCGCAATGACCAGTAGAAATGAGAGGGGGAGGCAGATGAATCACGCAGTGCGTGCAGCAGGTCTGGTTCTGGTGGCCGTGCTCGTCATGAGCGCGGCCGCGTTGGGGCAGGGGACGTATCCCAACAAGCCGATCACGTTCGTCACCCACAGCAGTGCGGGTGCCGGCGGGGACATCTTCCTGCGCAATCTGGCCAAGCATCTCGAGGGGATCGTGCCGGTGCCGATCGTGGTCGAGAACCGGCGCGGCGGGGCGTCGGCGACGGCGGTCACGTTCGTCGCGACGAGCCCAACCGACGGATACGTGCTCTATGGCTCGACGCCGACGATGCTGCAGACGCCGATCCTCACGACCACCCGACACTCGTTCCTCGACCTCGCGCCGGTCGTGAACGTGTTCTTCGATCCGATGATCCTCTACGTGAAGGCGGACTCGCCGTGGAAGACGCTGCCGGACATCATCAACACTGCCAAGCAGCGGCCGGGGCAAATCCGGTTCGGCGCGGCGACGCCGGGCTCGGTCGAGCACATGATCGCGCACCAGGTCCAGAAGGTGGCGAAGGTCACCGTGCAGCCGGTGACGTTTGAAGGTGGCGGCGACCTGCTCCTGGCAACCCTGGGGGGACACGTGGACCTCGGCGTAGGCGAGTACGCTGAAGTCGCCTCGCAGGTGGCGGCGGGTCAGGTGCGGATCATCAACTCATTCACCGCGGAGCGGCTGCGGGGCACGACGATCCCCACGGCGAGAGAACAGGGTGTGGAGATCGTCGTCGAGAAGTTCCGCGGCCTGCTCGGCCCGCGGGGCATGGATCCCCAGGCGGTTGCGTGCTGGGAGAGAGCCGTCAGGCTGGCGCTGGCCAGGCCCGCGTACCGGCAGGACTACAATTCGGTCTTCCTGCTGCCGGGGTACATGGAGCACGATCAGTACAACGCCTACCTGCACCGGATGAACCAGACGCTGAGGCGATATCTGAAGGAGATCGGCGTCATCAAGTAACGGGAACCGGGAACGGGGAACCGGGAACCGAGGTCAATCAGATGCGGCGCGCAGACCTGCTGGTTGGGTTGGGCCTGCTCGTGTTCGCGGGCCTGTACTTCAGCCAGTCATTCAGTATCGTCAGAGGGTTTGCCTCGGACCGCCTCGGGCCGGCATTCTTCCCCCGGCTACTCGCGCTCGCGCTGGCGGTGATGGCGGTAGCATTGCTCGTCCGGGCGGCATCCGGCCGGTCCGATCCCGAGCCGCCGCCGCGGATGAAGATAGGCGTCTTCATCGCGGTGCTCGTGCTCGCGACGGCGTACGTGTTCCTCCTGCCCCGTGTCGGGTTTCTCTTCGCCACGCCGGTGCTGCTGGGCGCGGTGATCTGGCTCCTCGGAATGCGGCAGTGGCCGGGGTTGATCGCGACGGCTGCCGGCGTTACGCTCGCCCTCTATGTGGTCTTCGTGCGAATGCTTCACGTGCTGCTGCCGTGAGGCCTACATGACGGGAACCGGGAACGGGGAACCGGGAACCGGGAACGGGGAACCGGGAACGGGGAACGGTTAAATGTTCGAGAGGTTCGCCCTCGGCGCGCAGATTGCGTTCCAGCCGCTGTCGCTGCTGATGATGACGGTCGGCGTGGCCTGGGGGATCATCGGCGGTGCGCTGCCCGGGATCTCCGGATCGATGGCGATGGCGCTGCTTCTGCCGCTGACCTTTGGTATGGACCCGGCGGTGGCACTGATGATGCTCGCCGGCGTCTATATCGGCGCGATGTACGGCGGGTCCATCAGCGCAATCCTCATCCGCACCCCGGGCACGCCGGGCGCGGCGGCGAGCGTCATTGATGGCTACGAACTCCACAAACAGGGGTTTGGGGCAAAGGCGCTGGGGGTCTCGCTGATCACGGGGACGGTCGGCGGTATTGCGAGCGTGTTCATCCTAATCGGGCTGGCGGTTCCCCTCTCGAAGGTCGCGCTCGCGTTTGGTCCGCCGGAGTATTTCGCCCTCGGTGTGTTCGGCCTGGCGTTGATCAGCAGCTTCGTAGGGCGGGATCTCCTCAAGGGCATGATCTCCGGCACGCTGGGGCTGATTCTGGCCACGGCCGGGACGGATCCGTTCTCGGGCACGCCGCGGTTCACCCTCGGATCGATCGACCTACTGACCGGCGTCGAGCTCGTGGCCGGCATGATCGGCCTGTTTGCGGTTTCGGAGGTCTTCTACCAGATCGCGGAATCCGAGGGGTGGGAGAGGATCAAGGGCAAAGTGAGCACCCAGCTGCCGGCGTGGGTGGAGCTGGTGAAACTCAAGACGGCGATGATCGTCGGGATCGTGATGGGGACGATCGAAGGCCTCCTGCCCGGGGGCGGCGGCGCGATCGCAGCATTTATCTCCTACGATCAGGCGAAGCGATGGTCGAAGCACCCCGAAGAGTTCGGCCACGGTTCACTGGAGGGTATCGCTGCGCCCGAAACCGCAAACAACGTCGTCACCGGCACCGCGATGATCCCGCTGTTGACCTTTGGGATTCCTGGATCAAACGGCGCCGCGATCATGCTGGCCGCGATGCTGCTCCACGGGATTCAGGCGGGCCCGCAGCTGTTTGAGCGCACGCCCCAGATCGTGTACGGGCTATTTGTAGGCATGCTGGTCGCGAACGTGCTGATGCTGATCCTGGGCTACCTGGCGCTGCGGCCGTCCATCGCCATCGTCAACGTACGCCGGCCGTATCTGTTTGCAGGCATTCTCGGACTCGTGCTGGTCGGCGCGTACTCGATCAGCAACCGGATGTTCGAGGTCTGGGTGGTCCTCATCACCGGGCTGATCGGCTACGGCATGCGCCGCTACGGCTACAACGTGTTGGCCATGGTCTTGGGGCTCGTTCTCGGTTTCATCGTGGAAGCCAACCTCCGCCGCTCGCTGCTGATCTCGATCGGGAACCCATGGGTGTTCTTCACGCGGCCCATCTCCGGACTGCTGTTGACTTTTGCGCTCATCACGCTGCTGTGGCCGATCCTGCGCCAGGTCCGTGAGGACCGCCGCGCGCGCGCGGCGGCGCCGGCCCGGGGGTAGAGGTGGATCTGGAGCTCCGCGGGAAGGCGGTGCTGCTCGTCGGAGGGACGCGCGGCATCGGCCGTGAGACCGCCCTGCTGCTCGGGCAGGAAGGTGCGCGTCTCGCCCTCATCGCACGTGACGCGAAGACATTGGAAGAAACGGCGAATGAGGTTCGCGCGCAGGGCGGCCAGGCGGTGACGATCCCTGCCGACGTGACCGATCCCGGCCAGGCCCAGCGGGCGGTCGTGCACGCGGCCGGAGCGCTGGGTACGTTCGACGTGCTCATCTGCACTGTGGGCCGTGGATTTCGTGGCCCATTCGCTGAGATCGACGACGCGAAGTGGCGGGAGGCGTTTGATCTCGACTTCTTCGCGCCGGCGCGCCTGGTGCGGCTCGCGATTCCGAACATGGCCCCGGGCAGCCGGGTTGTGCTCCTCGGCGCGGCGTCGGCGAAGCAGCCCTCCATGCACCAGTCCCCATCGAACGCCGCCAAGGCGGCGCTGGCGAATCTCACCCGCAGCCTCGCTGAAGAACTCGCGCCGCAGGGACTCGCCGTGAACTGCGTTTCGCCCGGACGCATCCTCAGCGACCGCCGGCACGAGCGCCTAACGGCCGAAGCTGGGAAACGCGGGATCCCGCCCGAGGCGGCGCTGCGCGACGATGCCGCACACATTCCGCTGGGCCGGCTCGGCAAACCGGCTGAAGTCGCGTCGATCGTGGTGTTCCTCGCCTCCCCGCGCGCTGCCTACATGACCGGGCAGTCGGTCCTGGTCGACGGCGGGCTCGTGCGCACCGTGTAATGCCGGCGGTCGATCAATCGCGTATCCCGGCCGACGAAGCGGTTACGACCGGCCGATTCACGTGGATCCCCTGGGCCGCGTTCGTGCTGTTCTTCCTGATCGCGGCGGCCGCCCCGCTCCCCGAGGGTCTGTCCAGGTCCGGCGCGTACGCGCTCGCCGCCCTCGCCTCGGCCGTGCTGTTCTGGGCGAGCGGCGTACAAGACCCCTCGCTCACTGGCCTGCTGATCCTCACCATCATCTCGCTGCTGGATGTCCTCTCGTTCTCCGATGCCATCGCGGGATTTGGCACCGAGTTCGTCTGGCTGCTGGTCGTGACGTTCATCGTCGCGCAGGGGATGATGGACGTCGGCCTGGGGCGGCGCGTGGCGCTCGGTATTTTGCGGCTGGCCGGCGGCCGGTCGTCGCGCGTGCTCCTCGCGCTGCTGGGTTCGGTGGTGGTGCTGTCCTTCATGGTGCCCACCGCTGCCGGGAGGATCTCGATGCTCCTGCCGGTGTGCCTGGGCATCGTGGAGGCGGCAGGCCTCCGGCCGGGCTCGTCATTTGCAAAGGCGATGCTCATCGGCACCTCATATGCGTCGATCATGGCGGGCACGGGTCTCGTCACGGCGGCCGGCGCCACGGTGTATGCGGCCGGCGCGTTCGAAAACCTGCTTGGACTGCGGTGGGCCTATCTGGGGTGGATGGCGGCGTTCTTCCCTGCGGTGATTGCGTTCGAACTGCTGCTTTGGCGCATTCTCCTGTGGGCGTTCCCGCCCGAACGGGCAGACCTGGCGGGCGGCGCGGAGTACGTGCGCGATGAGCTGGCCCGCATGGGTGCGCTGTCCGTCCCCGAGCGGAAGATGCTGGCGGTGTTCCTCGCCATCATGGCGCTGTGGATCTTCGGCCCCCGCTGGGGCATCACTACCCCGCAGGCCGGCATGATCGGCGCGGTGGCGCTGATGCTGCCAGGGATCCGAGTGCTGAGCTGGGAGCGCGCGCTCGCCTCGGTGCGGTGGAATGTCATCATCCTCTTTGGGGTGTCGCTCGCGCTGGCCAATGCGCTCGAGAAGTCGGGAGCGGGGACATGGCTGACCGATGCGACGCTGCAGGTGATCGACAGGCCGTCGCCGGTGACCGCGGTCGTGCTCCTCGCGCCGCTCGTGATGCTCATCCGCGTCGGCTTCGTCAACAACCTCGGGATGATCGCGGCGGGCCTGCCGGTGGCGATCACGTTGGCCAAAGGGTGGGGGGTAGACCCACTGTGGGTTGGGATGGTGGTCGTGATGACGGCGGGGCCCGGGTTCCTGCTGCCCACGCAGACGCCGACCGGGATGATTACGATGGGCTATGAATACTATACGATCCGTGATTACATGCGGTCGGGCGTCGTCGCGTCGGTCGTGCTGCTCATTCTGACCGGGCTCGCGGCATTCTTCTACTGGCCGCTGCTCGGGTACCGGCCGTAACACTTCTCTGTGTCATTGCGAGCGTAGCGAAGCGATCTCCCATCGACATGAGATTGCTTCGGGCCTGTGGCCCTCGCAATGACCTACAATTTAAGAAGAATAGTCCTGGCGAGGTGAGTGATGGATTCCGAGGTGAAGCCCTTCCTCCAGACGATCGATCTGCTCCACGAGGACATCTACAGGGCGGTCGAGCCGCTGACTGATGATGGGATCAACTGGCGGCACCCACACCTGACGAATACCGTCGGGATCCTGCTGCGGCACGTCGCCGGTTCAGAGAGGCAATGGATTCTCGAAGTGGTGGGTGGCCGGTCGATTCAGCGGAAACGGGACGAGGAGTTCGGCCGCGAGCGGCTGCGGAAGGCGCCGCTCGTGGAGAACCTGCGCCGGGCGCAGGCGGAAGTGAAGGAGATGCTGGAAGGCTTAAGCGCAGGCCGCCTGATGGAAGAAGTGGAGCAGACGTTCCGCGGCAAGACGGTGAAGTTCACCAAGTCCTGGGCGATCCTGCATTCCATCCAGCACACGGCTTATCACTTGGGACAAATTCAACTGTTCCGGAAGATGGCGGCCTCGGGGGCGGCGGAACAACTGCGGCCTGGGCGCTGACGGGCCGGCGGAGCGCACCCGCCGGCCCGTCACTTGCCTAGCTGCTATCTCACTACAATGGTGCCCTTCATTCCCCAGGGCAAGTGGATCACGCAGATATATTCGTAGCGCCCCGGAGTATTGAAGGTCAGGCTGAAGCTGGTCGGAGGGTTGCCGGGCATCCCGGGCGGGAAGAGGATACCTGAGTTCACGTACCCTTTCCCGGCATATGTCTTGACGGGAGTGGGAGCCGCCGCCTTCGCCGGCATCAAGAGCCTGGGCGGTCCCTGCGCCTGCGCCTCGACGACGACAAAGTCAGGCGGCTTCTCTCCGCCGGTGAATGTGACGGTGTGAATCTCCAGCGGATCGCGAACGACCCAGGTCACGGTCGTGCCGCGGTTGATGGTGACGGTCCCCCGCGAGAATCGAAGGCTCGACCAACCTCCCCGGGTGTTGCCGATCATGGGGAGGACGAGTGTCTTTCCTCGGCGTTCTGCTTTCCAGCCGGCCCACGCTTTCTGGCCGGCCCGGAGTGTCGCTGCCAACTCGCGCTGACCGCGAGACCTGACCGAAGACGGCGAGCCGGCGGCGCGTGCCTTCACCACGACCGTCCCGCCCATCCCCGGCCCGTGGAGCAAGCACAGATAATTGAACGTGCCGGCCTTCGTGAACGTGAGTGAGTAGCTGAACGCTTTGGTCGGATCTGGGGGGACCCCTGAGTTAGCTACGCCGGTGCCGTCATACGTCTTCCCACCGACGGGGAAGAAGATCTCCGGGTTGTGATACGTTTTGCCCCCTTCTTGGACGACCGGTTGCGGCGGCTGCGCTCCGCTCAGGAAGGTCACCGTATGGATGGTCCACGGCGCGAGAAACCTCCAGGTCACTGTGTCGCCCACGGCAATGTCGATCGTCCGCGGCCGGAAGGAGTTGGAGACGATAGAACTGTCTTTCACCGATCCCCCGTTCAGGACGACCCAGGTCCGCGAGGCAGCAGCCTGAGCGGGAATACCGGCCACCGCCGCGCACAGTGCGGCAGCCATGATCACGTGCAATACTCGTTTCATCTCATCCCCCCTTGTAGCCATTCGTCCTCATCCCCCTTTCACTTCACTGTGATCGTGCCGACCATGCCGTTGAGCAGGTGCTGCCGGCAGAGGTAGCGGTACTCTCCGGCTTTCGTGAACGTGAACGCAAAACTCTGTTTGCGGTCCAGACCCGGCGAGTCCCACGATCCATCGAGACTCGTTGTGGTGTGGATGTTCTGCCCACGGTTCAACCAACGCACCGTCGTGCCGGCTTTGATCACCATGGACGCCGGCGCGAACCGGTTGTCAAGCATCGGTACGGTCACCACCGGACCGCGCCGGGGGCTGGAGACCGTCGCTGCGGCGGTCTGCGGGGCGGGCGCCGGGGGCGCGGCGAGGTGCAGCGCATGCCCGACCGGACCAATCGGTTTGAAGCCCTCGTACTGCATCATTGTCATCATGCCGTTGTCGCCGTGATTGGGCATGTGGCAGTGGAACATCCACACGCCCGGGTTGTAGGCGACGAACTCGATATCGAATCGCTCACCTGGACTGAGCTGCACGGTGTCCATCCGCAGCTGTGCGGTGGGTGGGACGGGATTACCGTCTTTCGCCACGATCCGGTACGTATGGCCGTGCAGATGCATGGCATGCGTGAGGTTACCCAGGTTGATGATGCGGATAAGAATGCGCTGGTTCGGTTTGACGTTGATGATGGGAATGGCAGAAGCCGCCTTCCCGTCCATGAGGAACAGATCATACTGAAACGCGCCGCCGCGGCCGTTGCCACCATCGGCCCCCCGTAGCTCGGCCTGTCCCATCGCGACCGCCGTGGTGAAGTCCAGCGCCCGCTCGTCGAGGATGATGGTGCGGTCGACGTCGTAGGAGGGCGCATTGCGCGGCTCGATAATGAGCGCGCCATAGAGCCCGAGCTCCAGCTGCGCGTTGCTGTCCTGGTGCGGGTGGTACATCCTCGTGCCGGCGGGCGTAGCAACGAACTCATACGTGAAGCTCTCGCCGGGCTGGATCGGCAGCTGGGTGATGCCCGGTACGCCGTCCATCTTCCAGTTGAGGTCGACGCCGTGCCAGTGGACGGTGGTGGGGACAGGGAGGTGGTTGATTACGATTACGCGAACCAGATCGCCTTCGCGAACGCGGAGTTCTGGTCCCGGGACCTGCCCATTGTACGTCCAGGCGTCGGTCGTGATGCCCGGCGCGATCTCCCACCTCGCGGGCTTCGCGTCAAGACGAAATTCGCGCACCTGACCGCCGGGGGCCATGGCCGTCGGAATGCCGGTGGGCGGACGCCGCAGGCGCCCGAGCAGGCCGGAGCCGCGATCGAACGTTGCCCACACCGCAATCGCGCCGATCAGGACGCCAATGAGAAATGCAGTGAGCGTCCTCACTGTAGGTGCTCCAGATCGCTGAGGACATCGCGCGGATTCGGGTTGGCGCCGTAGGCGCCGAGCACTGTGCCGGCGCGATCGATCACGAATGTCGGAAGGTGATGTTCCTGCAGTCCCTTGCCTCGCGGCCGCACGGCGATGCCGTAGGCGGCGTGCACCTTCCGTACGTTCGCCGGCGTACCGGTCAGGAAGTACCAACCTTTGGGGTCGGCCCGGTACCGCTGCGCGTACCGGCGCAGGAGGGCCGGCGTGTCCCGTGCCGGATCGGTGGTGACGGACACGAACACGACGTCACTCCCCCACTTCCGGCGTGCGATCAACTCCTGCTGCACGCGCTGCAGCGAGGCGGTGGTGATGGGGCAGACGTCGACGCAGTTCGTGTAGATGAAATTGAGGAGCACGAGCCTGCCGCGAAACTGGCGCAGGCGGACCGGCTGGCCCTGCTGGCTGGTGAGCGTGAAATCGGGCGCCGTCTTGCCGATCACGGGAAATGGCGCGTCCGCCCAACTTGGGACGGCGAGGGCTCCCAGTATCAGAAGGGTCGCAATCGTTACGCGCACGCAGTTCCGCCCGCACTACGGCCGTCACGACTCCGCAGGACCACGGGCAGATGACGTATATTACCCGATTACTCTCGGCAGACCCTTCAGGGCAGGGACCACGCGGGACTCTGGCAGGCGCCCGGCAGAGGCAGCAGGCACTGCAGTGAGGCAAACCAGGACCGCACCATGGCACCGATGCTCTCCAGCGCCCCGAAAGACGGCGCAGGGGTTGCGGGCTGATGCACTGCTGCCGGCTGTGGCGCCCGAGGAAGCGGCAGGATCGCCGGCGACGGTGTCATCTGGGCCATCTGCGCGGACGGCGTGCGAATGTCGCCCATCGCCGTGCCGGGCGCGTTGGAGTACAGGACGCTCGCCACGGCGGCCTCGGCGTTGCTCGCGGCGGAAGTTCCGTTCATCTGGAAGTACATCACGTCGCCGGCGTTCGAGCTGTGGCCGGTGAAGGAGAGCACGTGGCCGACTTCGTGGACCGTGAGACCGACATCGGTGGCATAACCGGCATGGAGCTCAATGATGGCGCCGCGCACCTCGCCGTTCGCGGTCACGCTTGTGACGCCCGCGCATCCGGCCGCGTTGGCGAAGCCGCACGGCGCGCTGCTCACATAGCTCACCTGAATCGGTGACGTGTTGTTCCCTTCTGCAAAGGTGATCGTCCGCTGGGTCAGCATGCTCCAGTCAGCGAATCCTTCGCGCAGCGCTCCATCGAACTCAGGCCGGTAGGCTCCGGTGCGGTCGACGTAGTAGGAGAGCGTACCCGCTGCCCAGCGCCACGTCCCGCCGCTGCCCGCGCCCGTGAGCTCGTCAAACAGCGCGGCATTGTAGTCGCGCATCGTGACCACGCGCAGATTCAGGTCGGGCGCGCCGCTACTGTCGATCGCAATGGGCCACCGCAGTGTGAGGTGCTCGTTCGCCTCGGCGCGAAGCGTGGCGCTGCCGCGTCGCTGCGTCGCGATCTGAAACCGGCCCTGTGCATCTGTGGTCGCGCGCTCGCCGCTTTCTTCGAGCGTGACGGTCGCATTCGCGACCGGTTCGCCGCGGGACTTGCTGACAAGTCCGCTGACCCACGCGATGGTCTGGTCGACCCAGGACGTGGCCGCGCTGCCGGCGGTGCACCCGGCCAGGATGAGCACGGCAGCGATGAGGAGTCCAAGCAACAGGGGAATGCGAAGTCGCTTCATCGGCCACCTATCTGATGGAATTTCCCAGCAGACGTTTGTCAGGCATACATCATGTAGTACGCAGCCTTCGGTAGCTTTGTTCGTCTTCTGCATGAGCGCGCCGGTTGCGGGCGGCGAGCCACAGGAAGAACCCCGCGGGTACCCCCCAGGCCACAAACACACTGAACGGTACCGGCAGCCATCGGACCGAGGGCGGCAGTACGGCGAAGACCGTCACAAAACAGGCCAGGCCGTAGGAGAGGTCGCGGAGTCCACGCAGCCTCTGGGCGCGGCCGGAGGATCGCGCGTCCACGAGCAGCGCGCCCCACAGCGCCAGCGGGATGCTCCAACCCGAGATCAGAAACGCGATGAGACCCGCCTGAAACGGCATCTGAAGATAGGCGATCGCTGTCGCAGTCACGACGCCGTGGGCCGCGAGCGCCGTGAGGTAGATTCGCAGCGGCTGGATCAGTCCGGCAATGATCCCGGCCAGCACCGGCATGAAGAGGAGCTGTGACAGCATCGAGGAGACGGCGCCGAACTCCCACATCCGGCCGACACGCTCGAGCGCCGGTGAGGCGATCGATTTCACGAAGACGGCGCCGGTGACGCCTCCGATCACCGCCGCGATGCCGCGCCGGATCCATTCCGACATCGATGACCGGTTCACGCGCGGCTACCTGGGGCGGAACGACGCCAGGATGTTGGCCAAGAGCTGCGCGTCATCGGCCAGTTTGGCCGATGACGTGGCCGTCGTCCCGGTCACCACGTATCCTTGTGCGTCTGCGACGGTGACGAGCTGCATCTGATAGAGCTCGACGCCATCGTTGCGCTGCCACGTGAAATAGCGGAGCAGCGCCGCGTGGCCACCCGCTTTCGTGCGGTCCGTGCGGAGGCGCTTGTAGCCGTGGAAGAGTAACTGCAGCTGCGATTCGTTGGCCGTTTCATACGCATCAACGGATACGCCGGGTGGGAGAGCTTCAGAGGTGACGTTGACGTTGAGGCGGACGCCGCTCACACCTGCCGGCTCCGGGCCGATGACCATCACCTCAATGCCGTGGATCGGCGGAGCGATCGCCCAGCCGGAAGGATACGAGAAGGAGAACCCGAGCTTCGGATGGACAAATTTCAGCCACGCCGCAGCGGCCGAACTCGGGCCGGCGGCGAGCAGCACCGCCAGCAGCAGCACCGCCACACTGCGTGCGGCCATCCGCCCGCGCATGCCTCGTCACCTCGGCGATCTTGCAGGGTCTTCCAGGAATATGCCCCGAGGACAAATGGAACAGACGGAAACGAGGAAACGCGGAAACGAGGAAACGTAAGCTCCATTGTGTCATTGCGAGGAGCGAAGGTGACGAAGCAATCTCCTTCGCTCAGCGTTGGGGATCGCTTCGCTCCGCTCGCGATGACCTCGGGGTTTGCGTGACGTAAATTCGCCTCACGAGGTCGCCGGCCGCCAGGATCGCGGCGATCATACTGTCTGCTCGAGCGAGACCCTTGCCGGCGATGTCGAACGCCGTGCCGTGATCCACCGAGGTGCGGACGAACGGCAGCCCCAGCGTCACGCTGACGGCGCCGTGAAAATCGAGCGTCTTCGCCGCGATGTGTCCTTGATCGTGGTAGAGCGACAGCACCGCATCGTAGCGGCCGTCCAGCGCCTGCGCAAAGACTGCATCCGCGGGAACCGGACCATCGACCGTGAGCCCGCGCGAGCGGGCGTCGGCCACGGCCGGTGCAATCTCCTCGAGGTCTTCGCGCCCGAGGGCGCCGCCTTCGCCGGCGTGAGGATTGAGCGCCGCGACGGCGACGCGCGGGCGCTCGATCCCGAGACGGTGCAGCTCGGCATCGATCCGCGGCAGGATCGCCGCGATCTTCTCCCGCCGGATCTGGTCGAGGGCTTCCCGCAATGACAAGTGGCGCGTCAGGAAGAAGATGCGCAGTCCCCGCACCTGGAACATCGTCAGCGGATCGGAGGTTCTAGTAAGGTCGGCCAGCATCTCCGTATGGCCGAGGTGCCGGTACCCCGCCCGCCACAACGCTTCCTTATTGAGAGGCGCCGTCGCCAGGGCATCGATCCGTCCGGCCAGCGCGTCCTGGACCGCGCGTTCGATGAACTGTCCCGCCGCCGCCCCGGCCGTGGACTGGATCTTCCCCCACTGCAGGCGATGATCGACGTTGGCCAGATCAACCAGACGGGCATGGCCGCCGGTCCCGAACTCCAGGCGGGTCCCCGTGACATTCATCGCACGCTCCAGGACCCAGCCGTCGCCAATGACCACGGCGGATCCCGACGCGCGGACGGCCTCGTGCGCCAGCGCCCGCACGACGATCTCAGGACCGATGCCGGCAGGATCGCCGATCGTGATACCGATGACAGGAGGATTCACATGGAACATTCTACACAAGAGCAGGGCGGCCGGTGGATGCCGTGGAAGGGGTGACCGGCGAGGGAGGGCGTCATGGCACGGGTTCAGCAGGGGTGTCTCGCGCTCGGGGATATCACCGGCTACACGAAATATCTGGCCGGCACGGAGCTCGAGCATTCTCAGGACGTGCTGGCCGATCTGATGAACGTGCTCGTCGCCCAGATGCGCGGGCTACTGCACCTGGCCAAGCTGGAAGGCGACGCCGTCTTCTGCTACGAGCACGAGGGGGAGGCAGACGCGTCGACGCTCATGGCGATGATCGAGTCCAGCTACTTCGCCTTCGCGAAGCGGCTGCAGACGATCACGCGCCACACGACCTGCGACTGCAACGCCTGCCGGCTCATCCCGCAGCTGAACCTGAAGTTCATGGTGCACCACGGCCAGTTCCTGATCCATGAAATCGCGGGCAGCCGCGAACTGGTGGGCCGAGAGGTCATCCTCGTGCATCGGCTCCTGAAGAATGCCGTCACGGAAAAGACGGGACTACGAGGCTACGCTATGTTGACGCGGCCGTGCGTCCAGCGCTTCGGCCTCGATCCCGCGGCGCTCGGCATGGCCGAGCACGTCGAGGCATTTGAGGACGTGGGCGAGGTGACCGGTTACATCCACAGCCTTGAGCGGCGGTGGGAAGAAGAACAGCGCCGCCAGGCCGTGTACATCACTCCGGGTGAGGGCGTGACGCTATCCGAGTTCGAGCTTCCCGCGCCGCCGCCGATCGTCTGGGACTATGTGACCTCGCCGGCGAAGCGTCCCCGATGGCAGCCGGACACGTTGCGGGTCGAGCAGCGCAATCCTCGCGGTGTGGCAGGTATCGGCACGACGAACCACTGTGTGCACGGCGACTTTGAGGTCGTTGAGGAGATTCTCGACTGGAAGCCGTTCCAGTATTTCACAGAACGAAGCCAGGCGCCATTTGGCTCGGGTCTGTTCACGACAGAGTTTCAGCCCGTCGGAAATGGGTCCAGGACGCATGTGACGTTGCGATTTCTACCTGACGGCGGATCCGAAGTGCTCCATGCCATGGAAGCAGAAGTGCTGCCGATGCTACGTCATTTCTACGAACTCAGCCGGGAAAATCTGGTGCTGCTGCTGACCGCCGTCCAGGCCGCGGCCACAGAGAGAGCCCAATCACTCTCCGGGTGATCCAAGACCTGTGACCGCAGGACAACGCGAAGAGATTGTCCTCCACGGTCGTCGCTTTCTGCTGACCATCGAGGGGCCCGACAGCGCGAGGCGTTTCAGCGCGTATGTGCAGGAGATCAGCACCGGCCGGATGCTGACCCGCAACCCCGTGCGGGGCCGAAGTGCTGACGACGTGCGCGACCGCATGCAGCAGGTCATCCATAACCTGGTGGGCATCGAGCGCATTCAGGAAGAGGTGCTGGCCGTAGCGGCCGAACTGGCGCCAGGAGCGTCGGTGGATCTCACGGAGGATGCGCAGGCGATCCGTGCCGAGCTCCGCGGGCCATGGAAACTGGGGGTTCCGTTTGCTGTCCCGCGGGATGAACTTGAGGAAGGTTTGAACGTCGAGTCGCTGCGACCTCGCATTCGCGAGCATTTCCGATCGCACCTGAGACCCCCGTAATTTCGGGCAGGACCCCCAAACAACCCGACGAACTCCCCGGTAGTCCTCGGTGCTCCGCATCATGGATCTCGTCGTCCGCAAGGCCACCATTGCCGGCAAGGAAGGCCCGCATGACATCGGGATCCGCGGAGATCGCATCGTCTCGATCGCGCCGTCCATCGGAGAGCGGGGAAGGATGGAAATCGATGCCGCGGGCAACCTCGTCACCTCCTCGCTGGTCGAAACTCACATCCACCTCGACGCTGTCCTGACTGTGGGCCAGCCCCGCCACAACCGCACCGGGTCGCTCTTCGAAGGGATCGAGATCTGGGGCGAGCGGGTGAAATCGCTCACCCATGAAGATGTCAAGCGGCGCGCCGTCAAGGCATTGAAGTGGATGCTCGCCCACGGCGTGACCCACGTGCGCACGCACGTGGACGTTTGCGATCCCACGCTCACAGCGCTGCAGGCGCTGCTCGAAGTGCGCGAAGAAGTGCGGGACCTGATCACCCTGCAGATCGTGGCGTTCC
>JACPRY010000012.1 GCA_016193565.1 Armatimonadota bacterium
GGGCCGCGCGGGAGGACGACGATGCCCGAGGGGTCGACGTGGAAGCGGCGGCGGTCCTCGGCGGCGTCAAACCCGATGCGCGTCCCCTGGGGGATGACGTTGTAGCGGTCGGCGATGACGCGGCGCAGATGGGCTTCGGATTCCACGATGGTGTGATCCATGACGAGCGAGTCTTCGATCACGGCGCCGGGCTGCACAGACACGCCGCGGCCGACGATCGAACGACGGATGGTCGCGCCTTCGATCCGGCTCCCTTCGCCGACTAACGCATCGGCGATCTCACCGTCTATGATGCGCCCTGAAGGCCCGGGAAAGGGGGCAGTGAAGATCGGCCAGCGCGGGTTCGAGAGATCGAGCCGCGGGGTTCGACCCAGCAGGTCCATGTTGGCTTCCCAGTACGCGCCGATCGTCCCAATGTCCCGCCAGTACGCGGCTTCTTCGGAGGGCTGCAGCCCGGGGATCGCATTCTCCACGAAGTTGTAGGCGTAGACGTTCGCGTGCGGAACCAGTTCAGGGATGATTGTGCGGCCAAAGTCGTGATCAGTGCTACGCCGTGCGTCCTCGATCAGCGTCTCCACCAGGACGTCGTGATCGAACAGATAGTTCCCCATCGACGCCAGCGCGCGGACGGGGTCGGAAGCGATCGGCGTCGCGCGCGGCGGCTTCTCCTCAAAGCGCTCGATGCGCCCGTCCGCATTCGCGGCGATGACGCCGAAACCGCCGGCCCGCTCGATCGACACCGGCAGCGCCGCGACCGTCACGTCCGAGCTGCGCGCCTGATGGAACTCCAACACCTGGCCGAGGTCCATGCGGTAGACGTGGTCCGCGCCGAAGATCGCAACGATGTCCGGCCGGAAGTCCCGCATGAGGTTGAGGTTCTGATAGACCGCGTCGGCCGTGCCCTGGTACCAGATCTCTCCCCGGCGCATCTGCGGGGGCACGACCATCACGAAGTGGTCCGGCGGGCCGCCGATCCGCCAGGCGTTGCGCAGATGCTCGATGAGCGACTGGGCTTTGTACTGCACGAGGACGTAGATCGCATAGATGCCGGAGTTCATGAAGTTGCTGAGCACGAAGTCGACGATGCGGTACTTGCCGCCGAACGGTACGGCGGGCTTCCCGCGGTCGCGGGTGAGCGGCTCGAGGCGCTCCCCCCGGCCGCCGGCGAGGATGAAGGCGAGGACCCGCGGGCGCGGCATCCGCTTAGGCCAGCGGCACGTCGCACGCCGCGTCGACGTGCGCGTCGGCATCTGGGAAGAGGAAGTTCTGGCGCTCTCGCGCGGTGAGAAACTCTTCGTCGCCCGGCGACAACTGCCCGCCATCCGCCAGAGCTCGCAGCAGCACCATTAGGCGGTTGACGTTGGCGAGGTGTTCGGTAAAGCGCGCCTCTGCATAGTTGCGCGCCGCCCACGTGGTAATGAGGAACTGCCAGTCAGAGGCCTGGAGCAGCAGCAGCTCGCGCGTGAGCTGCCCCCGGACCCGAGCCAGGAGCGGCTCGCGCCGCGCGCGCAGCTGCTTGGCCATCACCCAGAACTCTTCTTCGGCGCGGTAGACCATCTCCCAGGTCCATTCCACGTCCCGGTTCAGCCACACTCGGTGATCTCCGCCCTCGCCCCAGGAGCCTTCCAGCAGCGCGAGCGCAGGCGCGGATCCAGTGCGGTCCAGGTAGCTGGCGCAGTCCACCGCGGCGACCTCGGAGCGCGCGAGCCGCCGGTAGACTTCCTGCACCCACCGCGGGCCTTCGAACCACCAGTGCCCGAACAGTTCAGTGTCGTAGGGACTGCACGAAATCCCGACCTGCCCTGATGACGCGCGGTACTCGGCAAGCGCGCGGTTCACGAGCGAGACGAAGTGGTCGGCATGCAGGACGGTGCGCTCGGCGGCCCGCTCGGGAGTGTAGGTCTGCTTGTCGGCCAGGTCGCTCTTCGGATGGGTGACGCGCCAGTACTGCAGCCCGCCGGGGAAGTGTTTCTTATGAAACTCGAGGTACCACTCGTCTCCCGGATAGCCGAGTTCTCGGCTCCAGACCTGCAGCGTGCTCTCCGGATCGCGCACGAACGCGAACGCCGAGCCGGATCCGCCGCGAGAGGCGGCGAGATAGGGATGATACGGCGTTCCCTCACGCTCGTGGGAGGGCCTGTCATGCGGGTTGAGCGCCCGCAGGGCGGGGAAGAAGTCGCGATACGCCGACAGCGCGCCCCCGCCCCTGACCAGGTGCAGATCGGTGAAGAAGAACTTCAGCCCGTGGTCGGCCAGGAATTCCTCGAGCCCGCGCCGGCGGAGACGCACGCGCCCGCGCTGGGAGCCGACCGGCGGCGTCCACTCATACCGCGGACGGTAGGCGCACTCCGGGAGCCAGATCCCTTCCGGTGCTCGGCCGAAGTGTCTCGTATGTGTCGCCACCGCCACGCGGATCTGCAGATCGACCGATTCGTCCCGGCTCAATAACGGCAAGTACCCATGGGTCGCGGCGCAGGTGATGAGGTGGATGTGACCGGCATCGGCGAGGGCTCGAAATGCTTGGATGAGGTTGCCGTTCAGCCGTTCGAACTGGGCCAGGCGGTCGCGGTAGAAGCGCTCCCAGAACTGGGTCAGTCCAGCGCGGGGATCGCGGGCGTCGCGCGAGAACTCCTCGCGGTTCCCTCGGGCGGCCTGAAGACGCGTGCGGAGAAACTCCTCGACCTCCGCCGCAAAGGACGGCGCCGCCAGCTGTTCAGCCAGCACCGGTGAGATGTTGATAGTCACGTGCGGGCTGATCCCCTCGGCCGCAAGCGATGAGATGACGTCAAGCAGCGGGAGGTAGCAGGAGGTGGTCACTTCGCAAAGCCAGTCGCTCCCGTGCGGCCATCGCCCGTGCCCCAACACAAAGGGCAGATGCGAGTGCAGCACCAGGGCGAAATATCCAACGGGATCGTTGCCCATGCCTCGATCCGAACGGCCAGATTCAAGCCGGGAATGAAAATAGCATATCAGGTCTCGCGCGTCCGGAACCACTCGACCGTCCGAGCCAATCCCTGGGCGAGGGGGATCGTGGCAGTCCAGCCCAGCCATTCCTTCGCGCGCGAGGCGCTGAGGGCGATGCGATAGACGTCGCCCGGCCGCGGGGGCGCGTAGGTGGCCGTCCCCCGGAATCCACAGAGATCCGCAAGCTGCCCGAAGAGATCGTTCACCGTCGTCTCGACGCCCGTCGCGATATTTGCGATGCGTCCCGAAGGCGCGCCCAGCGCACGAACGTTGGCCGAGGCGACATCTCCCACGTAGACGAAATCCCGCGTCTGCTTCCCGTCTCCGAAGATGGTCGGCGTGCGCCCGCTGAGCATCGTCTGGGTGAAGATGGCGACGACACCGGCCTCGCCATGCGGATCCTGACGCGGCCCGTAGACATTCGCATAGCGCAGCACCGCCCACTCGAGACCGCGCCCGAAGTATCTGAGGTAGATCTCACCCGCGAGCTTGCTGATCCCATAGGGGGAGATGGGACGCTCGGGGTGACTCTCGCCGACGGGAAGACGCTCGGGTTCTCCGTAGATGGCGCCGCCCGTCGAGGCGAAGATCAGCCGCGTCGCGCCAAACTCGACGCACAGCGCCAGCAGGTTGAGCGTGCCGAGGACGTTGACCTCAGCATCGAGGCGCGGGTGACTGACTGAGACGGAGACGGACGTCTGGGCGGCCTGGTGGTTGACCACATCGGGGCGTTCCCGCTCGAACACGGACCGAAGGTCGGAAGCGCGGATGTCCTCCTGATAGAACCTGGCCTTGGGGTGGACGAACTCGCGGCGGCCGCTGCTGAGGTTGTCGACGACGATGACCTCGTGTCCCGCCGCGAGATAGGCGTCGACGACGTGAGAGCCGATGAATCCGGCGCCGCCGGTGACCAGAATCTTCATCGAATGGTTCGACAGAGATACACCGGCCTCACCGCCTGCCCACAAGAAACATCCGTTTGTGCCTCGACCGGCAGATCTTCTGCGGTTCGGCCTCGTTGCGCCGCCGGCCCGCTACGCGGGCAACTCTGGTGAGTCGCCACCTGCATCTTCATCGTGCCGAGGATGGTGGGCGCCGCCGGATGCGGTGGCGCGCAATGAACTCGGCTGCGGCTTGAGCGCCGGCCAGCGGGATCGTGCCCAGCCGCCACCGGATCGCCCGGATCAGCTCTCCCCGCGACATCTCGGGCAGGGGCTGCGGGGGGATCTGCCAGGGGCGCGCGGTCTCGAGGATCTCCAGCAGCCGGTGCTGGAGTGGCCGCGGCAGCTGAAGCGACTCGACCTTGATCATCTCCCGGAGTTCCAGCAGCCGCCGCATCTCGGCACCGCTAAGCCGCTTCCCCGACGCGTGAGGATTTCCCATACCGAATATCACTTCGCGCCGGGGGCTAGTAGACCTAGAAGACTGTTGGGCGGAGGGGTTGTTTTCGTCGCGAGGTCCGTCGCGAGCACGATCCATCAGGCATGCTCGATCTGATTGCCCGATTCCCGCAAATGTGCGTGGAGGCGTGGGACCTGGGCTGGGCCACCCGGGTGCCTACCACGCGGCCGAACGCCATCGTTGCGATGGGGATGGGGGGTTCGGGGATCGGCGGCGACCTGCTGAAATCCGTGCTGTTCGACGACGACGCGCCACCGGTGGCGTCGGTCAAAGAATACCGGGCGCCGTCGTTTGCGGGTCGCGGCGCGCTCGCCTTCGCCTGCAGCTATTCCGGCAACACCGAGGAAACGCTGGCCGCGTACCAGGAGGCCCGCCGCAGGGGTGCGGCCTGTGTCGCGGTCACGTCGGGCGGGGAGTTGCTCCGTCTGGCGAACGACCGCGGGGACCCGGCCGTGGTCGTGCCGTCCGGCCTGCCGCCGCGCGCGGCGCTCCCGTACCTGTTCATCCCAATGCTGGCCGTGCTCGGACGCGCCGGTATTATCGGATCGTACGCGGAAGGGTTGCGTGAAGCGGTCCAGGTGCTGGGCGACATCGTTGCGTCCGAATCCCCCGACCGGACGCCGGGAACCACCCGCGCCGTCGCGGCGCGCCTAGTGGGCCGCATCCCCGTGATCTACAGCGCGGCGCCGTTCCTGGAGCCGGCGGCGGAGCGCTGGAAGGATCAGTTCAACGAGAACAGCAAAACGTTTGCGGTGTGGAACACCTTTCCCGAATTGAACCATAACGAGACGGTGGGGTGGGGACTGGACGACGCCCTCGCCCGCATCATTCACGTCATCATCCTGCGTGATGCCGCCGAGGACGCGCGACTGAGCGCGCGCGTGACCATCACGAAGGACCTGGCATTCCGTCGCGCAGGCGGCCTGGACGAGGTGCGCGCGCAGGGACGGGGGAAACTGGCCAGGCTGCTGTCCACGGTCCTCATCGGGGATTTTGTGAGCTGGTACCTCGCGACGCTGCGCGGAGTGGATCCAACGCCTGTGGAGGTCATCGAGGAACTAAAGAGAAGACTGGCCGGGAGCGCGGGAGCGCGGAAGCCCGGGAGCGCGTAGGGAGGCAGACGTCGTGGCGAAAGTGCAGCTCGAAGGGGTCAGCAAGAAGTTCGGCAATGTGACGGCGGTCAACAATGTCAGCCTGGAGATTCCCGACAAGCAGTTCACGGTCCTGGTCGGCCCCTCGGGATGCGGGAAGACGACCTGCCTCCGCCTGATCGCGGGGCTGGAAGAGACCAGCGCAGGCGACATCTTCATCGGCGAGCGCCGGGTCAATGATGTCCCGCCAAAAGATCGGGACATCGCCATGGTGTTCCAGAACTACGCGCTGTACCCCCACATGTCCGTGTATGACAACATGGCGTTCGGTCTGCGCCTGCGCAAGTATCCGAAGTCGGAGATCGACCGCCGTGTGAAAGAGGCGGCCTCGATGCTCGGGATCGAGATGCTGCTCGAGCGCAAGCCCAAACAGCTGTCGGGCGGTCAACGCCAGCGCGTGGCGCTCGGCCGCGCGATTGTGCGGGATCCGCAGGTCTTCCTGATGGACGAGCCGCTCTCGAACCTGGACGCGAAGCTTCGCGTGCAGACCCGCGCAGAGATCAAGAAACTCCACGCCCGGCTGCAGACCACGACGATCTACGTGACGCACGATCAGGTCGAAGCGATGACGATGGGCGACCGGATTGTGGTGATGAAAGACGGCCTCGTGCAGCAGGTGGACTCGCCGATGGCGCTGTACGAGAAGCCGGCCAACCAGTTTGTCGCGGGCTTCATCGGCAGCCCGGCGATGAACTTCATCTCCGCCACGCTGCGCGAAAGCGCCGGGAGGGTGCAGGTCGAGGCCGACGGGTTCAGGATGGAGGTGCCGCAGGATCTGACGTCATTCGCCCGCGGCTGGGTCGGGCGGGAGGTGGTGTTCGGCATCCGGCCGGAGGATATTCAGGATCGCGCGCTGGTGGGTGACGCGAATCCGGCCTGGACGCTGCGCGCGCTGGTGGACGTGCACGAGCCGCTTGGCTCAGACGTGATCCTCTACCTCACCGCCGGCACGCAATCGATCGTGGCGCGCGTCGACGCCCACTCACAGGCGAAGATGGGGCACACGATCGACGTGGTCCTCAATATGCGGAAGATGCACCTCTTCAACCCTACGACCCAAGAAGCGATCATCTAACTAACGACAACGCGAAGACGCGACAACGCGACAACGCGAACCGAGTTGTCCGGTTGTCCCGTTGTCGCGTTGTCCAGTTACCGTGTTTCTTTCGTCAGGTCGGCCAGGGGTTGTAGCAGCTTCGTAAATTCCAGCGGGAAGATAAACTTCGTGCTGGCGCCCGCGCCCAGGACTTTGAGCGCCTCGAGGTACTGCAGCGTGAGCGTTTTGCCGTCGATGTTCTTGGCGACCGCGAAGATCTTGTCGAGGGCGAGCGAGAAGCCCTCGGCGCGCAAGATCGCGGCCTGACGGGCGCCCTCAGCCTCCAGGATCGCGGCCTGCTTCGCGCCTTCCGCCACGGTCACCGCCGCCTCGCGCTTTCCGAGCGCCTCTGTCACGACGGCGCGCCGGCTGCGCTCGGCGGACATCTGCCGGGTCATCGCTTCCTGCACCTCGCGCGGGGGCAGGATCTCGCGGATCTCGACGGTGGTGACCTTGACGCCCCACCGTTCGGTGACCTCGTCCATTTTCGCCCGCAGGACCTGGTTGATCTGCTCTCGCTTGGCCAGCACGTCGTCCAGGCTAATATCGCCGACCACCGCGCGCAGCGTCGTCGTGGCAATCCCTCTTGCGGAGCCCGCAAAATCCACCACCTGGATGACAGAAAACTCGGGATTGAAGACTTTGAAATAGATCAGGAAATCGATATTGATCGGCGCATTGTCCTTCGTGATGCACGTTTGGGAAGGGATCTCCAGGAAGAACTCACGCAGGTCCACCCAGACCGCTTTGTCGATGACCGGCCACAGGAACACGAGTCCGGGCCCCTTCTTGCCGATCGACTTCCCCAAACGGAACACGACGAGTCGCTGATACTCGCGCACGATCTTGACCGCCGACGAGAGGATGAAGATGCCGACGATGACGGCGGCGATGAGAAAGGTCAGCTGGGTCAGAAACGAAGGCATACGAGCACCTCCAGATATACCTTTGGCCCGATACTGATTCGGGTCTGTTTCAGAGAATCCTTGCCAAAGGGCGGGAGAGGGTCACCCGGAGGCCTGCTGCAAGGCAGCGAGGTCGATGCGGCGCTGGACGAAGTTCGTGTAGACTTCACCCCGGCGGAAGAAGGCGTTGTCAAGCACCATCAGATGGAAGGAGATGGTCGTCGGCACGCCGGCGATCTCGAACTCCTGGAGCGCGCGGCGCATCCGCGCGATCGCTTCCGTCCGCGTCGTTCCCCACGCGATGAGTTTCGCCAGCAGTGAGTCGTAGTGGGGCGGGATCGCGTACCCCGCATACGCATGGGTGTCGACACGGATGCCCGGACCGCCCGGCGGGATGAACTGCGTGAGCCGGCCGGGCCCCGGCCGGAAGTCGTGCCGCGGATCTTCGGCGTTGATGCGGCACTCGATCGCATGCCCGCGGAACTCGACCTCGCCCTGGTTGACCCTGAGCCGCTCGCCCGCCGCGGTCTCAATCTGCGCCTTCACGATGTCGAGCCCCGTGGTCATCTCCGTGATCGGGTGCTCGACCTGGATCCGCGTGTTCATCTCCATGAAGTAGAAGTGGCCGTCGCGGTCCACGAGGAACTCCACCGTGCCCGCGCCGGTGTAGTTGATGGAGTGGGCGGCCTTGACTGCTGCTTTCCCGAGCGCCCCGATGAACCGGTCGCGTACCCCCGGCGGCGGGGCTTCTTCCAGCAGTTTCTGATGGCGGCGCTGGATGGAGCAATCCCGCGCGCCGAGGTGAATGGTGTTGCCGTGCTTGTCGGCGAGGATCTGGACCTCGATGTGGCGCGGTTCCTCGACGTACTTCTCGATGTAGATCTCGTTGTTCCCGAACGCGGCCTCCGCCTCCGCCTGCGCGGTCTGGATGGCGCGGCGCAGATCCTCCCGCGTGTGGACGAGCCGCATCCCTCTCCCGCCGCCCCCTGCCGACGCCTTGACGATGAGCGGGAAGCCGATGTGGCGGGAGATCTCGAGCGCCTCGTTCTCCCCGCGCACCGGGCCTTCGCTGCCCGGAATGACCGGCACGCCGGCCTCGCGCATCTGCTCGCGCGCCTGCGATTTGTTGCCCATCGCCGCGATCGCCTGCGGCGAGGGACCGACGAACGTAATCTTCACGTCCTGGCAAATCTCGGAGAAGTGCGGGTTCTCGGACAGGAACCCGTAGCCGGGATGGATCGCGTCGACGCCAAGCAGCTCGGCCGTGCTCATGATGTTGGGGATGTTGAGGTAGGAGTCGGCCGGCGGGGGCGGGCCGATGCAGAACGCTTCATCGGCCATCCGCACATGGAGCGACTGGCGGTCGGCCTCCGAGTAGACGGCCACGGTGCGAATGCCGAGCTCGCGGCATGCGCGGATCACACGAACCGCGATTTCGCCCCGATTCGCGATCAACAGTTTTCTAAACATGGGACGGATCTATTGAATCTGTTGAATCTATTGAATCAACGGGTCCAATAGATTCAACAGATTACCTGTCAGTGACGGTGGGATCGATGAGGAAGAGAGGTTGTCCGAACTCAACAGGCGCGGCGTTTTCGACGAGCACCCTGACGACGCGGCCGCGCATCTCGCTCTGAATCTCGTTGAACAGTTTCATCGCTTCGATAATGCACACCGTCTGGCCGGGCTCCACGACGTCGCCCTCCGACACGAACGGAGGCGCGTCGGGGTTCGGCGCGCGGAAGAAGGTCCCAACCATCGGTGCTGAGATGGGCGTGAGGTGGTCGACGGCGGCGGCAGGAACCGGCGCAGTCGGCTGCGGGGCCGGCACCGTCATGTGCAGCGTCTGTGTGGGCGCTTCTGTCCCTGGATTCCCCGCCGTCGCCGTGGCACGCAAGGCGCCCGCCACCTTCTTCACCGAGACCTTGAGCGTGGGCGACTCCACTTCGAGCTCGGCGATGTCGTCCGATTCGCTGAGGAGCCGGATCACCGCTCGGATCTGGTCGAGGTCAAATTTCTGATCGCTCACATGCATCTCCTCGATTAGATCTTCGCCGTCTCCACAGCCCCCAGTGTCCTGAACTTGGCGTAGCGGCGCTCCAGCAGCGCCTCCACCGGCGTCTCTCGGAGGGCAGGGAGGTGGCGCTGCAGCGCCGCGCGGACCGCTCCCACGGCGGCATCAGGATCGCGGTGCGCGCCCCCGAACGGCTCGGGGAGAATCTCGTCCACGATCTCAAGCGCCTGCAGATCTTTCGCCGTGAGTCGCAGTGCCTCGGCTGCCTGCGCGGCCTTTGATGCGTCGTGCCACAGGATGGCCGCGCAGCCCTCCGGGGAGATCACGGTGTAAATGGCATACTGCAGCATGAGGGTGAGATCCCCCACGGCGATCGCGAGCGCGCCCCCGCTGCCTCCCTCGCCCGTGATGACGACGATCACCGGCGTGCGAAGACGGCTCATCTCCTCGATGTTGCGCGCAATCGCCTCGGCCTGGCCCCGTTCCTCGGCTTCATCCCCAGGGAATGCCCCGGGCGTATCCACGAAGGCGATGACCGGGTAGTGGAACTTCTCGCCCACCCGCATGGCCCGCAGGGCTTTGCGGTACCCCTCCGGGTAGGGCATGCCGAAGTTCCTCGCGATGTTCTCCTTCGTGTCCTTTCCTTTATTATGGCCGATCACGACGACCGGCTGGCCGTCGAAGCGCGCGAGTGCCGCCAGCATCGCCGGGTCGTCTCGGAAGAGCCGGTCGCCGTGGAGCTCAATGACGTCGGTGAACAGCGACGCGACCAGATCGAGAAGCCTCGGGCGCTGGGGGTGCCGGGCCAGCTGCACGACGTGCCAGGGCGTCGGATTCGTGTAGATCTTCCTGCGGACGTCTTCGGCACGGGCGTCGAGCGTGGCGATCTCCCCGGCGAGATCGATCGATTGCTCTCGCGAGAGCCGTCGGAGCCGTTCGATCTCCGCCTCGAGGTCTCCGAGCTGCCGGTCGAGGTCCGAGGACGGGCCGGGTGTGGACGTGATCATCAGCCCTCCGCCGCGGATCCGCCGGAGCGGGACTCTGCGACTTGTGGAGTCTCCGTGCGAGCGGGCGCCTCGACAGACACCGCTTCGACTTTCGGCGCGCCGAAGAAACTCAACAGGCGGGCGACGGTCGAGCGCATCTCGGATCGCGGCACCACCATGTCGAGGAGGCCCTTCTTCAGGCAGAACTCCGCGGTCTGAAAATCGTCTGGCAGCTTGCGGCGAATTGTTTGTTCGATCACCCGCCGGCCGGCGAACCCGATGAGCGCGCCCGGCTCGGCCAGAACCACATCGCCCAGGAACGCGAAGCTCGCGGTGACGCCCCCGGTTGTCGGATCGCACATCACGGAGAGATAGGGGAGTCCGGCATCGTGCAGCCGGCCGATCGCCGCGCTGGTCTTCGCCAGCTGCATCAGCGACAGCGCGCCCTCCTGCATGCGTGCGCCGCCCGACGCGGAGAAGATGACCAGGGGCAACCGCCGGTCGCGCGCCTGTTCTGCTGCCCGGGCCACCTTCTCGCCGACCGCCGATCCCATCGACCCGCCCATGAAGTGAAAGTCGAGCGCGCCGATGACCGTGCGATACCCTTCGATCGTGCCGTCGCCGGTGATGACGGCCTCCGGCCGGCCGGTCTTCTGCCTGGCTTCGTTGAGTTTCTGCGGGTAGCCCTCGAACTTGAGCGGATCGGCCGAGGTCAGGTCGGCGTCGAACTCAGCGAAACTATCCTCATCGAGCGTGATCTCGAGACGCTCGATCGCGGGCAGCCGGTGGTGATAGGCGCACTTGGGGCAGACTTTGAGGTTGCGCTCGAGCTCTTTGCGGTAAATGAGGTTGGTGCAGCGCGGACACTTCGCCCACAATCCCGCGGGCATCTCGCGCCGCTGCAGCGACCTGTATTTGGGGCGCCGGAGCCAGTTCAACACAGCGTGCGCACCACTCCGAAGAGGGGAGATGGGTGTTACGTCTGTTCGATTATAACGTAGAAATGGCCTGCCGTTACCGTTCCCCGTTCCCGGTTCCCAGGTCGCGTAGTCTATAATGAAGTGCACTCAAGGAGGTTTCACCCATGAATGCACGCGCCACTCCCGGCGCTATCCTGCTCGTGCTCATTGCCGTCGCCGTCATTGGAGGCGCGCTCGGCAGTTCGGTCCTGCCGCGCGTGCCGTTCCTCTCCGCGCTGTCCCAGTCCGCACCGTCGGCGGCGTCACCGGCACCTCCGTCCGCGGCCGCACCGAGCGCACCCACGCAGACCACGCCGCGCGTCGTCGAGCGTGAGGAATCGGTCGTCATCCGCGCCGCGGATCGGGTCCGGCCGGCTGTGGTCAACATCGATACGGTCGCGCAGGTGCAGACGGTCTTCGGCATCTTCCCACAGGAAGGCGCGGGCTCCGGTGTGATCGTCAGCCCCGACGGCTACATTCTGACGAATAATCATGTGGTCGAGACCGCCCAGCAAATCAAGGTCACCCTGCTGTCGGGGAAGACCCTCCCGGCGCGGGTCATCGGGACCGACCGGTTCTCCGATCTCGCAGTGGTGAAAGTAGAGATGTCCGGGCTGCCGGCCGCCACGCTCGGCCGTTCCAGCGCGCTGCGGGTGGGGCAGATGGCGATCGCGATCGGGAACCCGTTCGGTCTCGGGCACACGGTGACGGTGGGGGTCATCAGCGCGCTGAACCGCAATATCCGCGTGCCAAACCTCATCATCGAGAACCTGGTTCAGACCGACGCCGCGATCAACCCCGGAAACAGCGGCGGCGCGCTGGTGGACAGCAGAGGCGAGGTCATCGGCATCAACACCGCGATCGTGCGGGACGCGCAGGGCATCGGTTTCGCCATCCCCATCGACACGGCGCGCGCGATCATGGACCAGCTGATCCGGCAGCAGCGGGTCGTGCGTCCCTACGTCGGCGTGGTGTGGGGCGGCGATGTCGATGCGAACATCGCGCGACAATACAACCTGCCCGTCGACCACGGCGTCATCGTCCGCGACGTCGATCAGAACGGGCCGGCCGCCGCGGCAGGGATCCGGCCCGAAGACATCATCATCTCGCTCGACCGCGCGCCGGTCGCCAACTGGAACGACTTCATCCGCGCGCTCTTCAACAAGCGCCCCGGCGATGCGGTTCGCATCGAGGTCGTGCGCAACGGAATCCGCAGAACGTTCACGGTGAGACTCACTGAGCGCACCCAATAACGCGTTGAAGGTTGAATGTTGAAGGTTGAAGGTTACACATTCGATCGAGCAAAGCGCGAGGCTGTGGAGGCGGTCCAGGCCGCGCTCGGCGAGCCCGCTGAACTGACCACCGCACTGCCTCCCGCCGAAGTCGACGCCGATCTCGCCATTCCGTGCTTCCCGCTCGCCGCACAGCGTCGCAAGTCGCCGCCTGAGATCGCCGGCGAGCTGGCCCGATCCGTGCGGCCCGGTCCGCTGCTGGCCGGTGCGCAGGCCGCCGGCGGCTATCTCAACTTCACGCTGGCACGCCCCGCCTTTGCCGCAGGCGTGATGGCCGATCTCATCCGCGGCGGCGACCGCTACGGCACCAGCGAGGTCGGGGCCGGGCGCACGGTCGTCATCGATTACTCGGCGCCCAATGTGGCGCGACAGATGTCCGTGGGGCACCTGCGCTCGACGATCATCGGCGCCGCGCTGGTCAACCTGCACCGTCACACCGGGTACCGGCCGGTTGGGGACAACCACCTCGGGGACTGGGGAACGCAGTTCGGCACGCTGCTGTACGCGTACGCGCACTGGCTGGACCGGGAGGCGTACGAGCGGGATCCCATCGCAGAACTGCTGCGGTTATACGTCATGTTTGACGAGGAGGCGCGAAAGGATCCGGCGCTCCGGGAACGAGCGCGCGAATGGTCGTTGAAACTGGAGCGCGGCGACCCGGAGGCCCGGACGCTGTGGCAGGAGTTCGTCCGCCACAGCCTGGTGGAGTTCCAGAAGACCTACGACCTGCTCGAGGTACGGTTCGACCACACGTTGGGCGAAAGCTTCTACGAGGACAAGATGGAGGAAGTGATCTCACAGGCCCGGCAGAACGGGGTGGCCACCACCGACGGCGGGGCAGTGATCATCCGTTTGGACGACGCCGGCATCACGACACCACTCATCTTGCAACGCAGCGATGGGGCGACGCTCTATGCGACGCGAGATCTGGCCACCGCCGTCTACCGCATCCGAACCTTCCGACCGGCAAAGATTCTGTACGTCGTCGGATCAGACCAGCGTCTGCACTTCCGTCAGCTGTTCGAGGCCTTGAAGAAGCTCGGCCACGGTGACGTGGAGTACGTGCACGTGGACTTCGGGCTGGTCCGGCTGCCCGAGGGGCGCATGAGCACACGGCGCGGACGCGTCGTGTTTCTCCAGGAGGTGCTCGAGGAAGCGATCGATCGGGCGCGCGCGCTCGTCGACGAGAAGAACCCCGAACTGCCGGAGGCGGAGCGCCGCGAGGTCGCCCGCATCGTAGGCGTCGGCGCGATCAAGTACGCCGATCTCTCGCAGAACCGGGTGAAGAACATCGTCTTCGATTGGGACCGCATGCTGGCGCTGGACGGCGACAGCGCCCCGTACCTGCAGTACACGTACGTGCGGGCGCGGGGCATCATCCGGAAGGGCGGGGACGTTGCGCTCGACGTCCCGTTCGACGGCCGGGCCGCGGCGTCAGCGCAGGAGTGGGCCCTGATCAAACACCTCGCGCGGTTCCCTGACGCCGTCCATGAGGCGACCCGTGCGTACTACCCGCATGTCGTGGCCAACCATCTCTTCCAGCTCGCCCAGCTCTTCCACGCCTTCTACCAGGAGATCCCGGTGCTGCAGGCCGAGGACAACGGTCTTCGCTGGAGCCGCCAGCAGCTGGTCTGGGGCGTAGCCACCGTCATGCGCACCGGCCTCGGCCTCCTGGGCATTCGCGTCCCGGAGCGCATGTATTCCCGGTTCCCGGTTCCCGGAATCGGTCATGGAGCAAAATGCCGGGTATAATACGTAGGTGGAGGGTGTACCGCCTGGGGTCCCGGCAGGAATTGCTGCCTGAGGAGCGAAACCCTCCGACGATTCAGTTCAAAGCCTCGGAGTTTCGGCGCCCGACGGAGCAGCCTGAGTCACACACCAAACCAGGCACCGGTTTTCGGCAAGGTGCCCGCAACCACCGCCGGTAATCCCAAACATCTGATGAACAGAGGTTTATGATGAATCTCTTTGCACGAACAGGTTGGGGTGCCCGCGCGCTCATGCTCGCGGTCGCTTTGATGCTGGCCGCAGCGCCCGCGTGGGCCGAGATCTTCATCGACATTCAGGGCACCCCCGCGCAGCGGGCGATCGAACGACTGACCGCGAAAGGTCTCTTCCCGCTCCCTGGCGTGCGTGGAGCGCCGGACAAGTTCAACCCTACTGGGACAGTGACCCGGGCGGACTTCGCGTTCCTTCTCGTGCAGGCCATCGGGGTCGACACGGCAGGGATCGTGCTGCCGAAGTTCAAGGACGCGGCTGACATCCCGCAGGTGCAGCAGGGTGCGGTTGCGGCGATCACGAGCCTCGGGAGCGTTTCACCCCAGAAAGTGGAACTGAAGCGCGGTGGCCTGACCTATACGCTGGCCACGAACAAGGCCGTGTATGGACCGTCGGACTTCGTCGTCATTACACTTACCATTCTCAATACCACCGCGAAGGATCTGAAGTTCGAGCACGTCAACTCGCAGCTATACGATTTCATCGTCCGGAGCGCGGAGGGCCAGGAGATCGCGAAGTGGTCGCTTGGCCGAGCGTTCCTCCCCATGGAGGCGCCGCTCACGCTGACCGCGGGGAAGAAGTTTGAGTGGAACACGCAATGGAAGCAGCTCGATCAGAGCGATGACCCCGTCGACCCTGGCCGTTACGAGATTATCGGCGTCCATACTACGAAGGCCAACCCGACGTCGCTCTCCCTGTTCTTCAACAAGGGCGTGATGCCGGCGCTGTCAGACAACACCTTTCGCCCGAAGCAGGAGATGACGCGACTAGACCTGGCCACGGTGACGGCCCGGTCGATCGGTCTGGCCGATGCGGCGCCCTCATCGCTGAACGTGACCGACGCTGACAGCATCCCCGCGACTGCTCGCGGCACAGTGGCTGCGGCGCTGGAAAAAGGCATTGTCGCGCCTGTGGGGAACCGGGAGTTCCGACCTAATCAGAAGGCCACGCGGAGCGAACTGGCGCAGGCACTGGACGTGTTGATGACTACCCTGAACCGATACAGCTTCAACAGAGGTATGCTTAAGGATCCCATCACCGGGAACCCTCCGCAGATCTCTATCGAAGACGAACGCAAGGCGCTGCGCGTATTCCGAGTGGCGCGGTCTCATGCAGTCTACCGGAACGATCGTCTCGCCGAGTTGCGCGACCTGCGGCCCGGCGACTCGCTCCGTTTCCTGACCAGGGGAGACGTGGGCGATGTTGCCTACATCGAGGCCACAGGGCGCTGATACCTATGAAGTTTTTCCTTGATACAGGAAACCTGGAGGAAATTCGGACGGGCGCGGGCTGGGGCATCGTCGACGGCGTCACGACGAATCCGTCTCTCGCCGGCAAAGAGGGGATGGATTATCGCGATCTCATCCGCGAGATCGCGAAGATGGTCTCGGGTCCGATCTCTGTTGAAACGACGACGAACGATCCCAAGGAGATGCTTGCGCAGGCGCGCGAGTACGTCACCTGGTCCCAGAACGTCGTCGTCAAGGTGCCGGCCACGGCCGAAGGCATCACGGCGGCGATGGCGCTGCGCGATCTAGGGATCCGCACCAACGTGACCCTGACGTTCTCCGTAAACCAGGCACTGGTGGCCGCGAAGGCCGGCGCCTACTTCGTCAGCCCGTTCGTGGGACGGTTGGACGACATCGGCCACGACGGCATGGAGGTCGTCCGCCAGGCGGTGCAGATCTTCCGGACGTACGGCTTCAAGACGCAGGTCCTGGCCAGCAGCCTCCGGCATCCGCTGCACGTCACGCAGGCGGCGCTGGCCGGCGCGGATATCGCCACCGTTCCCTTCAAGGTCATGGAGCAGCTGTTCAAGCATCCACTGACTGAGAGCGGGCAGGCGAAGTTCCTGGCCGACTGGCAGAAGTTGCAGGCAGAGCTGGAGAAGAAGAAGGCCAAGGTCTAGCCCACCCACGACCGAGGCACGCTCACAAAGAGAGCAGACTTCGAATTGACTCTGCCTGCACAGTCGCATTTCACAATTCGCAATCCGTAAATCTGGCAAGTGACCAGTAGGAGGTGGATCGGCGTTGACCGCCATCGCTGAACTCGAGCAAAAAACTATGGACGAGCTCCAGGATCTCGCCAAGGAGCTCAACATTCCGAACCTGCGTCGCTACCGGAAGCAGGAGCTGATCATGCGCATTCTGCAGATGCAGACAGAGCAGTCGGGGCTGATGTTCCGGGCCGGCATCCTGGAGATCATGGCCGAAGGGTACGGCTTCCTCCGCCACGAGGGCTACCTGCCGGGGTCCGAAGACATCTACGTCTCTCCTTCGCAGATCAAACGGTTCGGCCTGCGCGTGGGCGACGAGGTGTTGGGTCAGGTGCGGCCGCCCAAGGACAACGAGAAGTACTACGCCCTCCTGCGCGTCGAGGCGGTCAACGGACTCGATCCGGAGCAGGCGCGCAACCGGCCGGACTTCGAGCGGCTCACCCCCGTCTTCCCGCACGAGCGCGTCAAGCTGGAGAGCGACGCCGACCTCACGACACGCATGGTGGACCTGTTCGCGCCGATCGGCAAAGGCCAGCGCGCGATGATCGTCTCACCGCCGAAAGCCGGCAAGACGACAATCCTGAAGAAGATCGGCCAGGCCGTCGTTTCCAATTATCCTGAGATCTACCTCATGGTCCTGCTGCTCGATGAGCGGCCGGAAGAGGTCACCGACATGCGCCGGTCGGTCGAGGCCGAAGTCGTCGCGTCGACATTTGACCGGCCGCCGGAGGAGCACATTCAGGTGGCCGATCTGGTCCTCGAGCGGTCGAAGCGCCTGGTCGAAGGTGGCCGTGATGTGTTCATTCTGCTGGATAGCCTCACCCGATTTTCCCGTGCCAACAACCTGGTAATTCCGCCTTCGGGCCGGACGCTGTCGGGCGGGCTCGATCCTGCGGCCCTGCACCGTCCGAAGCGCTTCTTCGGCGCGGCCCGGAAGATCGAGGAGGGCGGGAGCCTGACGATCACTGCCACGGCGCTGGTCGACACCGGCAGCCGGATGGACGATCACATCTACGAAGAGTTCAAGGGCACTGGCAACATGGAGATGCACCTCAGCCGCAAGCTCCAGGAGCGCCGCACCTTCCCGGCGATCGACATCAAGATGAGCAGCACCCGGCGGGAGGAGCTCCTGCTGACCGAGGATGAGTTGCGCAAGGTCTGGGTGCTCCGCAAGAGCCTCGAGCAGCTGGACAGCGTGGCGATGACCGAGCTCATCCTGGACCGGCTGCGCAAGACTTCCAACAACCAGCAGTTCCTGAAATCCATCGTAAAGAGCGCCGAAGAGGACCTCCAGTAAGCCTGTAAACCTCGTCAATCGGACTCCTCCCATAGGTATGCCCTGCCACCTCGGCGGGCATAGGGTAATTGGAATCTCGGGCGTCCATAACCCGTAATTTATGTGCAATTTTGACCGAATTTCGCTCCAGGACCATCTCGGATTCGTGAGAAAGAGCGAGAAAACAGGAGAACGGACGAGCAAAGAGCGGTTATTTAGGTCCCCATAATTTCCGGTCTCCTTGGCGTCTAAGAATCACCGAAATCGGGCAGGAGACCCGTACGTCGGGGCGAAGTGTGGAATGCCTGGGGCGCACCCCGGAAGTTTGACTCCTGTTCAGGGCAGGGGAATCCGGCGAGGCAGGTGGAGGATGGGGTCAAAGGCGAGGCTGTTCGGCATCGGCATGCTTTCTGGGATGCTGATGCTTCCGGCACACATCCCTCAGCCGTTGAGTCCTGGACCCTCCGCAACCCCCTTCCTCCAGGCCGTTCAGACCCAAGCTGCAGTTTCCCAGATCTTCACGACGCTCTTCCACCTCGCTCCGCCTCGGCCTGAGACGGCCAGCGCGACGAGTCAGCCTGCGCCATCGCCCACCACCGTCGTCGTCAAGGAAGGGCAGTCGGTCTGGGACATCGCGAACGCCTACGGCGTGTCGGTGGACTCAATCATCGCCGCGAACGACCTCCGGAATGCGGACCTGATCAAGCCCGGACTGCGCCTCCTAATTCCGAGGGCCGGCGCCGCTCTTCCCGCCCAGAAGCCGGCCGTCCAGAAGCCCGCGGTCCAGAAGGCCCCGTCGAAGGCCGCATCCCCGTCGAAGACCCAGCCGGCACGGCAACCCCGCCCCGAGTGGATCGTCGTGCGGCAGGGGCAGACGCTCTCAGAGATTGCCGAAGAACACGGGACATCGGTCAGCGCGTTCGTGAGGGCGAACGGGCTGCGGAGTGCCGAGCTCATTCGCGAGGGGCAGCGTCTGGCGATCCCAGGACGGCAAGCCGCCTCGAGACGTCTAACGATCGCCTCGCCGGTTCCGGTGTCCCGGACCCAGGCCGTGGTCGCGCGGGTGAGCGGGTTCCTGTGGCCGGCACGCGGTGTGCTGACCTCAAGGTTCGGCTGGCGGTGGCGGCAGCATCACGACGGGATTGACATCGCCGCTCCCCGAGGCGCCCCGATCCACGCCGCGAAGGCCGGGCGCGTCATCTTTGCCGGCTGGTATTACGGCTATGGGCGGGCCATCATCATCGACCACGGCGGCGGGCTCACGACCCTCTATGGACATGCATCGAAGCTGCTGGCCAGCAACGGTCAGGCGGTGCAGGCGGGCGAACTCATCGCCCGCGTCGGATGCACCGGCCACTGCTCCGGCTCGCACCTCCACTTCGAGATCCGCGTTAACGGTAAGGCAGTCAATCCCCTGAAATACCTCTAGCTGACGGGAACGGGGAACGGCGAACGGGGAACGGTACAAGCCTACCCTGGCCGGAGTGACTGTGCTATAATTCCCGCGGTCATTTCCCGGAGGGAGTTCCATGAAGAAGGGCATTCATCCCGAGTACAAGCAGACGACCGTGACATGTGCCTGCGGCGAAACGTTTGTGACGGGCTCCACGAAACAGAATATCCGCGTCGAGATCTGCTCGAAATGCCATCCGTTTTACACGGGGCAGAGAAAGTACATCGATGCCGAAGGGCGCGTGCAGCGGTTTGCCAAGAAGTATGGCCTCAAGGTCTAACCGGTCCGAGCGAACGTCGACGGGAAGGGGGAGGCGGGTCCGCCTCCCTCTTCGCTTAGAGAAGTGACTCGTCCGGTGGGGGATTTCGATGAACGACCTTCAAGGTCGGATTGAGGTCATCGTCGGCAGTATGTTCAGCGGGAAAAGCGAAGAGCTCATTCGGCGCGTGCGCCGCGCCCAGATTGCTCGCCTGCGGGTTCAGGTATTCAAGCCGGCGATCGACAGCCGGTCCGGCCGCCAGCAGATCGCCTCCCATAACGGCGCGCGCATTGAAGCCATTCCCATCGCCCACAGCCGGGAGCTCTCGGAACACCTTGACCCCGACGCCACCGTGGTGGCGATCGATGAGGTGCAGTTTCTCGACGACGGCATCGTCGGGATCGCGCAGCACCTTGCCGATCGCGGGATTCGCGTGATCGCCGCTGGCCTCGACATGGATTTCCGCGGCGAGCCGTTTGGCCCGGTGCCGCAGCTGCTGGCGCAGGCAGAGGCGGTCGACAAACTCCAGGCGATCTGCATGGTTTGCGGCGTGCCGGCCAGCCGGACGCAGCGGATCATCAACGGCCAGCCCGCCCACTATACCGATCCCGTAATCTTCGTTGGCGCTCAAGAAGTGTATGAAGCACGATGTCGGGAGCATCACGTGGTTCCGGGAAAGCCATCGACCGGGAACTGGGAACGGGGAACGGGGAACCGTCAGAGATGAAATATTCCCGGCCAACAGAGCGCTTACTTATCGGGGGCCAAGCCGTCATCGAAGGGGTCATGATGCGCTCGCCCCGGTGGACGTCGACCGCCGTCCGGCGTCCGACCGGCGAGGTCGTGACCGCCACCGACCGCGTCGATTCGCTGCTGCTGCGCCATCGGTGGCTGCGGGCGCCGATTGTGCGCGGGGCGATCACGCTGTACGAAGCGCTGGTGATCGGCGTGCGCGCGCTGCTGTTCTCGGCGCGCGAAGCGTTGGGGGAAGAGCAGGAACAGTCGCCGGCCGCCATCAGCGTCAGTGTCGCGCTCGGGCTCGCGCTGGCGATCGGCCTGTTCTTCGTCCTGCCCGCCGCCATGATCAGGCTGCTCGACCAGTATTTCGCCACGGTCTATACGTTGAACATCGCCGAGGGCGCGGTGCGGGTGTCGATTCTGATCGGCTACATCGCGTTGATCGGACGGCTCAATCACATTCGACGGGTGTTTGCGTATCACGGGGCCGAGCACAAGGCCGTCAATGCCTATGAAGGAGGCGCGACGCTCGAGGTCGGGCACGTGCGCCGGTTCAGCCGGTTTCACCCGCGCTGCGGTACGAGCTTCCTGCTCATCGTGATGATCGTGGCGATCATCGTCTTCTCATTCCTGGGTCGGCCGGGATTGCTGCTACGCATCACAGAACGGGTGCTGCTTATTCCGTTTGTGGCCGGCATCAGTTATGAGATCATTCGCGCTGGGGCACGCTACCGCTGGTTCCGTCCCCTGGTCGTGCCGGGGATCTGGCTCCAGCGGTTGACCACCCGCGAACCGGATGACATGCAGCTGGGCGTGGCGATTCACGCCCTCCAAGAGGTCCTTGACCGCGAACGCAATCTGCGACAGGCTGGTGAGGAGGCGGCGGTATAATAAGCTCTGTCATGATCGACCGCGGTGTGATACTCGACAAGCTGGATGCACTCGAGACCCGCTACGAAGCGCTGATGCAAGCGCTGGCCGACCCGGCCATCTTCGCCCAGCCCGACCGGTACCAGCAAGTGGCCAAAGAGCGCGCGGATCTCGAGGAGGCGGTTTCCACGTACCGCGAGTACCAGAGGGTCGTGCGCGAGCTCGAGGAGGCGGAGGCGCTGGCGCAGACCGAGCAGGACCCGGAGCTGCGCGAACTGGCGAAAACCGAGCAGGCGACGCTACGGCAGCGCCGGGATGATCTGGAACTGAGACTGAAGGATCTCCTGGTGCCGAAGGATCCCTATGCGAACCGCAACATTATCATGGAGATCCGCGCGGGTGCCGGCGGGGACGAAGCCGGGCTATTTGCCGGCGACCTGTTCAGGATGTATTCGCGGTTTGCCGAGCGGAACCGGTGGAAGGTAGAGGTCCTCGAGAGCAGCGCCACCGCGCTCGGGGGGTTCAAGGAAATCATCTTCGGCATTCAAGGGAAGGGTGCATACAGCAGATTGAAGTACGAAAGCGGCGTGCACCGTGTCCAGCGAGTGCCGGAGACTGAGGCGTCGGGCCGCATTCATACCTCAACGGCGACGCTCGCCGTCCTGCCGGAAGCCGAAGAGGTCGATCTCAAGATCCGCCCTGACGAGATCGAGATTGAAACCTACCGCGCAGGGGGTGCCGGAGGGCAGAACGTCAACAAGGTCGAAACGGCGGTGCGCATCCGTCATCTGCCGAGTGGACTCGTCGTGTCCTGTCAGGACGAGCGCTCCCAGCACCAGAATCGCGAGAAGGCGATGCGGATCCTGCGGGCCAAACTGCTCGAGCGGGAACTCCAGCGGCAGCAGCAGGAGATCGCGCAGCAGCGGCGCCAGCAGGTCGGGAGCGGCGACCGCAGCGAGAAGATCCGGACGTACAACTTCCCGCAAAACCGCCTCACCGATCACCGCATCGGGCTATCACTCCACCGGCTGGACGCCATTCTCGACGGCGACCTCGACGAACTCACCACCGCCCTGGCCGCAGCCGAGGCGAGGGCGCTGGCGGCGGCCATCTGAGACCCAATCCCATCACGATACGCGAAGCCTATCTGTACGGTTGTGAGCACCTCATCGCTTCGGGCGTACCGGAGCCGGCCATCGAGGCCGAGGTCCTGCTGAGGCACGTCCTGGGCTATGATCGGGCGGCGCTGTATACTCGCTGGGACTCTCCGATTGATCCTCCCACGGCCGGGCGCTACCAGCGCCTTTTGGAGATCCGGAGCACGGGGCGGCCCGTTCCCTACATCATCGGTACGCGGGAGTTTATGAGCCTCCCGTTCGCAGTGGACGAACGGGTGATGATCCCGAGACCCGAAACAGAGATTCTGGTGGAATATCTGGTGAAGAAGTTCTCAACTACGGAAACGAGGAAACGAGGAAACGAGGGAACGAGTCAAGGCGACGAACGACCAACGACCAACGACGAACATCAGTTGGTGCTGGTTGATGTCGGGACGGGCAGCGGCTGCATCGCGGTGAGCCTCGCACACTACCTGCCGCAAGCCCGCGTCTATGCGACCGACATCTCGGCCGCGGCGCTCGAGATCGCCGCGCGAAACGCTCAGCATCACAACGTGGCAGATCGGGTGGTCCTGCTTGAGGGCGATCTCCTGTCCCCCCTTCCGCACCACCTGGACGGACAGGTGCAGGCCGTAGCCAGTAACCCGCCCTATGTCCCGGTATCACAGGCGCTGGACCTGGCGAGGGAAATTCGCGATTTCGAGCCTGCGGAAGCCGTGTTTTCGCCGGGCGAAGGAACGGTGATGCACGGCAGGCTGATCGAAGAAGCGCCTCGCTGGCTCTGCGCCGGAGGGATGCTCGCGATGGAGATCGCTGCGGGCCAGGCTGAGCCTGTGCGCAATCGAGTGGCTCAGGACAACCGGTATGATCGTGTTTGCTCCCTCTCTGATCTTGCTGGAATTGAGCGCGTGGTGGTCGCATGGCGACGACACGCGACAGGGTAGGGAGCGGGCGTTGGTGGGCGGAATTAGTAGACGATGTCCTACTACAACCTTACGTTCTCGAACCTGTCTTCACTCGAACAACGGCAGTTACCGATCGTGAGAGCCTCGGCATCAGACGTCCCGCGCCGCGCAATAGAGACGTTAACGCAGGGAGGTGTGGTCGTCTATCCCACGGACACGGTGTACGGCGTCGGCTGCCGGATCGACGACGACGCCGCTGTGCGGCGGGTGTTTGCGCTCAAGGGCCGCCCTCACACAGAGGCATTGCCGGTGCTGCTTGCCGACGTCGCGCAACTCGACCAATATGCTCGTGATGTCCCTCCTGCAGCGCGCCGTCTGGTCAGCCGCTTCTGGCCGGGCGCGCTGACCGTGGTCGTCCGGCGGTCCGAGCGCGTGCCATCACTTGTTGCGGGCGGCGGCCCGACGGTGGCGCTGCGCGTCCCCAACCATCCCGTGCCCCGCGCGCTGGTGCGGGCGGTGGGCGTGCCCATCGTGGGGACGAGTGCCAACACGCACGGGATGCCGTCGCCGGTCACGGCGCAGCTCGCGGTATATGATCTCGGTGACCGGGTCGATCTTGTCCTCGACGGCGGGCGGGTTCCGGGAGGGCGCGAGTCGACCGTCGTTGACGTGACCTCGCAGTCGCCCAGGGTCGTGCGTCAGGGAGCTATTCTGGCGAAAGAGATTGAATCACTTTTCGGAGGCGGACGTTGAAGATCGCCATTGCAAGCGACCACGCCGGGTACCAGCTCAAAGAAGATGTGAAGATGTGGCTTCGCGAACTGGGACACGAAGCTCGGGACTTTGGCACGCATTCGGAAGATCCGGTCGACTATCCCGACTTCGCCGTGCTGGCGGCGGAAGCGGTGAGTCGCGGAGAGTGTGACCGCGGTATCGTGCTCGGAGGGTCCGGCAACGGGGAGGCGATCGTCGCCAACAAGATCCCCGGGATCCGCTGCGCGCTGTGCCACGACGTCACGACCGCGAGACTGGCCCGAGCTCACAACGACGCCAACATGCTGGCCCTTGGGCAGCGCATCGTCGGCACTGAAGTGGCCAGGGACATCGTGCGCTCGTGGCTGGAGACCCCCTTCGACAGTGGACGGCACCAGCAGCGGATCGAGAAGATATCGGCGATTGAGGCACGGCTCATTGAGAATGGGCGAAAGGCCGCGACAGGGGGTAGCGCGCGTGAGTAAAGGCAAGGTGTTTGTCTTCGACCACCCGCTGATCCTGCACAAGGTCACGATCCTGCGAGACACGCGCACCGGGCACAAAGAGTTCCGCGAACTGGTCGAGGAACTCGCGATGTTGATGGCTTTCGAGGTCACCCGGTCGCATCCGACACGCGAGGTCGAGGTCGAAACGCCGCTGGCCACGACGAAGGGGCGGAGCATCGCGGGGCAGGAGATCGCCGTCGTCCCGATCCTGCGCGCGGGGCTGGCGATGGAAAGCGGCATCACCCGTCTGATCCCGACGGCCCGTGTCGGGCACGTCGGCATCTACCGCGATCCAGAGAGCCTCGAACCCGTGACCTACTACTCCAAACTCCCCACCGACATCGCGGAACGCGAGGTGATGATCGTCGATCCCATGCTTGCAACCGGCGGCTCGATCGTGGCCTGCATCGACACGCTGAAACAGCGAGGCTGCAAGACGATCAAGGTCGTGGCGATCATCTCGGCGCCCGAAGGGATCAAGAAGGTGCATGATGCACATCCGGACGTTGAGATCTACACTGCAGCTATCGATAGCCACCTCAACGACCACGGCTACATTGTGCCGGGGCTCGGCGACGCGGGCGACAGACTATTTGGGACGAAATAGCCCAGTCGGGCTATAGACTCAACTGACCAGGACGAGTTCAATGACGATGGATGCACAATGGGACGAGATAAGTCTGGACGTCATGCGAGTCCTGGATGGTCAGAGCGGCGTTGGAGAGAGTCCAGAAAGCTACAATGGGCGATGCCGCTGCATATGGTGCGGCGAATACAAGCAGCAAGAGGAGTTCGTTCGGAGTCCGCGCTATGCGTCCGGATACTCTTCAAGATGCAAAGTGTGCCACGCGTCTTACATGCGACGCCGGCTGGCAGAGTTGAAGGCAGGTATCTGGAAGCCAACAGGAATGCGACGCGGTGTGCCAAATGCGACGCGCATTCCCACCGAGCCGGACATTGCCTGGGTGGCCGGTTTCCTTGAAGGCGAAGGAAATTTCCGGCGCTCATATAGTTCACATGATCGCTACGGCACTGAGCAGGTGTCGGCCGGGCAGGTGAATCCAGAGCCACCGTACAAGCTTCAGGAGCTTTTTGGAGGTGCAATCTACAAAAAGAAGCGCAGCAAGTGGGGCATGAACGACATCCTCTACTGGCAGGTCACTGGCGAACGGGCGCGGGTGCTGATGAGGGCAGTAGAACCCCTGATGTCTGCGCGTCGACGCGAACAGATCAAAAAGGCGTCATCCCGATGAGCAAGCCATCCTGGGATGCGTATTTCATGCGGATGGCACACCTTGCCTCAACTCGCTCAACGTGCCTACGCCGCAAAGTCGGAGCGGTGATCGTCAAGGATCGCATGGTTCTGACGACAGGGTACAATGACACACCGCGAGGTGTTCGCAACTGTGGAGAGGGCGGATGCGCTCGTTGTGGGGGGGATGCGCCCTCCGGAACCAGCCATGACACCTGTCTGTGCATTCACGCTGAGATGAACTGTGTCATTCAAGCAGCCTACCATGGTGTTTCAGTAGCAGGCGGAACAGTGTACTGCACGTATCTCCCGTGCTTGACGTGTGCGAAGATTCTTCTGAACGTCGGCATCAAGCGCATTGTTTTCGAAGGCCAGTATCCTGACCTGCTGTCATTGGAACTCCTCACGAATGCTGACGTGGAACTGGTCCGCTACGCGGAAGAGGGGGTCCCCGGCTAGGCGTCGGGAGCCCTTCTGTCTGACCTACGCGAAGATGATTGTCAACGTGGGCATCCGGCGGATGATCTTCGCCGGCGACTACCCCGACCCGCTGGCGGTCGAGATGCTGTCGGATGCCGGTGTGACGATTGAACGACTCTCGCTGGAACCACTTGTTCCTGGGGAACCGAGGTAGCATTCGCGCGTTCCCCCGTTCCCGCGTTCCTTCGTTCCCGCTGTTGTGTTATAATCGGCGTCGGTCTTGGCCCTGGCGCGTGGGCCTTTTTTCGTGGGGGGTTGAGATGGAACGAGTGAGTCTGGAAGCGAAGCGCCGCGATGGCACGGGAACGAGCAAGGTGCGCAAGCTCCGCCTGCAGGGGCTCGTCCCGGCGGTCGTGTACGGCCGTGGCCGCGAGCCGGTGCCCGTGGCCGTCGACGGGAAGTCGCTGCGCGCATCGCTGCACACGCATGCCGGCCTGAACGTCCTCATCGACCTGTCCATCGCCGACGGCAGTCGCTCGACGGAAACCGTGATGGTCAGGGAAGTGCAGCGCGGGATGTTCAGGCGCGAGATCATTCACGTGGATTTCCACACGATCGACCTGACGGAGACACTCGAAGCGCACGTGCGGTTGGTCTTCACCGGCCAGGCGAAGGGCGTCGTCGACGACGGGGGCGTGTTGGAGATCCACCTCCGCGAAGTCGTTGTCGAGTGTCTGCCGGCACAGATTCCCGAGTCGATTGAGATCGACATCTCAGCGCTGGGCGTGGGGGACTCGCTGCACGCCAGCGATATCAAGATGCCCGCTGAGGTGACGATGGTCACGTCGGCCGAGGAGGCGATCGCCACAGTCGTCATGCCCAAGGAGATCGAAGAGGTGGCGCCTGCGGCTGCGGCGGTGCCTGAAGCGGCGGCAGAAGCCGCGGCCCCCGAGGCAGCGGCGCCGGCAGAGGGCAAGCCGGCCGAGAAGGCTGGTGAGCCTGAGAAGCCCGAGAAACCTGAGAGACCCGAGAAGAAGGAGAAGGGGTAGCAGTCGAACCCCAATCGGCAGTCAGCAGCCGGCAGTCAGTAGTTTCATAGGGAAAGTCGCAGAAGGCAGGTGACGGGAAACTGTCGCTGCCTTCTGCGTGTCTGGAGGCTCTTGACTGGCGACTGCAGGCTGCCGACGGCTGACTGGTGCGATGAAACTCATCGTCGGGATGGGCAACCCAGGGCGCCGGTACCGGGGAACGCGCCACAACGTGGGCTGGGAGGTGCTCGAGTGTCTGGCCCGCCGCCACGACGTGACGATCGATGACGACACGGGCTGGGCTGAGGTCGGACGGGGAACGATCGGTCCCCACCGCGTCGTGCTGGCGCGGCCGGTGACCTACGTGAACGCGAGCGGCATGGCGGTCCAGGATCTCAAGCGCCGCCACCGCGTACAGGTTGAGGACATCTTCCTGATCGTGGACGATCTCGATCTGCCCCTCGGCCGGATGCGGCTGCGGCCGAAGGGAAGCGCCGGCGGGCACAACGGACTGAGATCCGTGATCGAGGCGTTGGGCAGCGCCGAATTTCCGCGGCTGCGCATCGGGATCGGACGGCCACCGGCGGGGGTCGATGCCGCGGACCACGTCCTCACACGGTTCACCGACGAGGAGCGGCAGGGGCTGGAGGCCGCCCTGGTCCGCGCGGCGGAAGCCCTCGAGGTCGCGATTACTGAGGGCCTCGATGTCGCGATGAACCGGTTTAACGCGAAAACGAACCTCGGAAACGAGGAAACAAGGTAACGAGGAAACGAGGCATGGCAGTTACCGGTTTCCTAGTTTCCTCGTTTCCTGGTTTCCGCCGTTGAGTATAATTGCGGAAGGAACTTTTATGACTGATCGCGTTCCACCAGCGCTTGATACTCTCACCACAAGGAGTCAGTACCGATGAGTGAAGCGTCAATCACGCTCCCGCAGTTCGGCCCGCTGGAGACCACGCTGCTGTGGATTGTGCTGGCCAGCAGCATCGTCGCGCTGGCTTACGGCTGGTATCTCCGGCGCCGCGTGCTCTCGCGCGATCCCGGGCCGGCCTCGATGGTCACGGTGGCCACGGCTATCCAGGAAGGGTCAATGGCCTACCTGACCCGGCAGTTGCGGACGATGATGGGCTTTATCATCGTTGTCACAATCGGCCTGTTTCTGCTGTACCGGCCGATCTACGCGAATCAACCCGTGCTGGCGTACGGGGTCGCCGGCGCGTTCCTGCTCGGCTGCTTCGCCTCGTACGGCGCCGGGTTCGTGGGCATGACGTCCGCGGTGCAGGGGAATGTGCGCGTGGCCAACGCCGCACGCCGGAGCTATCGTGAGGCGCTGCACATCGCCTTCCAGGCCGGGACGATCTCCGGTATGTTCACCGTAGGCCTGGGACTGCTCGGCGCCACGATCATCTTCATGCTGTTCCGGGACAACGCAACGAGGGTCCTGGTGGGCTTCGGTTTTGGCGGCTCGCTCGTCGCAGCGTTCATGCGCATCGGGGGCGGAATCTACACTAAGGCGGCCGACGTCGGTGCCGACCTGGTGGGCAAGGTTGAAGTCGGCATCCCCGAAGACGATCCGCGGAACGCGGCCGTGATCGCCGACAACGTGGGCGATAACGTCGGCGACTGCGCGGGAATGGCGGCTGACGTATTCGAGAGCTACGAGGTCACGCTCGTGGCCGCCATCATCCTCGGCGCGGCGACGTTGCTCGACCCTGAGTTTGTCACGCGGTACGGCGGCCCGGCGGCTGCGGGCGCGTTCGCCCTCAAGCTCATCATCTACCCGCTGCTGGTGCGCGCCATCGGCGTCTTCGCCTCGTTGTTCGGCACGTGGGTGGTGCGCGGCCGCGACGAGGAGATCGGCGATCCGATGCGGCCGATCAACTTTGGATTCTGGGCCGCCGCCCTCATCGCCGTCGTCGGCTTTGGGCTGGTCAACATCGTCTACCTGCGCGACCCGGCAACGGGCAACCCAGACTTCCGGTTCTTCTTCGCGACGCTGACGGGCATCATTCTGGCTCTGATCATCAGCTGGCTGACTGAGCTCTACACTCATCCCGACCGGGGGCCGGTGACGGAGATCGCGTACTCCGCCAAGACCGGGCCCGCGACGTTGTTGCTCACGGGCCTGGGGACCGGGCTGGAGAGCACGGTCTGGAGTATCCTGGCGATCGCCGTCACGCTGGCGACGTCCTTCGCCATCTTCGGCGGAAGCGTGGCGCTGGCGGCGTACGGGATCGCGCTGGCCGGATTGGGATTACTGACGACCACAGGCTTCATCCTGGCGATGGATACGTTTGGCCCGATCGTGGACAATGCCAACGGCATCTTCGAGATGTCGGGCGTTGAGCGCGGCGGGTCGCGCGCAGGGCGGATTGTCGCGCGGCTGGATCAGGTGGGAAACACGACCAAGGCCCTGACGAAGGGCTTTGCGATTGCCACGGCGGTCGTGGCGGCGATTGCGCTGTTCCGATCGTTTATCGGTGAGGCCAGACTGTTCGTGAACGTCGGGGACCTCATCGGGGCCGGAGCGCAGGGGGCGTCGGAGATGCTGTCACGGGTCGGCATCCAGGTGAATCTCCCGCTCATCTTCATCGGCATGCTCATCGGCGGGGCCGTGCCGTTCCTGGTCTCGGCGTTCCTCATCCGCGCCGTCGGCCGATCGGCGTTCCTCGTGGTAGAAGAAGTCCGACGGCAGTTCCGCGAGATTCCGGGATTGCTGGCCGGGACGGCTCGGCCGGATTACTCCCGGTGCGTGGACATCGTCACCAAGGCCTCGCAGCGCGAACTGCTTGGGCCGGGGATCATTGGCATCAGTGTGCCGGTACTGGTCGGGTTCGGTCTCGGTGCCGGCGCGCTCGGCGCGTACCTCGCAGGTGCGATCCTCACGGCACAGTTGCTCGCAGTGTTCATGGCCAACACCGGCGGCGCCTGGGACAATGCGAAGAAGAAGATTGAAGACGGCTACCTGGGCGGGAAGGGCACGGACGCACACAAAGCCGGCGTGATCGGGGATACTGTCGGCGATCCGCTCAAGGACACGGCCGGGCCAGCGCTCAACCCGCTGATCAAGGTCATGAACCTGGTGGCGATCCTCATCGCGCCCGTGGTGATCCGGCCGCTGTCCTCCGGCGTGCGGATCGGCGTCGTCATCATCGCGCTCGCGCTGGTCGCGGTCGCCGTGATGCTGAGCCGGCGCACGACCATTCAAGAGGGAAAAACAGCGGCACAGGTACCCGTGCCATCGCCGCGCAAGGTGTAGCGTCCTTATCCACCTGATCTGAAAACGACGATGGCGCTGGCCTCGCTCAAGCGTGTGCTGGTCGGTCCGCCGCTGGACACTCAGCAGCTGATCCACCAGCGCATCAGCAAGTTGAAGGGCCTCGCGGTCTTCGCTTCTGATGCGCTCTCGTCTACCGCGTATGCCACCGAAGAGATTTTGCTAGTCCTCGTCGCAGTCGGCGCGGCGGCGCTGTCGCTGGCGCTGCCGGTCGCCGTAGCGATCTCCGCCGTGCTCGCGATCGTCGCCTTCTCCTACTATCAAACGATTCACGCCTATCCGTCCGGCGGCGGCGCCTACATCGTCGCGCATGACAACCTGGGCATCTGGCCCGGTCTGGTCGCGGCCGCGGCGCTCCTCATCGACTACGTGCTGACCGTGTCGGTGAGTATCGCCGCGGGCGTGCGGGAATCTGCCACCGTCTTCGCGGTTCCGACCTACCTGTTCATCGGCAGCCTCGGCGCGCTTGTGGCCGTTGGATTGATCCGGACGGTGGGGCAGCCTCCGGTTCCACCGCAGGTCGAGCCTGGTGGCGCGCTTGCTCCCGTGACCCTGTTTCTGCTCCTCAGAGCCTACGCCAGCGGTTCGGTGGCGGTGACGGGAGTGGAGGCGATCAGCAACGGCATTCGCGCCTTCCGCACGCCGGAGTCGCGGAACGCCGGCATCACGCTCGTGTGGATGGCGGCGATCCTCATCTCGCTGTTCCTGGGGCTCACGGTGCTCGCGCGCCAACTGGGGATCGTGCCGCAGGAGCAGGAAACCGTCGTGTCGCAGATCGCCCGCTCCATCTTCGGCGGCGGAGCCTTCTACTTCGTCGTGCAAGCGGCGACTGCACTCATCCTCATCCTCGCGGCGAACACCAGCTTCGCCGACTTCCCGCGGCTATCGTCGATCCTGGCCCGCGACAGCTTCCTGCCCCGGCAGCTCTCGCAGCTGGGCGACCGGCTCGTCTTCGCGAACGGCATGTTTCTCTCGTTCACGCTCTCCCAGAGCGGCATGGTGAAGCGCTGGTGGACACGGCGAGGCCCCGGCTGGCTGCGCAACTTGCTCATCAACGGACTGCGGGCGGCGACAACCGCAGTCGTACTGGCTGTCGTCGTCGTCACGAAGTTTGTCCACGGTGCCTGGATCGTGCTGCTGCTCATCCCCGCCAATGTGTGGATCATGTACCGGATCTACGCCCACTATCATAGAGTCCGGGAACAACTTACGCTGGAGGGCGCGCGCGCGCCCGATCCGATCCACAAGCACAAGGTCGTCGTGCCGGTCGGCGGCATGCACCGCGGAGTGCTGCAGGCGCTGCGCTACGCGAAGTCGCTCGGCGGCGACGCCGTGGCGGTCACCGTCGACGTCGACCCTGGTCGAACCAAAGATATCGAAAGCAAGTGGGAGCGGTGGGGCCTGGGGATTCCGCTCAAGGTGCTGCCCTCACCCTATCGCTCGGTGCTTGAGCCGCTGCTTCGCTACCTGAATGATCTGGAGTGGGAGATCGGGTTCGACCAGCAAATCACCGTGGTGCTGCCGGAATTCGTCCCGCTGAGGTGGTGGCACTTCTTCCTGCACGGCCAAAGCGCGTTCCTCTTGAAGCTCGCGCTCTTTTTCCGCCGCCGGCAGGGATACCGCGTCACCGTGGTCACGGATGTCCCGTATTACCTCACGGGCGACGAGCCGGCGGCGGCTGTGGTTCCCGCACCAAGGCCGCTTGCCGTTCCGATCCTTCTCGCCGCGACCGCTGCGGCCGGAACGGGAGGAGCGTTCGCCGTCTCCCTGGCCCGTGAGTGGCCTCCGATCGTGACAGAAGTCTTGGGCATCGCCTTTGTCATTGCCCTCGCCGCGATGTCGTTTCTCCTGCTCGTGCGCGCCGTCGTCAGCGGCCGCTAGCCGCCGAAGGCTAATCCACCTTCACCTGCGGGCGTCCGGTATCGCGGTGCCCTTTCCGCAGGTCTTCCCGCGCTAGCCGGGCCAGTTCCTCATACCGTGCCCGTAGGATGTCCAGGTCGCGCTCGGTCAGTTCCTCCAGGTCGAGCAGCGCG
>JACPRY010000013.1 GCA_016193565.1 Armatimonadota bacterium
CGGCGCCGGCAAGACGACCTACTTCAACTGCGTGACCGGGTTCTACCGTGCCGAAGAGGGGCAGACCATGTTTCGAGAGACCCCGCTTGCCGGTCTCGCCCCTGATCGCATCTCCTCCCTGGGCATTGCCCGCACCTACCAGAACATCCGCCTCTTCGCCAACATGACCTGCCTGGAGAACATCCTGGTCGGTATGCACCAGCACATCAAGGCCTCGGTGGTAGGCGCGGTCTTGAGGAGCGCCGGTACCCGCCGGGAGGAGGCGGCGGCGCATGCGGAGGCGGTGAGGCTCCTGGAGTTCGTTGGGCTGCGGGGCAAAGGGGACTTCCTGGCCAAGAATCTCCCCTACGGTGAGCAGCGCCGCCTGGAGATCGTCCGGGCGCTCGCCAGCCGGCCAAACCTGCTCCTGCTGGACGAGCCCACGGCCGGGATGAACCCGCGCGAGGCCATGGACACGATGGCGTTCATCCGCGGGTTGCGGGATAAGTTGCGGATCACGATCTTGTTGATCGAGCACAACATGCGGGTGGTGATGGGCATCTCCGAGCGGATCACGGTGCTGGATTTCGGCCAGAAGATCGCCGAGGGGACGCCTGAGGAGGTGCGCAACGACCCGCGGGTGATCGAGGCCTATCTCGGCACGCGCAGAGTCGCGGCGGTCTAAAGCATGGCGCTGCTGCACGTGGAGGACCTGCACGTCTACTACGGCCAGATTCACGCCCTGAAGGGGATCTCTCTGGAGGTCAACGCCGGCGAGATCGTGACCCTGATCGGCGCCAACGGCGCCGGCAAGAGTACGACGTTGAAAACCATCAGTGGGTTGCTGCGTCCGCGTGAAGGTCGCATCAGCCTCGCCGGAGAGGATCTGGCCTTCGTCCCCCCCCACGAGATCGCCGCGAGAGGGGTGGTGCAGGTGCCCGAAGGGCGCCGGATCTTCGGCAGCCTCAGCGTGCGCGAGAACCTCATGATGGGGGCGTACGCGCGCACCGACGCGAAGGCCATACAGACGGACATGGAGCGCGTCTTTGCGCTCCTTCCCAGGCTCAAAGAGCGCATCGATCAGGTGGCCGGGACGCTCTCGGGCGGCGAACAGCAGATGCTGGCGATCGGTCGCGGGCTCATGGCGTTACCGAAGGTGCTCCTGCTGGACGAGCCCTCCATGGGCCTGGCGCCCGTGCTCGTGGAGCAGATCTTCGACACCATCGCCGGCATCAACCAGCAGGGCACGACGGTCTTGCTGGTGGAGCAGAACGCCTACATGGCGCTGCAGATCGCCCACCAGGGGTACGTGCTGCAGACCGGCGAGATCGTGCTGAGCGGGACCGCAAAGGAACTGCAGGCCAACGAAGAGGTCAAGCGCGCCTACTTAGGCGGATAGGCCACCATTTGTCGGAAGAGTGACCACGAAGGCCGTGCCCTCGTCCGAGCGGCTGCGCACACTGATGCGGCCGCCGTGAGCTTCCACGATGTGCTTGGCAATCGCGAGCCCCAATCCGGTCCCCCCGGAGCCGCGGGTGCGGGAGCGGTCGGCGCGGTAGAACCGCTCGAAGACGTGCGGCAGATCCTCCGGTGGGATGCCGCGACCGGTGTCCGAGACCTCGACCGCGATCTCCCCGTTCATCGCTGCCGCCCGAACCTCCACGCGGCCGCCGGGCGGCGTGTACTTGAGCGCGTTGTCAACCAGGTTCGTCAGGACCTGCTCGAGCCGGTCCGCGTCGGCCGGCACGATCAGTCCGGATGGCACCGACTGCGATAGCACCAGCTGCGACGCTTCCGCGAGCGGCCGCATCTTGTCGACGACGTGGTGGACCAGGAAGCCCACATCCACCGGTTTGAGCTCCAGGGCGACGCGCTTGCTCTCCAGGCGCGACAGATCCATGAGGTCGTCCACCAGTTTGACCAGCCGGTTCGCTTCGTCGTCCACAATGGTCAGAAAGTGCCGGGCGGTCACTTCATCGTTCATCGCGCCGTCCAGGAGCGTCTCGATGAATCCGACGATCGAGGTGAGCGGCGTGCGGAGTTCATGCGAGACGTTCGCGGTGAGCTCGCGCCGCAGCCGTTCGGTCTCTCGGAGCTCGGTCACATCGCGCAGCACGGCAACCGCGCCGACGACGGCGCCGCCGTCTCCGGTGATCGGCGCGCAGTGGGCCTCGACCACCCGGTCGCCCACGGAGCCCGGCGGGAGTTCCTCTGCTGTGAGCCGCGCCCGCTCCGTCGCATCGTCGAGCATCGCGACCAGCCGTCCGTCCCCGATGACCTCACGTGCGGACCGCCCCGCCACGTGCCCGCGCTCCAGGCGCAGCAACTCTTCCGCCGCGCGGTTGAGGAGCATGATCCGGCCGTCGCGGTCGGTGGCGACGACCGCATCGGTCATGCCGGCAACGATCGCTTCGATCTTGTTGCGCTCTGCTGAGATCTCCTGAATCGTCCGCTGGAGTCGGTCGGCCATCGCATTGAACGACCGGCCGAGGCGTCCCAGTTCGTCCGTGTCGTCGACCGGCGCGCGGCCGGCGAGATCTCCAGATGAGATGCGATCCGCGACGCGGCTGAACTCCTCGAGCGGGCGGGTGATCCGCCGGGAGAGGCGCGCGCCGACGAACCAGGCCGCGGCGAGCCCCAGCAGCATCGCCGTCCCCAGCGCAGGCGCAATGCGGCGCAGCTGCCGCCACACCCAGGCCTCCGGAGCCGAGACATGCACAATGCCCACGATCGTCTTATCGGGACCAAAGATCGGCGCGGCCGCGTAGACGCGGCGTTCGCCGGTCAGCGGATCCGCGCGAACCGCCTGGCTCTCCTCCCCCGCGAAGGCCTTCTGGACTTCGGGGTACGAGGGGTCGAACGTCGGGCTGGCCGCGCGGTGGGTCGCGTCGACGAGGGTGATCGTCGCTTCCTTGCGCCAGCGCAGTTCCTGGACCATCGGCTGGAGGCTGGTGAGATCCCGCCCGGCCACGTACTCGCGCATCATCAGCGAGATGACTTTCGCCTGGGTCGCCACGACGTACGAGTATGTGTTGACATACGACTGCTGTAACGCGCGCACGACATACGCCGTGACGACAACCAGGGCCACAGTGACCAGGATCAGGTACGAGGAGGTCAGTTTCCAGCGGATTGACCGTCTCATGGTCGTGACTCGTGACTCGTGACTCGTGACTCGTGATTCGCCTTGCGTGAATGGTGAATGGTGAATGGTGAATGGCGAATGGGGCGCCATTTCAGTTGCGCGTTGCCACGTTGCCGCGTTGCCGCATTATCGTCTCGACTTTGAATTTGTATCCCACCCCGCGCACCGTGACGATGAAGGTGGGCGCGGCCGGCTCGTCTTCGATCTTTTCGCGGAGCCGGCTGATGTGCATGTCCACGGTGCGGGTGCTGCCGTAGTAGTCGTAACCCCAGATGTGCTCGAGGAGGAAGTCTCGGGTGAAGACCCGGTTGGGATGGCTCAGCAGCAACTTCAACAACTCGAACTCCTTGGCGGTGAGTTCAATGGTGAGCCCGTTGAGCATAACCTCATGGGTGACTGGGTCGAGGATCAGACCGCCGCTGCTGAGCGGTCCTTCCGGCGCCGGGCCGGCGTCCTTCGCCGTGCGGCGCAGGATCGCCCGGACGCGGGCGACAAGCTCTCGAGGGCTGAACGGTTTGGTCACATAGTCGTCGGCGCCGATCTCCAGGCCGACCACGCGCTGCAGTTCCCCGCCTTTCGCCGTGAGCATGATGATGGGGACGGACGAGGCCCGCCGGATCTGCCGGCAGACCTCCAGCCCGTCGGCGTACGGCAGCATGATGTCCAGGATGACGAGGTCGGGCCGGTCCTGCCGGGTGCGGGCCAGCGCCTCGGTGCCGTCGTAGGCGCTGACCACATCGAACCCCTCCTGCAGGAGGTTGTACTTGACGAGCTCGACGATATGGGGCTCGTCGTCCACGACCAGGATTTTCTGGGTCACGCCTGATCCCCCTTAACTACGGTCGTAGGTCGTGGGTCGTAGGTCGTAGGCAACGCATGGTAGACTCTTCGGCTTGGATGCCATTGACATAGCAGTTTCCACGACCCATGACCTACGACCTTACGACCGTAGTTTCGCATTACATGACGCGCCGGATTTCGCCGCCGAGGTAGCCGGTGATGGCGATCAACACGGCGGCGATGACGGCCGGAGCCACATAGACGGTGGTCGATCTCGGCCGCCGCCTGATCAGCAGAATCACGAGGTACAACAGGGTGGAGGCGTAGGCCATCAGGCTGTGCACGCGGTGCTGATCGATGAAGGCCTGTCCGACGCCCGCCGCGACCAGTGGCCGGTAGTCCATGAAACCGCTGACGATCGAGACGGCCGCTGCCAGCAGCCCGAGGCCGATGAGGGCGCCGGACGCCCTGGCAAAGAACGCCTCCTTCCTGCGGAGGTAGAGCAGGTCGAAGAGGAAACTGGTCAGCCACAGCGCGACAGGGAAGTGCACGACGAGCGGATGATAGAGGAACGGCATAGGTTATTTGGTCGCATCGGCGACGACCTGCAGCAGACCTGCCACTCCCCGCGCCGCGAACCGCACGGCGGCCAGATCTTTCGCCTTGACACCGGCGGCGGCGAGGCCGTTGGCGCTTTCCAGCACCAGCATCACACTCCCGGCGTTCTTCGCACCCTTGATGTCGGCCACAATCCCGTCGCCCTGTCCCTGGCACACATGCCCCCAGGCGGCGTTGAAGTTCTTGCCGCGTGTGCCCTCGATGCAGTTCAAGACGTGGCCGAGATGGCTGACGGCCCCGCTCATCGTGTTCGAGCCCGCCGAGTTCCGTGAGTGCTCGATGGCGGTCCCAAGTTGCGTGCTGAGTTTATCGGCCTGGGCCGGCGTCGGATAGTAGTCAGATTGGGCGTACGCCGCGGCGGCGCCGAGCAGCACGGCAGTGATCGTGACGGCGACAATCGCTCTCGGTATTTTCATGATCGTCCTCCTGAGATACCCTATCAATTTGATACGGTACCAGTCTTAGACATGTTCGGTGGGTGGGCTGTCACCACGCTGTAACGGCAGTGTAACACAGGCAGAAGTGACCGGGTCAAGGAGGACGATTTGAGGCGTCGAAGGGGTCTGCGAAAGCCTGCCGCAGGAGGTCTCTTCGTGTCCGAAACGTTCACCTTCCCCCCGGCGTCCTCTCCGGACGCCATTGAATGGGCGGGGACGCCGATCGGGGCGGCCAATTGCATCACCCGCACCAGGACCCGCACGGCGGTGCACGACAAATCGATCGATCGCCTGGAGGGGCGGCGCGACGCCCTCGTTAACGCGGCGGTCTCCTTCGTCACCCGGAAAGGGAAGCCTCTCTACCGCCATGATGTCATCATTCACGGCGTCCGCGTGCGCGCGACGACGAACTCGGCGCACCTGCACGACTTTTGGGTGGACAACTGGTACAGCCCGGACGAGTGGAAGTCGATCACCGGCCTCCTGCCGCCCCGAGATCCGCAGGTCACGGTCTTCGCGCTGGGGGGCGTGGGCGATCAGCCCGAGGCCGCGCACTACAGCCGAAAGACCAACACCATCATCTTCTTCAACACCGCGTACTATGGCCAGTTGAAGAGCTGGGTCCTGGGTGCCGTCGGGCGGGTCCTGGCGGAAGAATTCGGCATTCACTCAATTCATGGCGCGTGCGTTGACAAGGACGGCCGCGGCGTCCTGTATATTGCGCCCACCGGGACCGGCAAGAGCACCTCCTCATACGGCCTGATGCACCTGTCCCGAACGCGATTCCACTCCGATGACTGGGTGTACGTGCGGTACGCCTATGCGACCAGGGACGGCCGGCGCATCCATCCGATGCGTGTTACGCTGCCGGGCGGCCGAGAACTGCAGGGCTACCCGGTGTTCCGGTGGCTGGAGACGGCGTCGTCTTCGCACGCGGACGCGACGATCACCGGGCTCGATCTCGAACACCGCGAGGTGACGGTGCCGGTCACCGCGATCGATTTCGTCTCCCCGGTTGAAGCGTACGCGTTCACGTCCGAGAAGATCTTCTACCTGCGGACGAACCTCGTGGAGAACTTTCCGCTGTCGGCGATGCAGATGCTGCGCTCGAAGATGGAGAATGTCCCAGACGTCTCACCGGCGTTCCTCACGCAGCACGATGCGATGCTGAATGACCTCGTGGAGGCGATCCGCGCCGAAGGTGGGGAGGTGACGCAGTACTTCGCGGAGCACTCGCGGGACGAGGTGAAGCAGTTACTCGCGCGCATGATTGCGTTCGACAACGCCCGTGCGATGCTGGACGTCAGCAAGGTCCTGCCGGCCGAGCGGGTCTTCATCAATCCGATGGAGCCGACGAAGCTGTCGACGGTGATCTTGCTCCGGCGGGCGAAGGACGACAGGACGGTTGCCGAGTCTCTGGGACTCGGGGGCTTCGCCGCCCGGCTGCTGATCGGGGAGACGCCGGACAAGAAGCGTGAGATCGCCTACAATGCTTATCGCGCCGTGGATGACGCCGAGGAACAGGCTTTTGTGACCTCGCTGGAGGAGGAGGCCCGTCGCGCGGGACCGGGGGGAGACGACCGGCTGTACGAGCTCTTCGAGCGCCGCGGCGATGTGCCCGAGACGCTGCGCGAGGAGTTTGAGCTGTTCCGCGTGATGCACCGGGCCTGCCGCTGCTATTCGCTCAACACGATTCTGACCGCAGATCCTCAGGTGAAAGATAGGAAGGAAGCCGTCGAGCTGACCTTGCAGATCATCGCCCGCCTCGTCGACGATCACCCGGCTGACCTTCAGACCACCCTGACGAATTACCGCTCACTCATCAGCGCACCCGCCCGATGAAGGCCCTCGTCAAAGTGGACGCCGGCCCCGGTCTCGAGCTCACCGACGTTCCGGTTCCCTCCATCGAGGCCGGTGAGATCCTGGTCCAGGTTTTCGCCGGCGGCATCTGCGGGACCGATCTCCACATCTACAACTGGGACGAATGGGCTCGCCCGCGCATCATCCCGCCGCGCATCATCGGTCACGAGTTCTGCGGATCGGTCGTCAAGGCTGCCCCGGATGTGACCACGGTCTCCCCGGGTGAGTTCATCTCCGGCGAGGGTCATGTCGCGTGCGGAACGTGCCGCAGCTGCCGCACCGGTTCCCCGCACATCTGCGAGCGGCTGCAGGTGATCGGTGTCGACCGGGACGGCGCCTTTGCCGAGTTTGTGGCCATGCCGGCCGCGAACGCCTGGAAGATTGAGCCCTCGATCCCCAGAGATGTCGCGGCCATCATGGATCCTTTGGGCAACGCCGTGCATACCGCACTTGAAGCTCCGCTGGTCGGGCGGAGCGTGGCGATCATCGGGTGCGGCCCGATCGGGCTCATGGCGATCCCGGTCTGCCACATGGCCGGAGCCGCATTCGTGGCCGCCTCCGACATCTCTGAGCAGCGCCTGGCGCTCGCGAGACGGTTGGGGGCGGACCTCGTCGTGAACGCGAAGACCGAGGATGTGCCGGCGCGCATCAGGGAGGGCAACGGCGGACAGGGGATCGATGTGGTGCTGGAGATGTCGGGCCATCCCGACGGTCTCCATGATGGCCTTCGCGCGCTGAGGAACGGTGGTTGGGTCTCGCTCCTTGGGTTGCCCACCGGGCCGGTGCCGATCGAC
>JACPRY010000158.1 GCA_016193565.1 Armatimonadota bacterium
GAGGAAAAAATACCTTGTCCGGGTTCGTGATCACAACCTCACGACCGGCGACCTCCAGGACGGTCTGCTCGGTCTTCCCCATGAAGACAGTGTTGCGAATTCACCTTCAAGACGCAAGGTCGTGAACTACGATGGAGGAAGAGAGGACTCATCGCGCCGCCGGCCGCGAGGCCGAAGAAAGGAGTCGTGCCTTGTATCAGCGAGAACGCTCAACCAACAGGACTATTTCAATGGAGGCGCTTCGATCCGCGTTAAAGAGCCAGTATCACGCCACCCTTGCGATGCTGCGGGCAGCCATGAAACGATGCCCGGATGATCTGTGGACCAGCAGCGGCGATCACGCCAACCCATTTTGGCGGATCGCGTACCACACGCTCTACTACACGCACCTGTACCTCCAGCCGAACAACCGGACCTTTCGTCCCTGGGAGCATCACCAGAGGGGAATCCAGCACATGGACAGACCGCCGAGACGTCAGCCGTATACGAAGGCGGAGGTCCTCGCGTATTGGAGCATCTGCGATGCAATGGTTGACGATGCCGTGGACGCGCTCGACCTCAGCAACCCACAGAGCGGGTTCAGTTGGTACAAGGTTCCCAAGGCGGAGCATCAGATCATCAACATTCGCCACATTCAGTATCACGAGGCCCAGCTCGCAGATCGTCTACGGGTGGCGACGGGCGCCGGTGTAGATTGGGCCTCGGCGAGGAGACAGTCGGACAGGCGCGCGGCGGTCAAGCTGCGTAAGTGAATGCCTCTCTTCTTCACGTGTTTTCTCTCGTTCTCGGCCATGCGCGCCTTCACCAGCTTTGTCACGAGGGTAAGTCTTGTAGAGCTTCGGCGAGCTTGTCGAAGGACTCGTTCCAGCCCGCGCCAGCCATCTCGCGGTCCTTGGCCGTCGGGATGCCGGCATGCTTCAGCGTGAGCTTCGTCTTGCCCCTCTGTCCTTCAAACATCACGGTGATGAGCATTTCGAGAGGCCAGTCTCCGGCCATTCCGTAGTGCGAGGCCGGGACAGTGTTGCCTTCCTGATCCGCGAAGGAATCGGTCATGACGAGCCGCTCGCCGTAGGCTGCCGGCGAACCGTGGGATTGAACCCCAAGGAGTCCGACCTCAGGTCTCCCGGGCTAAGTGCTCCTGATCAAGGGAGTAAAGGTGGGCAGGTTCCTCGCGTGGCAAGACGACCGTCGCTGCCAACGCCACGCCGTTGATCAGATGCTCAAGGCAGTCATGCGTCGCCCTATGGCCGATGATTAGGACCGTCTTCCCGTCGTGGTCGCGCAGCAGATCCTGGAGAAAGCTCCGCACCCGGGCCGCCACCTGCTGATAGCTCTCGCCGTTTGGGAACGGGACGCCGATCCGGCGCTCCCGCTCCTTGGCCACTTCAATGCGTTGTCGGCGCGTCCAGTCGCCGTAGTCGCACTCCCGCAGCCTCCGGTCGCGGATAATCGGGATCCGATCGTCGAAGGCGAGTTCCGCCGTTAGGTACGACCTTTGCAGGTCGGAGCAGCAGACGAGATCAATCCGCTCCCGGCGGTAGCGCTCGCCCAGAGCATGCGCCTGCCGCTTGCCTTCTTCGGAGAGTGGGACGTCGACGTGCCCGGACGCAATGCCCGGTTGGGTGTCTACGCTGTCAGCGTGTCCTTCGAAGATGATCGTGATCATTGCGCAGCACCGGATGCTTAAGCGGAAAGTACTAAATTGGGATTTGATTAGATGAAAATGGCACCTCCTGCAGGGTCAAGAGGAGTCACCGCGAAGCGGCGCTCCTAAGAAACTACCGGGCCTCAGAGAGCCCAAGACCCATACACACAGGAGGTGCCACAATGGGCGAATTTGTCGGTGTCGACCTGCACCAGCGGTATTGTCTCATAGTGCGGATGGACGCTCAAGGACAGGTCCTCGACCGGACGCGCGTCGCTACTGAGGCGACAGCGCTGCACACCTATTTCGATCGGCTCGATCCCATGGCGCAGATCGTGGTCGAAGCCACCGGGAACTGGATGTACGTGGCGGACGTGCTCTCCGACCGCCAGCTCGTCCTCGCCCATCCATGGAAGACGCGGGCCATTGCCGCGGCGCGGATTAAGACCGACACGCTGGATGCGACCACGCTCGCTCATCTCCTGCGGACGAATCTCATCCCCCGCGCCTATCTGGCCTCGCCGGAGATCCGGGAGCGGCGGGAGCTGGTGCGATGCCGTGCCCGGCTGAGCCGGGATCGCGTACGGCTGAAGACTCGCCTCCGCGCGCTCCTGGCCAAGCATGGGCTGATGGTGCTGGCGCGGGATATCCTGGGGCGCAAGGCGCGCCGACTGTTGGAATCTGTAGCACTCCCGCCGGCGGCGGCCGCCGTCCTGGCGAGCTATCTCCGCGTCGCCGATGCCCTGACTGCCGAACTCCGCACCGCGACGACGCAGATCGAGGCAGCAGTGGCGCGCGATTCCCAGGCGCAGGTGCTCGTCAGTCTCCCCGGGTTGGGTGCCTTCGGCGCGCTGCTCCTCAGTGCGACCATCGGGCCCATCGAGCGCTTCCCCACCCCCAAGCACCTGGTGAGTTATCTGGGTCTTGCCCCATCGGTCCACAGCAGCGGCGGGCACACGCGGTATGGCGCGCTGACCAAGCAAGGCGATCCGGATGCCCGTTGGATGCTGATCGAGGCGGCGACCCACGCGAAGCGCCACCAGCCCTTCGCGCCTCTGTATCAGCGGGTGAAGGCTCGGCAGGGCACGCCCGCGGCGCGCGTGGCTGTCGCCCGCCGGCTGGTCCATCTCATTCATCGGATCTTGACGGAACGTCGCCCGTTTGTGCCCGAGGCACAGTGGTCCGGTCGTCCTCGAGGGGTCATGGTCCAGTAAGGGACCCGGATTTGATTAGGAGACCGGAGTCCGATTCCTAACCCTGTGCCTCTGGGCACCTATACGTGAATGAATGGTCTACTAGGACCCAAACAGAAATCGGACTCTGGCTGCGAGGGGCTTGACGGCCATTTTCATACGTGACCCCTTTGCACAACCCAATCCGCGCGAGCGTCTACCCGGGCCTCAAACCGAGCGCATGTTATCCGTTGAAAACACTTCCCCTAGGGTCAAGCCAGGCTATCTTCCTCTGAGCATGGCGCGAAGGTCTTTCATGAGTAA
>JACPRY010000152.1 GCA_016193565.1 Armatimonadota bacterium
AGCAGCATGGCTCCATTAAGGATCGCCCAGTAGGGCAGGGTGTGCGTAAGCGATTTCGCCTCGACGCCCGGGCCGATCAGCACTCTCACAGCATCCATTACTCACCTCGAAGCAGCGGGCGTGCCTGCAGGTCGGGTGTGACAGTCCACACATCGGGCTCTGATGTCATCCGCAGCAGGTCACGCAAGTAGTAGCGCGGCCGGCCACGTCGGAAGTACAGCCACAGTGAGAACGCGGCGGCAATCGCACCGAACGACACCAGCAGCGTCGCGTCGACCGGGCCGATGCGGACGTGGACCGCGGAGGTCAGCGAACCGACGACATAGCCGATGACCGCAAGCACGACCAGGTCGTCGGGCTCCAGGCCTCCAAGCGTGACTGACTGGTCGATTTCCCGGTGGATCGGGTATCGCAGCACGGCCTGCTACAGGTACTGGCTAATGTCGATCCCCAGCGCGCCGAGGATCTGGGGCGCAAAGACAATCGCAAACCCTACGAGGGCCACGAGGATGAACGGCCCGGCGCCGCGATCCATCCCCAGCACCACGCGGAACCCCGCCAGCAGCCATGCGCCCGCGATGATCAAGCGGCCCGGTCCCATCATCCATCCGACCAAGCCGCGCAGGAACTGCTGGAACGGACCAAGCGCCTGCTCCGCGCTGATCGTTTGCGCAAAGCCTGGAGCCGCAAGAATGCCTAGTATGGCGAGGAGTGCGACGAGAATGGCAATGCGATCGAGATGCATCCTGACCAGCCTCCAGGGGATGCCATCAGATGACCATGACCGTGATCGCCTGGCCTCGTTCGAGTCGCGTCACGACCGTTGGACCGGCGGTTGAAGACGTAGTTGGGGTGAATGCCTTGACGATCGTTGCCGCCAGGCTGTCCCAGAACGTGGGCACGCCCTGCGTAATCGTGAGAAAGCCGTTCGTGACCGTCACCTGCTGTTGCTGCGCGCGGGCGCGGAAGTAATCGCTTGCGGCCTGCATCGTGGCTGCGACGAGCGCCGAGGCGGCTCCGGGCATCATCGTGCTGGCTTGTCCGGCGATGCCCGTCCGCCCGGCTGCCGCGTCGTAGGCCACTCCGCGGAACGGTTGCTCCTGTCCGTTCCTTGTGATGAGCGCTGCGAACTGGATGCCGACTAATCCGTCTGGCGTCCTCACCGCCTGCCCCAGCAGGACCGCGCCCTCTAGCGGGCCTTGCGTGATCTCGGCCAGTACGGGCGACGGTCCGCTCACAGACGAGACGGCCACTGGTGTGACAAGAGCGGCTTGGAGCAACTGCCCCCGTCCGGCGACCGGAACAGAGGCATCCGCAGGTGTCCTGCTGGTGGCGGGGGGCGGAGGACTGACGATAGAAGCCTGCGCTGCTCCTGCATCGTAGACGATGACACCGGGGGTGCGTGCTTGCTGTGGATTGGCGAGCTCTTCGCCGCCCCCAGGCCCGCGGGCCAGGACACCTGCTAGCTGGTCGCTCGCATTGCGCTCATAGACGACGGGCGACCCGACAGCTGCACTGGCCTCGTAGACGATCACCGAACGCATGACACTCTCTCCCGGAAGGGTGATATCAGGGACCGCTACTCCGGTCGAGCCGAGAGGTGGGTTTGGAGGGAAATTGTCCGGCAACATGGGCGGCGGCGGAACGGGTACCGGAGGTAGCATGGGAGCTCGCGGCTGGACTGGTGGTAGCATGGGCAGTCCGGGTCTATTTGTACGACTCGAGCCGGACGGTGGGACTGGAGCCGAAGCTCGAACACGCCCGGATGCCGTGGCTTGAACGGACACCGGAGGAGCGGATACGTTGCCTGACTTGGGGATCGCTGACCAGATGATGATGACGATGGCGATCAGCGCCCCGACCCAATGGAGCGTCTTGCGGAGGTTGAAGCGCACGCGCCCGGTGCGCAGGCCGTCGGGCCGGAAGAAACGGGCGAACAGCCGTGCGCGCACACGCTGTCGGCGGCGCTCGGCCTCGGCCTCGTCTTCCGACGGCAACCGCTGGTCAGTGCCGGTGAACTCGTTGATGACCTCTTCGGCGAGCAGCGCGTCTGCGCGTCGCAGGTCGCTGAGGAGCCGCAGGAACTGCGGGTCGGCCGTGTCGGGCCGGTCGGGCAGCGGGCGGCCGATCCGCGCATGCACGCGCCGGGATAAGTTGCTCCAGGTGTCGTCCACGGGGGCCTCCTTGACAGGGCGTTGAAAGTACCGCAATAATACCGTCACCGACAGTAAATTGCAAGTATTAGCAGTAAAGTAAAAGCCGCATCGGTGGCAAGAGACCCAGATTGGATGAGAGGCTAGCTGTGATCCTGGAAATGCTCGCGGTGGACCGCGTCCGGTCTGTCGTCGGTCTGTGCCGCGCTGACCCGCAGGCGGTCGGAGTGCTGCAGGTGTGTGCGCACCGTGGCCTCGTGCAGATCAGCCGCCATGCGCTCCGCCCCACTGGCTACAGCCGGCGGGCGATTCCAACCGATGTCGTCATGTTGACCGAGCGCGGCCGCCGGACAGCAGCAGACCATCTTGGCCGGTTAGTTCCCGCGTGCTCGCTACCTGACGGCATGGAGCATGCGCTGGGAGTAGGAGAGCTGCGGCAGGTCTTGCAGATCCCGCCTTGTGCCTGGACTGCCGCGTTCGAGATTAATGCGGCGCACTTTTCTGGCGGGTGGAACCAGCCGGGGCGGGGGCTTCCAGACGCGCTGGCCGACATCGATGGGATGCGACTGGCTCTGGAATACGATCACGGGAGGTACACTGCCGTACAGGTGCATTTGAAGCAGGACGCGTTCCGGCATATCGCCGATAGCGCGGTCTGGGCGGCCCCTACGCATCGACGGGCTCGGTGGCTGACCACGATGGGCTGCCAGCAGCTGGTCGTAGTCCCGATCCAGCTTGGTTCCAACAAAGAGTTGGCCGGTCCCAGCGGTTGACCAGTCTTTTGACATGCCGAGTACACAGCAAGGTGAACGCCCATAGAAATCACCCCGCGTGATCTTCACATCCTCATGCGAGTCCGCGACCTGCGCGCGTGCGATAGCCAAGCACTCGTCGATCTGTTTCCCACGCTCCAAGCCCTCCGGCAGCGCCTGTGGCGGCTCGTCCGCAATCGATGTCTCGCAGTCCACCGAATCGGCAACCGCCGGGCCTACTCACTGGGCCGCATGGGGTTGCGCGTTCTTGGCCTGCGAGGCAAAGAAGTGCGCATTGCTCCAACAGCGGTTGCGCGCCATGTGCTTTACAGCCAGGCGTGGCAGCTGCTGCTATCTGAGGGCTTCGTGCTGGATGGCGAGTTGCAGTTTGGGAGGACGCGGGTATTACGGACGAGGCTTCAGGGCCGCCCTATCGCCGTCGCCGTCTGCGGGGCCCGGACCTCGGTGCGATCAGTCCAACCCCAGGTCGCGCGGTTATCAGGACTCGTGAATCCTTTCGCGCCCATGTTCGATCAGCTTGTAATTTTCTGCCCCCCGCATCACGCGCATCGGCGGCCACAGGTGCCCAAGCCCTACCGGGACCGGATTGTTTACCGCTCGTTGCCGCCAGGCCAAGGGGACGACAAGAATAGGCTCTCGCAGGACCGTCAGGCTTCAGGGCTTTGGTCGGGATCGCCTGGATCCTTAGGCAAAGGCTTAGGGTCCTCGGGATGAAGTGGGTCCGGCGGTTCAGCGTCAGCTTTGCGATCGTTCAACATCTCTCGATACCAATCGACAGAATCTCCGTAGCGGCGAATAGTCTCCGGGTCTGAGAAGATCGTATCTAGCGTCTGGCCGAGGGTAGGGGTCAGGAATATAGGGCTGGGCGGGTCCAGGCCGTCCAGCAGGGCGTCGACGGCTCCGGCAGTCTCGTAGACGCGCAGCGTCCGTTCCGCATCGGCGACGAGTTCGACCACCGACTGGAAAGTCGGTTCTCTTACGCGTTCCTGGGCGCTCATCCGTCCGGCGCCCCGCGCTCCAACGATCCCTCCCAGTGCCGCCGTCGCCGCACCGTAGGACACGGTGTGCACCCCGCCGGCCAGAAGATTGAGCTCAGCGTTCTTGATTAGGTTCCGCAGTGTCCGTCCGTGCGCCGTGGCGATGAGCTGGATGCCGCGCTCGGCAATCGAGGCCGCGGTCGCGGCTTCTTCCTTGGTGCCGATCTCGTCGATCACCACGACCTCCGGCGTGTGGTTCTGGACGGCCTCCAGCAGGAGACGGTATTGATCGGCACGGCTGGGGACCTGGATGCGACGGGCTGTACCGATCGAGGGATGGGGGACGTTGCCGTCGCCGCCGATTTCGTTGCTTGTGTCAACGACCACGACTCGCCGGCGCAGCTCGGTGGAGGCGACGCGCGTGAGGTCCCGGAGGAGTGTCGTTTTCCCGCTTCCAGGCGGACCGAGGATGAGCAGGTTCTCCTCGCCCTGCAGCCAGGGCCGTAGCGGCGCACCCACGCCCGGAAGGTGGCGGCCGATCCGGATCGTCACGCCAACCAGGTCCTGGTAGCGATTGCGGATCGCGCTGATGCGGTGCAGAGTCCCCTCGACGCCGACGCGGTTGTCGGAACGGAAGGCGCCGACCCGCTGGACGACATATTCCAGGTCCTCCGTCCGAACCGTGTGGGGCAGCAGGCTGAAGTCACCCGGCAGCCGGAGCTGCGCCGGGCGACCCAGGTCCATGACGACCTCGACCAGCCGGTCAAGGAGCGACGGATCGATCAGCCGCCGTACGGTTTCCGGCAGGTAGGCGAGCAAGAGCTCGAGCTCGCTGGCCGCATCCGGAGGTGAAGCGAAATCTGCCTGCATGCCCATGAGCTGTCAATCTCCCTGATCTGCTACCGGCAAGCTCGCCGGAACCCAAGAATTCTGCGCCTACTACAAATCCTGCGAGTACTACAAATCCTGCTACTGCAGACGTATACTGTCCATGAGCGATGTTGCGGCCGAATACGGGAGGGTCTTGATGACGCCAGCAGATCGCGCACGTTCATCCGCAGGAGGCACGGTCGTCCGGACGCCGCCCAAGCCGCCCTCGCTGCGTGAAGAAGAGTTGACCCCGCTAGGAGGAGGGCACGTCGGGCGGCACCCCAACCCACCGGAGCTGGTCATTCCCGGCAACGGGCGCCTGCTCCTCAATATCGCCGCGGTCTCCCTGCTCAGTCCGAAGAAGCCCTTGCGCGCGGTCCGCATGTATCTCGCTGAGAAGGACTCCCAACGATATCTAGTCATTAGGCCTTGTCCTGAGAGCGCAGAGGACGCAATCCGCGTCTATCCGACGGGGCGCTGGTACAAGAATCGCTGGCCCGCGGTCGTCACGGCGTGGGCGAACGTGGTGCTGCGCAGAGTTGGGTTGTTGGAACGCAACCGATTCGTCGGGATCCACGACCGCAGGCGCAACTGGCTCATCTTCAATCTCGATCGGCCCCTGCCATACCGGGATGAAGAGGGCCCGGACCCGATGCGAGAGGCCGTGGAGCTCTGGCTGAAATCGGCGAAGCGCAAGCGTACTCTCGACATCCGCGAAGCCTACGAGGAGCTACAAGAAACCTGGGCCCGCGTGGCCACA
>JACPRY010000004.1 GCA_016193565.1 Armatimonadota bacterium
CGCAATGCGTTCCCCGGCGGCGATGCGCAGTGTGGCGGCAATGTCGTCCTCGTCGCGTGGGATCACGACGCCGACCGGCATGATCTGATAGATGCTGGCGTCGGTGCTGTAGAGGACGCGGGAGAAGGCGTCGAAGCGCACTTCGCCCCGTACGGCCTCGCGGAGGGCTCGTTCCAGTCGATCAGTTGAAACTGACGGGCCTCGGGCTTCGGGCATCGGGCGTCGGAAAAGACGTCGGAGCGCTATTTCTGTTTCGTGCTCCCGCGTTCCCGCGCTTCCGCGCTCCCGTCAGTCAGGGGAAAAGACCTCGTTGACGTTGCTGAAGCTGCCGCCCGGTCGCGGCCCGCCGCTGATCACGTAGATGCGGTCGCCGGCCGTGACGGCGGCGAGGCCGTGGCGCGCGGTCGGCAGCGGGGCTTTCGACGACCAGGTGTTGCTCGCGGGATCGTAGGCCTCGTTCTCGGCGTACGTCGTCGGCTGGCCCAATTCGCCGCCGAAGACGTAGATGAGGCGAGACCGAGTGCGGCGGCCGCGATGCCGCTGCGCGGCGTGGGGATCGGCGTGCCCCGGCTCCACGTGTCGGCCGCGGTGTTGTAGATTTCGGTCACCGCGAGGTTGCGCCCGCCGACCCGGCCTGCGAACGTATAGATCAGCTCGCCCATCGTGGCGGCGGCCAGATGGTTGCGCGCAGTGGGGACACGCGCGCGCCGGCGCCAGGTGTCGCTTGCGGGATCGTACTCTTCGTTGGCGGTCGAATCCCCGCGCCGCGTGTCACCGGCCATCACGTAGATCTTCCCGGCCAACGTGGCGGCAGCAGGCGCGCCGCGGGCGGTGGGCATCGGGGTTCGCGTCCGCCACCGGTCCGCCGCGGGATCGTACTCGTACACGGTGTTCACCGGATCCCAAGCACCGGTGAACCCACCGATCACGTACAGCTTCCCCCCCACTGAGACCGCGGTGGTATGATGCAGCGCCTGCGGCATCGATGCCACCCGGCGCCAGATATTGGTGGCGACGTCGTATTCCTCAACAATCGAGGTCACGTCCCCGGGGACGAGCCCGCCGACAACGTAGATCTTCGTGCCGACCAGCGCCGCGGCGACCTCGGTCCGCATCGACGGCATTGGGGCTCGCATCTCCCACCGACCGGGACCGGCGGGCGCTGCGGTGACCGACCGCGGAACGATCGCGGCTGCGGCTGCAATCACACAGAGGCAGAAGATGACTATGGGACGCAATGGGATGCTCTGGGGGAGGAACTACTGTTTCGGTTTGGCCACGATACCGCGGCGCCGTGAAGCAGGACGGCGGGCCGGCGCGCGCTGGCCGTCCACCGCCCGCTTGAGCAACTCTTCCTCCCAAGTCACGATGCTGTGGAAGAACACTTTGTCGCCCTCTTCCAGCCCGCGGGTGACCTCGGTGATGTGCACGTTGGTGGCCCTGAACTCCCGGAGGGCGTACTGAACGGCCTTCTCGGGCTTGGCCGAGTCGCCGCACGTGAAGATATCCACCGCAGTGTAGCCGTACTCCGGCCAGGTGTGGACAGAGAAGTGGGATTCCGAGATGACCACGACCCCGGAGACGCCGTTGGGATTGAAGCGGTGGAACGAGATCGACCAGACCTGCACGCCGGCGACCTCCGCCGCGCGCACCATGATCTGCTCGACCGTCTCTACCTTCCCGATAACCCCGGGATTGCACCCGGAAGCTTCGACGATGTAATGGTGGCCGATCGTGTCCATCTCACACCTCCCCCCACTCTATCTATCGACGCGCACGTGCCACATCGTAACATATACCTCAAATGCTGAGAAATACGTTCGCAGTGATCCTTCTGACCCCTTCATGACGCTTGCTGACTCCGTCCCGACGGGTGGTGCAGAGGAAACCGGCGCCAGCGCTGCGAATCAGACAGACTACAATTCCCAAGGAGGGATTGCTGTGCATAAACGTGTGTTTCCGATCCTTCTTGCCCTGTCAGTGGCGGCGATCATGGTATTGCCGTCCTTCGCGCAACAGACGGGCGGCACTCTCATCATCGGACGCGGTGCTGATTCGGTGACACTAAGCTTCTATGCCAGTGCCGCGCCCGACGCGGAAGTAATGGGTCACGTCGTGGAGACGCTGTTCAGGCTGACCCCCGACGGGAAAATTGAACCGCTGCTGGCCGAATCACAGCGGCTTTCAGCGGATGCGAAGACGATGACCATCCGCCTGAGGCGGGGCATTCGGTTCCACGACGGCACAGCATTTGATGCGGCGGCATTGAAGTGGAACCTCGATTTCTTCCGGAATCCAGCGAACGCCGTGCCGTTCCGGGCGATTCTCCTCGGCGAGCTCAGCGATGTCACCGTGGTTGACTCGAACACTGTCCAGCTGTCGCTGGCTCGCCCGTTCGTTCCTCTGCTCTCCCACCTCACGCATAACTTCCTGGGGATCCACAGCCCCGCGGCGGTAGAGCGTGGCGGAGGCATGCGGCCGCCGACCGGTGAGCCGTACGGCCGGGCGCCGGTGGGCACCGGGCCGTTCAAGTTCAAGGAATGGGTGCGCGGCGATCGCATCGTCCTTGAGCGCAACCCCGACTATTGGGGCTCGGAGAAGCCGCGGCTCGACCAGATCGTCTTCCGCACGATCCCGGATTCCGGCGCCCGTGTGCTGGCCCTGGAGGCGGGACAAATCCATGTGGCGCGGGCCATCCCGCCGCGCGAGACCAGCCGGCTGGCCGTCAACCGCGCACTGCGGGTTGACCGCGCTCCCAGCGTGCGAACAATTTTCTTCGGCTTCAACGTCACGAAGAAACCGTTTGATGACGTGCGCGTGCGCCAGGCCGTCAACTACGCCGTGAACAAACGAGCGATTGCCCAAACGATCCTGGGTGGGGCCGTGCGCGTCTCGGATGCCCCCATCTCGCCGGGCGTGTGGGGGTACGCGCAGACGATGACCTATCCGTATGACCTCCAGAAGGCCAAGCAGCTGCTTGCCGAGGCGGGGTACTCGTCCGGCATCTCCGTAACGATCCACCACCCGACCGGACGTTACCTTGAAGACGCACCGATCGCCGCGGCGATTCAAGCGCAGTTGCGCGAGGCTGGCATCAACATGCGCCTGGCCACGCTGGAGTGGGCGACCTATCTGGCATTTACGGGGCGCCCTGTCGACCAGAACGAGGTCCAAGCGTACATGCTCGGCTGGGGTACCGTGACGGGCGACGCCGACTACGGACTCTTCAGCCTGTTCCACAGCAGCCAGTGGACCCCGGCGGGCTTCAACCGGGGTTTCTATAAGAACCCGCAGGTCGACGCGCTTCTTGAGCAGGCGCGTGGCGAAACCGACGCCACCAAGCGTGCGGCGATGTACAAGCAGGCCATGGACATTATCATGAAGGATGCGCCGTGGCTTTTCCTACACAGCGAGTCGCAGCTCACCGGAGTCCGGCGCGAGGTGCAGGGGCTCATCGTCCACGTCACGGAACGGATGATGGCCCATTTCGCGTCGCTCAACCGGTAGGAACTCCACCGAGACCTGCGCAATGGAGCTAGGGGTCTCCCCCTAGCTCCATTGTTTCGCTGACAGAATGCTGCCCTACCTTGCGAAACGGATCATGCTCGCGTTCCCCGTCTTGCTGGGAGTCTCCGTCGTTGTGTTCGTGATGATACGTCTCATTCCGGGCGACCCAGCGGAGCTCATGGCAGGGCAAGCGGCCACGGAAGAAGTCGTCCGTGGCATCCGGGAGTCACTCGGGCTTGACCGCCCCGTGATTGTGCAGTATGCCGTTTTCCTCCGCAACACGCTGCGCGCCGACCTCGGCAAGTCACTGTTCAATGGCGCACCGGTCACTGAGGAGCTGGCGCAGCGCCTTCCGCGCACGGCGCGCCTCGCGCTGGCCAGTATCGTTGTCGCTATACTAATCGGGGTTCCGGCAGGGATTCTCTCTGCCACTCGCCATCTCTCTTGGGTCGATTCTGCCGTGATGGTGCTGGCGCTGGCAGGCGTTTCCATGCCGATCTTTTGGCTCGGGCTGAATCTCATTTTGGTCTTTGCCGTCCGGCTGCACTGGCTCCCGGCGATCGGCCATGAAACCTGGAAGCACTTGATCCTTCCATCGTTCACGCTAGGCGCCGCCTCGGCGGCGATCATCGCCCGCATGACGCGCTCGGCGATGCTTGAGGTTCTAAGGCAAGACTACGTGCGGACGGCACGCGCAAAAGGGGTCGCCGAGCAGACCGTGATCGGGCGCCATGCGCTGCGCAACGCCCTGATCCCCGTCGTGACCGTCGTCGGCCTGCAGTTGGGTACGCTGCTCTCCGGAGCCGTGCTGACTGAAAGCGTGTTCGCCTGGCCGGGTGTGGGGCGGTTGCTCGTGGACGCGGTTCTGGCACGCGACTACCCCATCATTCAGGGCACCGTGCTGCTCATCGCTACCACGTTCGTTCTGCTCAACGTCGTAGTCGACATGGCATACGCTGTCCTCGATCCCCGGATTCGGTACGAGTGACGATGGCTACCGACTCAGCCCTGCCCAGCGTTCCACGTGTTGTTCCACGCACGGGCGGAGTCGCGGTCTGGCGCCGCCTCCGCCGGAATCGAGGGGCGCTCCTCGGCATGATGGTCCTGGCCGTCTTCGCGCTGAGCGGGCTATTCGCATCATGGCTCGCGCCCTACGACCCATATCGGTCGGATCTCGAAGGCAGCCTGGCCCCGCCGAGTGGAATGCACTGGCTGGGCACAGACGAACTGGGTCGAGACATCCTCAGCCGCATCATCTACGGTGCGCGGCTGTCGATGGTAATCGGCAGCATCTCGGTGAGCATTGGTGTCGTGCTCGGCGTTCCCATCGGCCTGTTCGCGGGCTACTTTGGGGGGCGCGTCGATCTGTACTCGCAGCGCGTGATCGACGTGCTCCTGGGGTTCCCGAGCATCATTCTGGCCATCGTGCTGGTCACCGTGTTAGGCGTCGGACTGGTCAACGTCATGATTGCGGTCGGGATTGTGTCCGTGCCCACCTACGCGCGCCTCATTCGAGGACAGGTGCTATCGTTGAAGATCCAGGAGTTCGTCGAGGCCGCCCGCGCGCTTGGCGCCGGCAGCGGCCGCATCGTGTTCCGTCACATCTTCCCCAATACGCTAGCGGTGCTCATCGTGCAGACGACCCTCCAGGTCGCAAGCGCCATTCTCTCTGCAGCGGCGTTGGGATTTCTCGGGCTCGGGGTTCAGCAGCCCACGGCTGAATGGGGCGCGATGCTTTCCACTGCCCGCCAGTTCATCCAGCTGGCCCCTCATACGCTGATCTTTCCGGGGCTGGCGATCATGCTGACGGTGATGGGTTTCAACCTGCTGGGGGACGGTCTGCGCGACGCGCTCGACCCGCGGATGAAACTTTAAGCCCGCTGCCGGCCGGACAGGCGCCGGTGCCGGACAAACTCGATGAACGGCGGCACCAGTGAGATGACGATGATCGCCAGAATGACGAGCGTGAAGTTATCGCGCACGACCCGAAGGTTGCCGAAGAAGTAGCCGCCGAGCACGAACAGCACCACCCACACAATTCCCCCCACGACGTTGTACGTGAGGAATCGCCAGTACGTCATCCTGCCGATGCCGGCGACAAAGGGCGCAAACGTCCGCACGATCGGCACGAACCGTGCCAGGATGATCGTCATGCTGCCGTACTTCTCATAGAACTGGTGCGTCCGATCGAGGTGTCTTGGGTTCAGCCAGCGCGAGCGTCCTGCACGAAAGACGCGAGGGCCGACCGCCGCTCCGATCCAGTAGTTGACAGTGTCGCCCGCGATCGCCGCCGCCGCCAGCAACAGAATGAGGCCAGCGACATTGAGCGACCCGCGCGCGGCAAGCGCACCGACGGTGAACAACAGCGAGTCGCCGGGGAGGAACGGCGTCAGCACCAAGCCGGTCTCCGCGAAGATCACCGCAAACAGCAGCGCGTATGCGAACGTTCCGTACTGGACGACGACGGCATCGATGTGGCGGTCGAGATGAAAGATGAACTCGAGGAGTGTATCGAGCATCAGGACGTGCGGGGCGCCAGTCTGGCACGGCGCTCCATACGGTGTTGTCTCCGCCGCTCTGCGGCTTCCCAGCGTCGCCGCTCCGCAGGCGTCGTCGGCGTGAACCGCCGCACGGGCTTCGGTCCCTCCCTGTCGACGTGCACCAGCGTCAGGAATGCCGTGCACGTGTGGCGGCGGGCGCCGGTCAACGGGTGTTCGGCCAGCGCCTTGATGCCGACCTCCAGGGACGTCCGCCCGACGTGGTTCAGGGCAGCTTGGCAGACAACGATCTCGCCCACGCGGACCGGCGCATAGAATGACATCGCGTCGATCGATGCGGTGACGACCGGGCACCGGCAGAACCTCAGGGCCAGAATCGACGCGACCTCATCGAGTAGCATCATCAGACGGCCCGCGAACATCATCGTCCCTAGGACCGCGTCCTCGGGGAACACGATGCGCGACACTTCGATGGCATACGTCAGACTGGCAGCGTCCTCATCCGTCACCCGTGCGGCCTGCTGGTTGCGGTCGGTGATTCCCCGCTCACGCATCTGCTTCCGGGACTGCGCGGCGGCATAGATCGCGCGTTCGCGATCGTCCGCGGGCTGCATGCGCGTCCCCACCGGACGGGGCCGGGCCTGCTCGTCGACGGCCACCATGGCGAGATGCGAGGCGGTCGTCAGGCGCTGCTCGCCGCGCTTCGGATCCTCGGCGTAGACCTCGACGCCCACCTCCATCGACGACGTCCCTACGAACTCCACACGGGCGCGCAGCGTCACGACGTCGCCGATCGCCACGGGGTGCAGGAAGTCGAGGTCATCCATGCTGGCCAGCACCACCGATCCTCTCGCCAGGCGCATCGCGGGCATCGTCGCGGCCGTGGTGATCCAGTCCATCATGCGGCCGCCGTACAGTGTGCCGCGCACGTTGGCGTGCTCGGGCAACACTAACTGAACCATCTCGAGCTCAGTGTCTTTGATCGATGGCATGGAGAGACGGGGAACAGCGAACGGGGAACAGGGAACGGTCAAGACATGCAGTTACGGTTCCCCGTTCCCAGTTCCCCGTTCCCGGTGTCAAGCACTCACCTGCTGGAGGAATCGAATGACGGTCTCGATTCCCCTGTAGAAGTTGGGAATGTGGAACTTCTCATTGGGCGCATGGAGGTTGTCGTCGGGCAGACCGAAACCGAAGAGGACGGTCGGTACCTTCAGGACGCGGTCGAACTTGGTGACGATCGGCACGCTCCCGCCCTCGCGGGTGAAGACGGGCTCCGCGTCCCAGACTTGTCGCGCCACCGTGGCCGCAACCTGCACCGGTTTGGCCTTCGGGTTCACCAGGACCGGATCACTGCTCGCCAGTTCCCGAACCTCGACCTCGACACCCTGCGGCGCGAGCTTCGCGACCTTCTTGGAGAAAGACCGGTAGATCGTCGACGCCCGCTGGTCCGGCACGAGGCGCATGCTGATCTTTGCGGTCACGCGGGCAGGAATCACCGTCTTGGCGCCAGCGCCCGTCCACCCGCCCGCGATACCATGGACCTCGAGCGTCGGCCGCGTCCACCGGCGTTCCAGAATGCCGAATCCCTGCTCACCCGGCGCAGCTGGGATGCCGAGCTCCTTCAGATACGCCTCGTCGCTGAACGGCAGCCGCTCCCACGATGCCTTCTCTTCGGGTGATGGATCACGCACCGCCGCATAGAATCGCGGCACGGTCACGCGACCACGCCGGTCCTTCAACCCGGCAATGATCGACGCTATCGCGTTGACGGGGTTGGGGGCCGCGCCGCCATAAATCCCCGAGTGCAGATCGTGCGAAGGACCGCGTACCTCGACCTCGGTGTACACGAGGCCACGGAGCCCCGTGACGATTGTCGGCAGCCCGGGGGCAAAGAGCTGCCCATCGGATACCCAGGCGAAGTCGCATGCCAGCTTTCTCGCGTGGCGGTCGATCCACTTGTACATCCCGGGGCTGCCGATCTCTTCTTCACCTTCGACGATGACCCGGACGCTCAGCGGCAGAGTGCCGTCCGTACGCAGCAGGGACTCTAGCGCCTTGATGACGGCAAACACCTGCCCCTTGTCGTCCCTGGCCCCGCGGGCGTAGAGATCGTCGCCGCGGATCGTCGGCTCGAACGGAGGCGACGTCCACTCGTGGAGCGGGTCTACCGGCTGTACGTCATAGTGGCCGTAGATAAGCACAGTCGGTTTGCCGGACGCCTGCATCCACTCGGCGTACACCATGGGATGTCCGCCCTCGATCGGGATCAACTCGCCGGTCATCCCCAGCCCGCGCAGGTGCTCAAGGAGCCAGTCTGCCGCCCGGCGGACGTCGTCCTTGTGCTGTGGGAGCGTGCTGATGCTAGGAATGCTGACAAACGCCTTCAGTTCGTCTAGGAACCCAGCCCGGTGTTCTTGAGCGTACGAGAGCGCGGTCACACTAGACCTCCGTGAATGGTGAATGGTGAGGTATTTCATTTCTGCCCAAAGCGCACCTTCAGGGTAATGGTGACCGGATCTTCTGCGACGAAGATAAGCAATCGCGGGATGGGGATCTTGAACTCCGACAGGCGGATGGTCACCTGCCCCTCCGCCAGATATGAATCTCGGAGGGCAGTGATCCGAACCGGGATCTCCACCTGCTGCGTGACCTGTTTGATTGTCAGCATTCCTTTCAAGAGGGCGCGGAATGGGAGTGCGCCGATCCGGTCGGTGGGCGCGACGCTACCCCGAAACGTGATGAACGGGAATGTGTCCGTCTCGAGGAAGTCGCGCCGCATCTGCCGGTCGCGCAGGCCGATGCCCGTGGTGATCGTCCTCGCATCGATCTGCACCTGGATGTCGCCGGCGAAACTGTCTCCTTGCTCCCGCACCGTCGCGGACGCGCTGACGTCATGCACGACGCCGGTAAAACCGCCGCGGTTGTCTTGGACGAAGAACTCGATGCGGCTCGGCGCCCGCAGCAGTTCAAACGCGCCGGTCGGCACCAGCGAGAGCGCCGCCGCCACGATGAGTGACACGCTGCGAACGAGCATACGGATTCCCCCGAACCGTGTTTCGCTAGGGAACGCTGAATACCCGCGCGAAGTGTCGAAGCGAGATCGGCCCGACCACTTGGGTTGCCCGCGGAGCGGGCCGGCGGCGCAAGAGGCCGAGCCGGGGGCGAGGCCGATAGATATTGCTTGTTGCTTCAATGATGAACTTCCGACTGGCGCTCAGCAGATTGGAACGCACTGACGCGCGCGCCGCCGCGGCACGTACGCTGGCGGTCCTCTGCGCCGCCGGCTACATCGTGACGCTGGCCGTCCTCGTTGCGACCGGGGTCGGCCTCCGACGGTGGCTGTTCGCTCTGCTGGTCTGGGCGCTGTTCATCTACCTGCCGATGCGGATTCTCCTTGAGGCCTTTCAAACGATCGCGCCCGCCCTACGCCGCTCCCTCGTCGCCCGGGCATCGATCGATCCGGCCCGATACGGAAGCCGCGCATCGATTGAGCTGATCGTCGACGGCCTGTTCGAAGCGCAGGTGCTCATGCCGCGCATTGCCACGCCGCTGCAGAGCCTCAAAGCCAAAGAGGCCTCTGCGGCCGTGCTGCGGGCGGCGAACAGGACACCTCGGGTGGATCTGAGCGCCGTGGCTCATCGCTGCCTCAGCACCGTGGAGCGGTGGACTGCCGACCTGTCGAGTTGGGCGCAGAGCGAAGCGCCGCAGGACATTCAGGTGCGCTGGGCAGGGCTCCGCTCGCTCGCGTCGTTCGCAGCGATGTGCAGAGTGCTGACGGCGGCGGTCGCGGACCAAACGGGTCGGCAGATGCTTCGATCCGCTGAATATCTCGACGCCTGCCTGGACTACTACGACCGGCTGGCCCTCGAAGTAGACGTGGAGCCCTGGAATGAGCCTCCACTCGATATCCAGATGAACGACGATGATGCGGCGGCGATCCGTCTCGCCTGGACGGCCTACGCTGATACCCCCCCGCCCGCCATCGACGCCCGCAATACCTTCGTGAAGACACTGCTAAACACGGCAACGGGACAACGCGACAACGGGACAACGCAGTGATGTGAGAGGGGTATTGCGTTGTCGCGTCATCGCGTTGTCGCGTTATCGTTTCCTTCCTACTAGGACTGCCCACCGCTTCAGGAACGACCGCTCCGGCGTCGCCTCATAGCCGATCTGCCTTCGCGCCTCAGGTGGAGCGTCCGCCAGCGCCTGCTCGATCGCGCGCCGTCGATCGATCTCGGTGTCGGCCAGATCCAGCCAGCCTTCAAATGCCTGAGCGGACTCCACGACGTCAAGAAACGTTAGGGCAATCTCGTGGCGCTCAAAAACCGCGCGCCACTCATTCACCGTCAGCGCATGAACGTGGCTGGCATCGCGCAGGGCCTCCAAATCCTCCATCAGCCTTAGACCCACCGCTTCCTCGGGGCTGATCTGGTCCACGATGCCGATCCGCCCGTCGGGCTGAAGCACGCGGAGCATCTCGCCGATCCCCCGGTCGAGGTGCACAAAATGGTGCGGCGCCCGGCGGCACGTCACAACGGAAAACGCTCCGTCTCGGAACGGCAACGATTCCACATCGCCTTCAACCCACTGGATACCGGGCGTATCGGCGAGGCCCTGGGCCGCAGACCGTGAGGGAGCCGCGGATGCGGCGAGTCGAATGGCTTCGAGCAGCATGCGGTGCGTGAGATCCAGCCCGACAACGGAGTGGACGTCAGACCGCAGGGCAATCGCGGTGAACCCCGTGCCGGTCGCCACATCCAGCGCTCGATCCTCAGGACGCAGTCGAAGATGCTCCAGCAGGAGTTCGAGGTCCCGGTCCCGCGCGTGACTCTCGCTGCGCGCGTACGCGCCCGCCCTGCGACCAAATTGGGCTCGAACCGAACTTTTCTTCCGTTCCATCAATAAACTTCGCCCTTCCCGCCAATCAGTAAGTAGTCTAAGCCCCTCATGCCTTCGGTGTAGAGGATGGCTCTTTGTGGTCGAGAAATCTGAGGTGCGTCATGGCTCTCTTCATTCGAGAAGATGATATCGCACGCGTGCTTCGAATGCCCGACGTCGTGGCTGCCGTCGAGGACGCGTTTCGCCAGGCGGGACTGGGCACAGCCGTAAACCGTCCGCGACAGCGCGCATCCTCAGGCGGCACGATTCTCCACGTGATGTCTGCAGCCATTCCTGCCCTCGGCGTCATGGGGTTGAAGGCGTATTCCAGCGCCCGAGACGGCACCCGGTTCCTGGCCATGCTGTACAGCACTGAGACCGGCGAACTGCTGGCGGTGATGGAGGCCGACCGGCTGGGGCAGATGCGCACCGGCGCGGCGAGCGCGGTGGCGACGAAGTACCTCGCCCGGCCGGATGCCGGAACCGTAGGCATCATCGGCACGGGCTGGCAGGCCCGCAGCCAGCTCGCCGCGGTCGCGTGCGTGCGGCCGGTCGCGCTCGTCAAGTGCTACAGCCGCGACGAGCGCCGGCGGGCGGCGTTCGCCGAGGAGATGATCCAAGAATTGGGTGCCGAGGTCGTGGCCGCGGAGCGCGCCGAAGAGGCCGTCGAAGCGGAGATCATCATCACGGCCACCACGTCGAGTGAACCGGTGCTGTCCGGGGCCTGGCTGAGGCCCGGCATGCACGTCAACGCAATCGGCTCAAACTGGCGGCAGAAGCGCGAGCTCGATACAGAAGCGGTCACCCGCGCCAGGCGAATCGTCGTGGATGATCTCGAACAGGCGAAGCTCGAGGCAGGCGATCTCATTCAGCCTGTTGAGGAAGGCGTACTCGACTGGGAGCGCGTGGTCGAACTCGGACCGGTCGTCGCGGGGACAGAACCCGGGCGAAGGTCGGCGGATGAGATCACGCTCTTTGAATCGCAGGGGATTGCCCTGGAAGACGTGGCGGCCATGAAACTCGCCTACGACCGGGCACGAGAACTCGGCGTGGGTGAGCCGTTCAGGCGGAGCGCGAGCCTGAAAGGTATCACGGGGTGAGGAGATAACCTAACAGGGCCATGGACTTCATGATCTCGACGCAGGCGCCGGAAAGGTGCGCGTGTGACGCCCTTGTGGTCGGCGCGTATGCAGAGGGAGCGCCGCTTGAAGGCGCCGCGGCTAAAGTCGACCAGGCGCTCGGCGGGCTGCTGTCCTCCGTGCTCGCCGAAGAGCGGTTCAAAGCGAAGCCAGGCCACACGTTCGTCCTGCATACGCACGGAAAGACTCCGGCCAAGCGCATCATCGCGACAGGGCTGGGACCCAAAGTCGAAGCGAACCTCGAGCGGCTGCGCGTCGCGGCAGGGGCGGCGGCACGCCGCGCGGCCGACGCCCGGGCGAAGCACATCGTCCTTCCCGCAGTTACTCTCCCGCCGCATCACCCCGATGCGGTCACCCAGGCCCGCGTCGAAGGTGTCGCGCTTGGGTTGTACCGGTTTTCCCGGTACAAGCAGCAGGAGGATGGAATGACCGTGGAACGGGTCGAGCTGCTGGCCACAGACGCCTCACACCAGAAAGGGGTCGAGGAGGGTCTGCGACGCGGCCTGCTGTTTGCGGACGCCACCACGCTGGCGCGCGATCTCGTCAACGAACCGCCGAACCAGTTGAACCCGACCCGCCTTGCCGAGATCGCCGGCGAGACCGCCCGCATCGCCGGGCTGCGCTGCTCGGTGCTCGATGTCGATGCGATGCAGGCCCAGGGCATGGGTGCGATCCTCTCGATCGGGGGCGGCAGCGCCGTGCCGCCGCGGCTCATCGTCCTGGAGTACACGCCGCCGAAGGCCAAGCGCACCGTCGCCATCGTCGGGAAGGGCGTCACATTCGACAGCGGCGGGATCAACCTGAAGAAAGATGAAACGATGCTGGAAACGATGAAGGCGGACATGGCCGGCGGCGCGGCGGTCATCGCGACGATGCAGGCCCTGCCGGCGTTGAAGTCGCCGGTACGGGTGCTCGGCGTCGTGGCCGCGGTGGAGAACCTGCCGAGCGGCACCTCGGTCAAGCCCGGCGATATCGTGCGCGCGATGAACGGCAAGACAATCGAGATCAATAACACGGACGCCGAGGGACGGGTCATTCTCGCCGACGCGCTCGCCTATGCGGCGCAGCGCAATCCCGACGAAATCATCGACCTGGCCACGCTGACCGGGTCGGCGATGATTGCGTTCGGGTATCTGGCCGCTGCGGTCATGAGCAACAATCAGCGTCTCGTGAACCGGCTGCTGGATGCCGCCGAGCGGACGGGTGAGCGGATGTGGCAGCTGCCACTCTATGAGGAATACCTCGAGAAGATGCGCAGCCCGGTGGCCGACCTGCAGAACTCCGGCGGCCGGTACGGGGGAGCGCAGAAGGGCGCCATCTTCCTGCGGGAGTTCGTCGACAGCCGGCCCTGGGCGCACATCGACATCGCACCGACGGCGTTCCTAGAAACCGACGAAGGCACCGGCCCGTACCTGCCGAAGGGCGGGACAGGGTACGGCGTCAGGACGTTGCTCACCTACTTGTCAGGCAGTTAGCACCCAAAATTCGGTTTCTTTCGGCAGAGCCGAGGCGTCGAACGTCGCGCTGCGGCCCACCTGCTTCACACGGGCCTTCCCCTTGACGAATTCATCCAGCGGGCCGATCGGCCAGCTCTGCGTGACCGGTGTCTTGTAGTGCATCGGGACGATGACTCGTGGCCTGAGCTGGTCGATGACCGCGTCCGCTTCCTTTGGACCGATCGTGTAGAATCCGCCCACCGGCACGAGCAGAACGTCGACCTTCCCCAGCGCGTTCGCCTGCTCATTTGACAGCGTGTGTCCCAGGTCGCCTGAGTGGACCAGCCGGATGCCGCCGCTGTCGAAGATGAGCATCACGTTTCTGCCACGCTGCGACCCTTCGGTAGGATCGTGGTAGGTGCGCACGGTCGTGATCGCCACCGGCCCAACCTTCTCATTGACCTGGGCCCAGTCTTTACCGCCGTTTTTGAGCCCGCGGATCACCCTCGGCGATCCTTTGGCCATCTGCACGTAGTTGTGATCAAAGTGCTCGTGGGAGACTGCGATCGCGGTCGGGCTGATGTCCGGCATCGGATACCCGCACGTGTCATTGAACGGGTCGATGAGGATGGTCGTCCCGTCCGCTTCAATGGAAAAGCAGGCGTGGCCATGGTACGTGAGTTTCATCCTGACGATTCACCCCCTAGGGTGCCGAGAAGACCCGGTGATACACAAGGGCTGCCAGCATCCCGCCGATCGCTGGCCCAATCCAGTAGACGTAGTGCCCCTCCCAGAAATTCGAAAACAGGGCCGGTCCAAACGCGCGCGCGGGATTCATCGCCGCTCCCGTCAGCGCGCCGCCGGCCAGAATGTCCATCGCGATCACCAGACCGATGATGAGTCCCGCAACTGCCCCCGGACCGCGAGGATCGACGGCCGCCCCGAAGATGACGAACACAAGCAGGAATGTCAGCACGGCTTCGACGACGATGCCGACGCCGGCTGTCACGCCCGCCCCCAGTGCCGGCGTGCCGAGGCGCGCGCTCTGGCGGATCGCCTCCGGAAAGACCGCAGTCAGGACGAACGCGGCAACAGAAGCGCCGGCCAGCTGCGCAACAATGTACGTGATCCCGCGTCCTGCCGGCTGCCGGCCGGTAATCAGGAACCCCACGGTCACTGCAGGATTGAAATGGCCGCCGGAGAGATGGCCGGCCGCCGAGACCATGGTCGCGATCGCCAGTCCGTGCGCGAGCGCGACGCCGGTCATGCCGACCTTCCCCCCGGTCAGGGCATCGGCCAAGATCGATCCGGCCCCGATGAACGTGAGCGTGAACGCGCCGATGGCTTCCGCCAGTGCGGCTTTCCACAACGGCTGAGGCATCACCGGCTCCTCCCAGAGTCACGCATGTATCTCGATAATATCTCCGTCCTCGAGGACGTGATCCCGGCCCACCATCTGTCCCTGATAGTGCTCGCGCCCCCAGAGCCGTGCGTACTTGAGCTTCTCCACGAAGTCTTTGTGGATCGCCTCGGCGGCGTCCAGCACCGTTGCCCCGCGCCTGAGGATGAAGGGCGTCCCTCGATCGGCCTTCTTGCCCGGCGGCTTGCTGTAGACGCGGATGACGTGGAGAAGGTCGAACATCACCTGCCGCAGTCCGTCCAGACCGGTGCCGGCGGCGGCCGACACCGGGATCACCGCCAACTCGCCGATGAACTCGCGGAACCGTTCAAGCCGCCCGCCCGCGCCCAGCACGTCGAGTTTGTTCGCGATGACGACCGCACGTTTCTCCCCAGGCTGGCCCGGTGAGCGGACGAGCCGGATGTTCGCCTCCGACAGCAGACTGAGGACGGTCTCGGTCTGAGAGAGCAGATCTTCCGACGAGAGATCTACGACCAGCGCGGCAACATCGGCGGTGCGGATGATGCCGTACAGCCACCCTTCCCGAAACTCTACCGTGATGGGCGGCAGGTCGACCAGCTGGACCTGCACATCCTCGAACTCGACCATGCCGGGCAGCGGAACACGTGTCGTGAACGGATAGTCCGCGACCTCGGGCTCGGCGTGTGAGAGAGCCCGGAGCAACATCGACTTGCCCACATTCGGCGCACCGATCAGCACGACCTGGCCGGCGCCTTCTTTGTCCACGTGGTAAAAGGGCTTGCCGCGCGCCGCGCCCTTCCTGCGCTGCATCTCATCACGGAGTTTGGCGATGCGGCGCTTGAGGTCGGCCTGCATCTTCTCCGTGCCCTTGTGCTTGGGGATCGTCGCCAGCATCTCTTCAAGCGCGGCCAGTTTGTCCTGCGGCGTCGCGGCCGCCTTGAACTTTTTGTCGGCGGCGAGGTAGTCGGGGGTCAGGTTGGCAGGCATGGTTCAAAACTGCGGAAACGAGGTATCAAGGAAACGAGGAAACGAGTAACTGCCCTCGTTTCCTAGTTCCCTCGTTTCCTAGTTTCCTCGTTTCCTAGTTTCCGCTTTTCTATGTTAACTCAAACTTCCTGATGATCCGCTGGTCCAACTCCAACCCTAGGCCGGGTCTTTGGGGGACGGGGATGACGCCGTTGTCGGGCTGCGGGAACGGCTCGGCGAACAGATCGCGCAGGGGGTTGGGGGCGAAGAAGTACTCATAGGTCATGAGGTTAGGCACGCTGGCCGCGACGTGGAGGGAGGCCAGGTGCGAGATGCCCGCGCTGAAGCCTGTGTGCGGCGCGTAGCGAAGGTTGTGGGCATGCACGAGCGCGCCGACGCGGCGCGCGCCGGTGAATCCCCCAACGCGAGCGACATCGGGCTGCAAGATGTCGATCGCGTTCCGCGTGATGAGCTCTCGGAAGCCGAAGACGCCGAATTCACTTTCACCTGCGGCCACGGGGATGTGCTGTCCCTTGCGCACGCGTTCATAGCCATCCAGATCATCAGGCGGCACCGGCTCCTCGATCCAGGTGATGTCATCGGCTTCCAGCTGGCGGCAGACCTTGATGGCCGTCGCGGCATCGTAGGCGCTGTTCACGTCGAGCATGATGTCCACGTCGGGACCGACCGCGTTCCGGATCGCCTTCACGCACGCCACGTCCATCCGCCGCCCACCGAGTTGCGCGCTCCGGCCGATCTTCATCTTGATCGCCGTGTGTCCGGCCCGGATCTGTTCCTGCGCCTGCGCCACCATCTCCGGGAGGTCGGCAAAGTACAGGGAAGACGCGTAGCACGGCACGCGATCCCGGCCGGCGCCACCCAGCACCTTGTAGACGGGCAGCCCTGCCGCTTTGCCGAGGATATCCCACAACGCCGTGTCGATCCCGCTCACGGCCTCAAACACGAAGCCTCGGTAATGTCCCCAGCCGCGCAGCAGCTGGAACATCTCGTCCCACAGGGCCTCGGCATCGTGCGGGTCGCGACCGGTGATGACTGGGGCCAGCATCTGCTCGACCACCGTCTTGGTGACCTGGGGCGCCTTGCGGACGATGCACTCGCCGACGCCGGTGATGCCGTCGTCGGTCGTGATCTCGACGAGCGTCGCGGAAAACGTCGGAAACGCGCCGATACCGAACTGAATCGGTTTTTCGAGTGTACCGGCCAGCATCCGGCACTTGATGCTCGTGATCTTCATGAGTCCTCCCTATTGCCTACTGCTTTCTGCCTTCGTCGTTCGGTTTAGCGGAACATGTCCTTCTTCGGCTCCCGCAACAGCTCGACGAGACTCCCAATCCCTGGTTTGAACCGCCCGCCGCGGATCAATACCATCGGAGTCCCCTCCGCTCCCTGCCCCTGGAGCAGGCTGGCAGTGGCGGCGAGTTCATCCGCGACCCCCTCAATCGACGTGCGCAGCACGTAACCGAACAGATCTTGCTGCCCGACATAGCTGAAGAGGGGCTCCAATCCGGCCACACCGATCGCCACGCCGACGGCGCCTTCGCGAAACGGCCGGCCGTGCGTATCGTTGATGATCACTCCGACGTGCACGCGGAACGTCTCTTCCATCCGGCTCCGGATCGCCTCGGCAGAGGCGTCGGGATCCTTGGGGAGGATCGTGACCCAGTTTTCGCCGAGGCCGACATTGCTGTGGTCGACGCCGGCATTCGCGCAGATGAACCCCAGCCGGTGCTCGGCGATGATCAGCCCTGGGCGCACCCGCATCACGGCGCTCGACTCGTTGAGAATCACCTGCACCAGGCGCGGATCCTTGTGCGCCTGCGCCGCCAGTTCCTTCGCGGCAGGCGTGGGCGTGATCTCGCCGAGATTGATCACGCTGCCCTCGGCTTTCGAGATGACCTTCTGCGCGATCACAAGGACGTCGTGATCTTCCGGCGCGACGTCGTTGAAGCGGAACATATCCAGCACCATCGACCCAATGTCATCACCGGGCTGGACGTCGGGAAATCCCACCGGGACCCACGCCGTGAGTGTTCTCATAGCCCTGCAATCGTAATGCCCAGGTCGCGTCGCTTGTATCGCCGGTTCATCACGAGGAGCAGTCCGGCCAGTTGCTCCAGCGCGTGCGCCTCTGCCAGCCCGCCGACGTCTACCGGCCGCATGCCGATGGCACGGGCGAGTGTGGCGGCAGCCTCTTTTGCGGCTGGTTCATCGCCGCAAATGAGCACGTCGCCATGGATCGGGCGGCTCACGTCGCTCAGCATCGGCGCGCTCACCGTGTGAAACGCTGCGGCCACTTTCGCTCCGGACAGGATCTGTGCCGTCTCCTGCGCCAGCGAGCCGGCCTGCACGCGATTCACACGCAGACCTCCGGCGAATTCAACGGGCACCGCGGTGTCGACGACCACCTTGCCCGCGACGGCCGCGGCCAGGGACTCGAGCGTCGTCCGGTGCGCCTCGTAGGGCACGGCGATGATGATGAAATCGGCCGCTTCCGCCGCATCGTCGTTCACAGCGCCCCGGATGTTGCCGACCAGGGACTGGGCCGCCGCCCGGGCTTTCGCGGGGTCTCGGGAGCCGATGACGATCGGCACACCTGCCTTCGCGAGCCGCCTGGCCAGTCCCATCCCGAGCCGGCCCGTGCCCCCGATGATCGCCACCGTTCCAATCGGAATCGCCGGCATGGGCGGTGATCTGAGCCCTAGGGAGGTCCCTGCGGCGGGCCGGCAATAGCCACGTAGTACTCGTCCGGTGAAAGCCGCCCCGCGGCGCGCCGGACCGACTCTGCCGTGATCCGGCGAATGATCGCGGGGTATCGTTCCAGGTGATCCAGCCCCAGACTGAACAGTTCGATGTCGGCGAGCGTCTGCGCGATCCCGGCGTTGGTTTCCAGCCGGACCGCCAAGGATCCGATGAGGTGATCACGAGCATCACCGAGTTCGGATTCATCCGGACCCTGCTCCTGAAACCGGCGCAGCTCTTCCACGATGCTCGCGATCGCGGGTTCTTCGTTCTTGGGATTCACTCCGGCACGTACCCACCATGGACCAGCCAGCAGGCCGGCACGAAGATCGCTGTAGGCGTAGTACGCCATCCCCTGCCGTTCCCGCACGCTGTCACCCAGGCGTCCCATCAGGCCGATCTGTCCCAAGATCAGGTTGGCGACCATCGCCTCGTAGTAGCCCGCCTCGGTCCTCGCCACGCCGGGGGAGCCCAGCACGAGATCGGACTGCATCTTCCCGGTCATCCGCACGTCGCGTCGCACGGGTTCGTCGGGTCGCTGTACGGGAGGAGTGGGCGGCAGCGCCCAGACGCCGCGCCGGGACCAGCCGCTGAAGCGTTCGCCGATCAATCTCCGTCAGGAGTCCGTGAGTGCGGGTGGCCGGCTGGGAACATGAGACCACGAAACGCCCGCTCCGCGACGTGACGAGTGTCCTGCATCCCCACGCGGATGGCGGTCAGGATTTCGCCCCGCGCCTTCTCGACCTCGTCAGAGGGAAACGTCGGCTCGATCAGGACGTCACTGAAGATCTCAACCGCGGCACGGAAGTCTTCTCGCAGGGCGCGGAAGGTGATGGAGATCCACTCGACGTCGAGCCGGAAGCTGAGCGCGGCACCCATCCCCTCCAGCGCATCCGCAATTTCCTGTGACGACCGCGTGCGCGTCCCGCGCGGCAGCACGGCGGTGGCAAACCGCGCCACACCGCTGCGGTCACCGTCGTACATGGCGCCGGCCTTCACGAACCCCTGGACGGCGACCATGCCGCTTGCGGGCTGCTCGCGGACCAGCACCACAAGACCGTTGTGCAGCTCGGTCCGGGTGACGGTCTGCGGGGTGATCGGCGGCGGCGCAGCGGTCGTGCGTTCGGGACGCATCACGACTCCTGGCGAGTCGCCGGGTCATATGCGGCGGCGGGTGCGGCTGCCCCGACGGCGGCGGCTTCCGGCAGGTAGATCCCGGTCGTGCGGTTTTTTGGATGGAAGTATGCCGCCGCAACGCGCACGATGTCCTCGGGCGCCACCTGTTCGATCCGCTGCAAGATGAGGTCGATCGTGTCGGCGCGGTCCACCATCGCACCCGCGCCCAGGCCCATCGCGAGGCGGAAGACACCGTCGCGTGCGTACACGATCTGTGCCTTGGCCTGCTTTTTCACCTTCGCCAGCTCGACGAGATCTATAGGTTCAAGCGCGAGGCGGTTCAGTTCGGCGCAGGCCCGCTCTTCAACCTCACGGGCGTCGACGCCCGAGCGCACCGTCGCCGTGACCCAGAACAATGTGGGATCGATGCTGGGGATCACTGACGAACCGGCGTCGGCGGCCAGGCCCCGCTCGACAAGCGCCCGGTACAGCCGTGAGGACCGGACGCCGACCGGACCGTCAAACGGGATGACGTTCTTGAATCCAGACAACACGCCGTCCGCCAGCAGCAGCGCGGCCAGGTCAGGGTGGGACGCGCCCGGGACGTGCTGCGCGATCTGCACGTAGGCCGTCGCGCCGCCCGGCCGCTGCAGCACGACGCGGCGCTCCCCCTCTTGGACCGGCTCGGAGATCTTGAGCGGCGGCGGCGGTACAGGCGGGATCGCATCGAACGCGTCGCGGATCAGATCCAGTGCCGCCGGCGGATCGAAGGCGCCCACGGCCACCGCGACGGCATTATTGGGCGCGTAATAGGTGCGGTAGTGGCGCACCAAGTCGTCTGTGGTGATGGCCCGGAGGTCGTCCTTCCATCCGATTACGGGAAACCGGTACGGATGCGTCTTGAACGCGGCGGCCTCAACGTCTTCTCGCAGCAGGTACGAGGGAAAGTTCTCGCTGCCTTCGCGTTCGGAAATGATCACCGTCCGCTCGCGCTCGACGTCGACCGGATCGAAAATCGTGTTGCCCATTCGGTCGGCCTCGAGCCGGACGGCGACCTCGAGGTGCTCCGCCGGCAGCACTTCGTGGTACGCCGTGTAGTCCTTCCAGGTGAAGGCATTCCACCGGCCTCCGAGACGATCAATGTACCGCGTGAGCTCCCTGCCCGAACGGCTCGCTGTTCCCTTGAACAGCATGTGCTCGACCCAGTGCGAGATGCCGGTCAGCCCCGGAACTTCGTTGCGGCTTCCAACCCGGTACCAGACCCAGAACGTTGCCACCGGCGCGATGTTCCGGGGAAGCAGTAGCACGGAGAGGCCATTGGGAAGACTGTGAATTTGAAGCTCCTGCATCATCCCAGCGATTCTCCTCTGCGGTTGCTATCCCCTTGCCACCGAAAAATGCCCCAAACAGACCATCTCTGGCTGGGGTCAGACCCCGGGGTCCGAAGAAAGGCTGTGCTCTCAGAGCAGAAGAAGATTAATTGCAGGTGGCGACCCACCGGGATGCCTGCGCAGCAGGCTCGGCGGCGCAGCGAGGCCGAGACGCAAACAGCCTATCGGTCGAGGCAGCCAGGGATGTCTCTTGTGGGCAGGCGGCGAGGCCGGGGATCTCGCTTGTGGAGGCATAGAAAGGAAGACTGCGCTCTCAGAGCAGAAGATTACTGGTGTGACCTCCGCCTTGACCTGGCGCCTGGTAGAGCGCTACCGGCGCCAGACGCTCACCCGCCACCGCATTCGCACGAAGCGGCAGGCCCTGCGGTTCGTTGACACGCTCGGCTTCTGCTACGCCTTCACGGCAGGGCCCGGGCATCTTCCCGGTCTGTTTGATGTCCTCGCCACACGCAGCATCGACCGGATGTGGTCGTGGGCGTGGCAGTGGAAGGATGAGCTGGCCACCGAGCGCTGTCTCTTCTATGGAAAGGTCCTGCGGCGCAAGCCGACCTACGTTGCACTCGCCTTCCTGCCGCAATTTTTCGCGCTGAGCGGCAACGCCGGCGAGCCCGACGACTATCTCCAGGCCTACCGGGAAGGACGCCTCAGCCGGCTCGCCAGGGACGTGTACGAATACGTGCGCGCGCACGGTCCCTGTTCTACGTGGGTGCTGCGCAGGCAGTTCGTCACCCGCGGGGACAGGGGCAGCGCATTCCACAGAGCTCTCGGCGACCTTCAGGGAAGGTTCCTGCTCGCCAAGGCCGGCGAACTAGAAGAAGGCAGCTATAGCTTCATCTGGGACACGTTCGATCGCTGGATGCCGCAGGTCGTCCGCGCGGCCCACCGTATCAGTACGGCGGATGCCGGAGCCGCCGTGCTCGACCGGTATCTGCAGACGGTCGGCGCCATTGCCCCCGGTGTAGTGACGGACCTGTTTCACTGGCCGCCCAGGATACTTCAGGAGGCGAGGCGGTCGCTCGAGGATCGGATCATGGACGGCCAGATCGACCACGCCTCTGTCGGGACGCACGCAGAATTCCAACGATGGAGAAGTTAGGTGGCGTCCCACCAGCGTCGCACGATCCTCCACGTCGACATGGACGCGTTCTTTGCTGCCGTGGAGCAGCTGCGCCGCCCCGAGCTACGGGGCAAACCCGTCGTCGTCGGCGGCGACGGCAACCCGCACAAGCGCGGCGTCGTTTCGACCGCATCGTATGAAGCACGGGCGTACGGCATCCATTCCGCGATGCCGCTCCGCACCGCGTACAAGAGGTGTCCCCACGCCGTCTTTTTGCCGGTCGACTTCGCGGCGTACGGTGAGTCCGCGCGGAAGATCCGGGAGATTCTCCGCGAGTACTCGTCGCTGATCGAGACCTTCGCGGCGGACGAGGCATTTCTCGACGTGTCCCACCGCCCCGAAGATCCGCTGGCGCTGGCCGAGGAGATCCGCCGCAGGATCAAAGAGGAGACGGGACTCACGGCGTCAATCGGCATCGGCCCCAACAAACTCCTCGCCAAGATCGCCTGTGGCCTGCGGAAGCCCGACGCGGTGACGGAGATCACGACTGGAACGGTCGTTGAGCAGTTGCGCGACCTGCCGGCGACGGTGCTGTGGGGCGTTGGGCCGAAGACGGCCGCAAGGCTCGAAGCATCCCTGGGCGTCCGCACCGTAGGTGATCTGCAGTCGCTGTCGCTCGAGGCGCTGCAGGAAGAACTGGGCCCGCGGCACGGCGAGTACCTGTACCACACCTGCCGGGGGGAAGATGACACTCCCATCATCACAGAGTGGGAGCCGAAATCATTGAGCCGCGAAACTACCTATCAGTTTGATGCACGCAGGCGAGAGACGATCCTTAAGACGATCAGCGAGCTGGCGGCGGATGTGACCGGGGAGCTGAGGGAGGAAGGTTACAGCGGCCGGACGATCACCGTGAAGATCCGCTATCGCGATTTCAAGACGCACACGCGGGGACTCACCCTGGCCGATCCCACGGACGACGAAGCCACGATCCGGCAGACCGCCGTCTCGCTGCTCGATCGCTTCACCATGGACCGCCCTATCAGGCTGGTCGGCGTGCGTGTCTCGGGATTGATCAGCCTTCGTCGTTGCTAGTTCGAGAGTTTCTGTACCGCGGCCGCGACCTCATCGTAGTTCGGCTCAACGCCGGGATTGTCGGAGACCCACCGATAGGCCACCTTCCCGTCGCGCCCCACGACGAAGACCGAGCGCTTCGCCACGCCCGGGAGCATCCCGTTCGCAAAATTCGGATCCTCGATGCCGAACGCCCGCACCGCCTGCCGGTTGAAGTCGCTGAGCATCGAAAAGTTTAAGCCGTGCTGGTCGGCGAACGCCTTCTGGGCAAAGGGGCTGTCGATACTGATCCCCACGACCTGCGCGTTCATGTCCTTGAACCGCTCCATGCGGTCGCGGAACGCACACGCCTCCTTCGTGCAGACCCCGGTAAAGGCGCCGGGAAAGAACGCCAGCACCAGCGGCTTCCCCACCAGCTCCGAGAGCTTCGCCGGCTTCCGTTCGAGACTGACCAGCGTGACGTCCGGCACGCGCTGGCCGACATCGACAGGCATGAGACACCTCCGTCATTCCCTGTGTGACGCGGCCAATTATACCAGTGATTGCGATCTTTGGGATGCGGGCAGCGAGGCCGGTGAATCTGCTTGCACCACAGAATGGGAGGAGAGGCCTGCCTCCGGACGAACTTACTGACGATTCCCACCGACCCGTGAAGATCAGCCGATACAGCTCAGGGGAAATCAGCGAGCATCCTCCCTCCGCGCTCCAAGGTCTCCTGGCAAAGAAGGAGGGAGCCCTGTGGCTGGATCTGCCGGGCCCGGCCGACGAAGACGTGCGCGTGTTGCGCGACATCTTCAACTTCCATCCCCTGGCCATCGAAGACTCGACCAAGCAGGGCCAGCGTCCGAAGATCGAAGAGTACGAAGGCTATCTCTTCATTACCATTCACGCGGTGCGCGGTGGGAGCAAGCGCAGCACCGACGTGTCGCTCGACGAGATTGATATCTTCTTCGGTCCAGGCTACGTCGTCACGACCCACCGCGGCGGCGTTCCCGCGCTTGATGAAGCGCGGGCCCGGCTCGTCCGGGCGCCTGCCGCGCAGCGGAGCGGCGGTGACTACGTGCTCTACACGATCCTCGATACGACGGTGGATTCGTACTTTCCAGTCATCGACGCGCTCGACGAAGCCCTGGACCGCCTCGAGGATCGGCTCTTCGCCCATCCGAGCGCAGCCACGCTCGACCGCCTGTTCGCGTTGAAGCGTTCGCTGCTCCACATGCGTCGTGTGGTCGCGCCGATGCGTGATTTCTTCAATGTCCTGACCCGCCGCGACATCCCCCTCGTGTCACCTCAGACACTCACATACTTCCGTGACGTCTACGACCACCTGCTGCGGATCACCGACCTCATCGACACGCACCGCGACCTCCTGACCGGTGCGATGGACATCTATCTCTCGGTTACCAGCAACCGGCTGAACGAGGTGGTGCGCAGGCTGACGATGATCACCGCGGTCTTCGCGCTGCTGGCGGTGATCACCGGCGTCTACGGCATGAACTTCGCGCGCGCGTACCCATCGTTTGAGTGGCGGTACGGCTTTCCGTTCACCATCGGGGTGATGCTCGTCCTCGTCGGCGCCCTTCTCACGCTGTTCCGACGCATGCGCTGGTTCTAATCGTGATTGGTGACTCGGAAGAACAATGATGAGTCCTTATCCGTCATTCGGATTTGTTACCCCCCGCAACATGGGTCTGCTCGTCGACCTCTACGAACTGGTCATGGCAGACAGCTATCTCCGTCAGGGTATGAACCAACCGGCGACGTTCGATCTGTTCATCCGGCAGTTGCCCCCGCACCGGTCATTCCTGGTGAGCGCGGGACTGGAATCCGCCCTGTACTATCTCGAGCACCTCCGCTTTGATGACGAGGCGATCGATTACCTCGCCGGGCTCGATCTCTTCAGCGGCGCATTCCTCGAGTACCTGCGCGGGTTCCGATTCTCCGGCGACGTGCGCGCGATCCCTGAAGGGGAGATCTTCTTCCCGCCCGAGCCGGTGATGCAAGTGACCGCGCCGCGTATCGAGGCACAGATCGTCGAAACGTTTCTGCTGAACACGATAAACTTCCAGGTCATGGTGGCCTCAAAAGCCGCCCGGATCATCCTCGCAGCGCGGGGCCGCGGCGTCGTCGACTTCTCGCCCCGCCGCGATCACGCCGCGGACGCAGCGATGAAGGCGGCGCGCGCTTCATCCATCGCCGGCTGTGTCGGCACCTCGAACGTCCTCGCCGGCAAGGAGTACGGGATCTCGGTCTACGGCACGATCGCGCATTCATACATCATGTCCTTTGCCGACGAACTGTCGGCGTTCCGCGCGTACGCGCGGGACTTTCCGCACAACGCCATCCTGCTGATCGACACGTACGACACGGTGCAGGGTGCCAGGCACGCAATCATCGTGGCGCGCGAGATGGGCGCGCGGGGCGGGAAGCTTCGGGGCGTGCGCATCGACAGCGGGGATCTTGCGTCACTCAGCCGGCAGGTCCGGGCGGTGCTCGATGAGGCCGGGCTGCACGACGTACAGATCGTGCTGACCGGAGAGCTCGACGAGTACAAGATCGAACGGCTCCTGGCCGGTGGCGCCGCGGCCGATACCTTCGGCGTCGGCACCGAGTTGGGGACGTCGGGCGACGCGCCGTCCATCGGCGGCGTCTACAAACTGGTCGAAGATGAGCGCGGCCCGCGCGTGAAACTGTCGACCGGCAAGGCGACGCTGCCGGGGCGCAAGCAAGTGTGGAGGATGCGGCCGGCCGGCGGCGGGGTGCGCGACGTCATCGTGCTCGAAGACGAGCCGCCGCTGCCAGACGCCGAGCCGCTGCTCGTGTCCGTGATGGCGGCGGGCGCCACGACGCACCAGGAAGATCTCGTGGAGATGCGCGCCCGCTGCAAAGAGCGGCTGGCCACGCTACCGGCAGCGTTCACGCACCTGCACAGCACACCGGAACCACCGGTCAGTCTCAGCCCCAAGCTCGAAGCGCTGAAAGCACAAATGTACGAGCAGGCTGCGCAGGCCGAACGGCGGGATGGGGACCTTGGACAAAGGGACCCGTAACTAAGTCACTCCTTAGCCGATCTTCGGGTCCCTGGTCCAAGGTCCCGTCCCGCCGCGAGCGCGGTCGGCAGATCGACGTGATCACACATGAACGCGGCGGCGATCACTGTGACCGCCGCCGCGCGCGAGCGATTCCTCGCTCGTCGGTCCGTTACCGCTTCTTCTTCTTACCCTTCTTCTTCACTGGACTCCTCCCTTGCGCAATCTGCGCCGGTGAGTCGAAGCGTTAGGGTAAGGTTACTTCTTCTTCTTGGCCTTCTTCTTCTTCGCCACTGAGATCCCCCCTTCGCGCTCCCGCGCGTGTGATCGCGCCGGAGTCACCCAGCGCGCCTGGTGCAACCTTCGTGCACCGTGCCACACGCCAACGTGCGTTAGACGTATGGTTGTCCAATGCATGCGACATTGAGAGCGGATTTTCCTGCTTCATCGCGAAAATTTTTGGCGATGACCCACACGACAGAGATCAGACTGATCACCGAGCTCGACGAACTGCGCGCCGTTGAAGATCTGCAACGCGTGGTGTGGGGGATGTCCGACCGCGAGATCGTCCCCGCGACCCTGATGCTCGCGGCCTCGCGCGCCGGCGGCGTCACACTCGGCGCGTTCGTCGAGCGCGCGCTCATCGGATTCTGCTACGGATTTCTCGGCGTACGCGACGGCGCGCTACTCTTTGTCTCTCACATGGCCGGCGTCGAGGCATCTCATCGCAGCAGCGGCATCGGCTTTCTCCTCAAACGCGAGCAGCGGCAGGCCGCGCTCGCGCGCGGAGCCGACCGGATGGTGTGGACGTACGACCCGATGGCCAACGTGAACGCCCACTTCAACCTTCACAAGCTGGGCGCAGTCGCGGCCCGATACTACGTCAACTATTACGGCGAGATGGATGATGACCTCAACCGCGGCTTGCCGAGCGACCGCCTTGAGGTCGACTGGTGGCTGCGCGATCCGCGCGTCGAAGCATTGATGCACGGGGAGGCGACCGCACAGGCATGGACAGGACCCGCCGCGCTCACTCGGGCGGCGGTGGCCCCGCGGAAGCCCACATTGCTGCTCGACGCTCCCGTTGTGCGGGTAGAGATTCCCGCATCATTTGGCGAACTCAAGCGAGCCGACCACGCCCTCGCGCTGGACTGGCTGCTGGCGGTCAGGTCCACCCTCCAGCACTACTTCGCGCGCGGGTATCAGGCCGTGGACTTCGTGGTCGCCGCAGCGGCGGGGAGCTACATCCTCCAACGGGGAGGCAGGCGGCGAGGCCGATGAATTTGGCTTGTTGCGAATAATATGAGGATCGATCGGGCGGAACTGCGACAGGTAGAACTTCCCTTGGTCTTCCCTTTTGAAACCAGCTTTGGCCGCGAGGAGATCAAGGCGTGCCTGCTGGTCCGCTTGTTCGCGGATGGACTCGAGGGCTGGGGTGAGGTCCCTGCCGGAACGGCCCCTCTCTATAATGAAGAAACGGTCGGAACAGCCTGGCACGTGCTGGAAGCGTTCGTGCTCCCTGCCGTTCTGGGCCGGGAGATCGCCCATCCTGCCGCGTTCCCCCCACTGGTACGCCATCTCAGGCGCCACCATATGGCGAAAGCCGGCGTCGAGGCCGCCCTGTGGGACCTGCACTGTCAGCGGGAGCGGATCTCTCTCGCCACGGCACTGGGGGGAACGCGAGACCGGATCGAGGTCGGTGTCAGCCTCGGGATCGAGCCAACCATCGACCGCCTCCTCACGCGGATCGAGGAGTTTCTCGGACGCGGGTACCGCCGGATCAAGGTGAAGATCAAGCCCGGATGGGATGTGGGGGTCGTGCGTGTGATCCGGGAGCGCTTCGGCACGATCCGTCTCCAGGTCGATGCCAATTCCGCGTTCACCCTCGAACAGGCGGAGGTCTTCAGGCAGATGGACGAGTTCGACCTCCTCCTCATCGAGCAGCCGCTCGGCGAGGATGACATCGTGGATCACGCGGCGCTGCAGCAGCAACTCCGGACGCCGATCTGCCTCGATGAATCGATCATCACACCTGACGACGCGCGCAAGGCGATCGGCCTCGGCAGCTGCCGCATCATCAACATCAAGGCCGCCCGGATGAGCGGTCTGACGGCGGGACGTGCGACGCACGACCTCTGTCGTGCGTCGGGGATCCCGGTGTGGTGCGGCGGGTTGCTCGAGACCGGCATCGGGCGCGCAGCCAACATCGCGCTCGCGTCACTGCCCAACTTCTTGCTGCCCGCTGATCTCTCCTCAAGCGACCGCTATTTCCATGAGGATGTGATCGATCCACCGGTCGTGCTGAACTCCGACAGCACGATTACCGTGCCGTCGACCCCGGGGCTGGGCTTTGCGGTAAAGACGAAACGCGTGGAACGGTGTACGATGCGGAAGGAGATCTACTCGTCGCGGTGATCAGAGCGAGAGCGATCTTCTTCCACTGAGGCAGCGGGGTGCTCGGCCAGCCACCGAGTTTCCCGATCGATCACGTCCTCGGGCACCCACGTACCCACCCACAACTCCATCGGGTCCTTGTCCCGCGGCATCCTGCACCCCAAAAAACGTCGACGCCCCCGCAACGTAGCGGAGGCGTCCCGGCCTCGTGGATGAGGCTATGTCGTTACCGCTATCTTACCATTGAATGTGCCGCAAGCAAGAGCCCCCCTCGCTCTGCGGGCAACAGTGGTGCGTCGCCACCTACGATCTCGTGTCACTTGGACTGCTCGAGCTGCCGGAGGATCTGTCCGAGCCGTTCGATCTCTCGCGCATATCCGGCGAAATCGCTCTGCCGCAACAGCTGCTCGGCGCGGTCGTAGCTCTCCAGCGCCTGAGCGATGAGCTCATCGCGCGTTGACGGACCCGGCGCGGGCGGTGCTCCCGGCGACGGTTGCGCCGGTGGCGCGCGTCCCAGCAGCCGGGCGATCGCGCCGTCGAGCGTCTCGTCCATCACGATCCTCGGCCCGCTGGCCACGATGACACGCTTCAGTTCCGGCAGCTGGCTGCGCTCCGCCTGCAGGAACAGCGGTTCGACGTACATCAGCGCGTCTTCCATCGGGATGACCAGCAGATTGCCCCGGATGACCCGCGACCCTTCCTGGTTCCACAGCGTCAGCTGCTGCGAGATGACCGGGTCCTGGTTGATGCGTGACTCGACTTGCATCGGCCCGAAGGCCAGGCGGTCTTTGGGGAACCTGTAGACCACCAGCTCGCCGTACCGGGGACCGTCGTTGCGCGCGGCCATCCAGGCGATGAGGTTGTCGCGCCCGGCCGGGACGAATGGCAGGATGAGGATGAACTCCGGCCGTGGATCATTCGCTAACCGCATCGTCACGTAGTATGGCTCCACGAGGACGGTCTCGTTCCCAAACAGTTCCGTGGGCACCGCCCACACGTCTTCCCGGTTGTAGAAGACGCGCGGGTCCTTCATGTGGAACGTCGCGTACATCCGCGCCTGGATCTCAAAGAGGTCGACCGGATAGCGCAGGTGCGCCACCAGCTCCGCCGGCATCTGCGATGCCGGTTTGAACAGTTCCGGGAAGATCGAAGCGAAACTCCGCGCAAGGGGATCCGCCGGATCGACCACATAGAAGTCCGCGGTCCCGTCGTAGGCGTCGATGATGACCTTTACCGAGTTGCGGATGTAGTTGACGCCGACCTCAGGCGCCGGCGTCGCATACGGGTAGCGGTTCGACGTTGTGTACGCATCGATCACCCACTTCAGGCGACCACCGGCCAGCACGACGTACGGATCGCGGTCATAAGACAGGAACGGCGCCAGGCGGCGCACGCGCGTGGTGATCTCCCGCGCGAACATCAGCCGGCTGCTGCTCGTGACGTCAGAGGAGAGCAACAGCCTCATGTCACCGAAGCGATACGCAAAGGCAGCTCGGCGCAGCCGCGTCAGCGGGATGCCTCCCCGCCCGGCATACGAGGTATAGACGTTCTCGTCGCCCCTGGGATAGTCGAGCTCCTGTACCCGCGTATTCACGATGACATACCGGCCGGTGTGCTCCCCGAAATAGATGGCGGGCTGCGACACCCGCAGCCCGGCTTCTCCCACCGGAGGGATGTCCTTGAGAAAGAACTCCGGCATCCCCTCTTCCGACGCGCGGTTGACCGGGCTCATCACGAGGCCATACCCGTGCGTGAACACTAGATGCTCGTTCACCCAGGTGCGCGCCTGCGGGGCCAGCCGGCCGGGGTCCAGTTCCCGCGCGGACAGCATCACTTGGCGCTGCACGCCGGCGATACGGTACCGGTCGATGTCCACGTCGCCGAACAGGTAATATGGGCGCAGGGTCTGCAGCTGCCGGTAGGCGCTCAACAGCGGCCGGTAGTCCCACAACCGGACATTGTCCACCGTCGGACGGTTGCGGGACACGAGTTCCGCTGTAACCGGCTCGGCCGAGAACACCTGCTCGCGAACGCGGTCCAGCCCAAAGGCCTTCAACGTCGACGCGATGCCGTACCGGATATACGGCGTCTCCACCGTCAACTCGTTGGGGGAGACGCGGAACTGCTGGACGAACCGCGGGACGACGCCGAGACCAATCACCCAGGCGAGGGCGATGACGAGGATCACGCCGACGGCCGGCCGCAGCGTGCGTCGCCGCACGTTGATGAACAGCAGAGCGGCGCAGACCACAAAGAGCACCGTGAGCAGACGCAGCGCCGGCAGGACGGCGCGCACGTCGGTATATCCGGCGCCGACGATCGCGCCGCGCTGAGAGTACTCGATTGAAAACGCGTCGAGCCAGAACCCCCATCCGCGCACCAGGACGATCGCGCCGGCCAGCAGGCTGAGGTGCGCGCGGACCTGAGCAGGAAGCGACCACACGCCGCGCAGCATCATAGGCGTGTACCTGAGATAGTACGCCGCCGCGGCCGCCAGGAAGATGAGCATGAGCCACCCAAAGAGCCACGACTCCACAAACTGGTACACAGGGAGCCGGAAGACAAAGAAACCGACGTCACGACCGAAGATCGGATCGGTGACGCCGAAGGGCTGGGCGTGGACGAACTGCTGGAACATCGGCCACTGCGCGGACGCGGCCAGGCCGCTGAGGAACGCGATCAGAGCCAGGACGGCGATGACGATCCCGCCGAACCACGGGCGCCGGATGACCCGCTTGAACTCGCGGCCGCCCCGGCCGCGCGGCTCCAGATCGATGATGTCGTCCAGCGGCGGCCGGCGCAGCAGCGGCCGCAGGTTCACGATGAACAGCGCAAATAGCGTGCCGCCCACGACCACCGTCACGCCGATCCGCGAGAGCAGCGGCACCCAAAACACGCGGCGGTAGCCGACTTCCCCAAACCACAGCCAGTCGGTGTACCAGCGCGACAGCGTCGGCGCCAGAATGAAGAACACGAAAAGCAGGATCAGCAGGCTCAGTCGAATTCGCATCATCTGCCTCGTCCCTTCGTCCCTATGCTACAATCGAACGCGTGAGCACGACTGCAGATTCCGACACCGTGACCAGAGATCAGGTCATCCAGACTCTGCAGGCCGTCTTTGATCCCGAGATCCCGGTGAACGTCTGGGACCTCGGCCTCATCTACGATCTGCAGGTGCTGGAGAACGACGTCGCGATCAAGATGACCCTCACAGCCGTCGGCTGCCCGATCGGCCCGCAGATCGCCGGGGAGATCGAAAATAAACTGCAGTCGATCGGTGCCGAGACGGTGAAGGTGGAATTTGTGTGGAGTCCCCCCTGGACGCCGGCCCGTCTCACCGACGATGGCCGCCTGGCGCTGCAGAGCATGGGCTATCCTGTCTAACGGCCGTGAATCGTGAATCGTGAATGGTGAATAACTGCAAAGATCCCTTCAGGTTCTGATTCACCATTCACCATTCACCATTCACCAGCATGCTCGTCCTGATCTTCGACGATAACCTTCTCTCCTCGGCCTCACTGTTGAATCAGCTGCAGTCCGCCGGCCACGACGGCATCGTGGCCGGAACGACCCAGGAAGCCATGCGCTCGGTCCCCCGCCGGCCAGATGTGGCGCTGGTCAATCTCATGGCCCGATCCTTCGAGCCGCCCGCCCTGATCCGACAGCTGCGCACCGAGCCGGTGGTGCGCGGGATCACGGTCGTGGGCTTCTGCGGTCATCTCGACCAGGCGCGCAGGACGAAGGCGCTCGAGGCGGGGTGTCATCACGTCATCAGCAACGCGCAGGCGCACAAACAGCTCGTCCCCACCCTGGAGCAACTGCTCGTGATTCGTGATTCGTGATTCGTGATTCGTGACTACCAATTGCTGAAGCCCCTGCAATTCCATTCACCATTCATCATTCACTATTCACGATTCACGGTTTCCTGATATCGGCGGCATGCCTCAACGAAGCGCTCCGCCAGGACAGGCGTTCCGGCGAAGTGGAGGTGGGTGTAGGACGCCAGCAGGTTCGCGCGGGAGATGCCGTCCCGTCCGTCCCGCAGCCCGCGTCCCTCGTGGGACCGGAACGCGAGCGGCTCAGGCTCATCGAAGTGGATCGTGGAGAAGTGGAACTCGTGGCCGCGGGCGGACTCACCCCTACGCAGCAGGAGTGTGTCGTCCTCGGCTTCAAGCGTCACATAGCCCAGCGCCATCAGCTGGGGCTGCATTGTGGCCGTCGCGGCGAGTGTCCCGACCATTTCGTGGCGCGTCCCGGCCTGATCGATCAGGTCGCGGCATAGATACATAAGCCCACCGCACTCCGCGTAAACCGGCATGCCTGCATTAATTGCACGTCGGATGCTGTCTCGCATCCAGCGGTTTGCGCTGAGCCGCTCCGCGTGCGCCTCGGGAAATCCGCCCCCCAGGTACAGGCCTTGCACATCGGGAATCGCGCGATCCCCAATCGGGCTGAATGGTACGATCTTCGCCCCGCGCGATTCGAGGAGATCGAGCGCGTCTTGGTAATAGAACGTAAACGCCGCGTCTCGCGCGACACCGATTCGAATCCCCGCCTGAATCGGCATCAGCGGAAACACGAGCGGGCCGGGCACGACCAGCGGCGGAGACTGCTTTGCCGCCCGGAGGATCGCGTCAAGATCGAGATGCGCCTCGGCCGCGTCTGCCAGCGCGGCGATCGTCCTCTCAGCGGACTGTTCCTCGGCGGGCACGAGACCCAGGTGGCGCTCGGGCAACTGCAGCCGCGAATCCCACGGCAGCATGCCCAGCAGCGGAATCCCGGCCGCTTCCAGCGCCTCCTGCAACCACGTGAGGTGGCGGCCGCTCCCCACTCGCGTGACGATCACGCCGGCGATCGTCAGATCCGGATCGAACGCGGTGAATCCCATGGCTATTGCCGCGACGCTGCGCACGGCACCTGCGGCATCGACGACCAATACGACCGGCGCGCCCAGCCACTTGGCGACTTCTGCGGTGCTGCCTTCCTCACCGCCCCCGCGATACCCATCGAAGAGCCCCATCACTCCCTCGACCACCGCCAGATCGGACCCTTCTGCGGCGCGCGCGAAAAGTTCGGTCACGGTCGGCCGCGGCAGCAGCCATGAATCAAGGTTTCGCGATGCGCGCCCGGCGGCCGCCGTATGGAGCGACGGATCGATGAAGTCGGGCCCCGCCTTGAAGGGCTGCACCTGCAGGCCGCGGCGCTGCAGCGCGCGGAGCATTGCCACGGTGACCGAGGTCTTGCCGGACCCGCTGTGGGTCCCGGCGATGACGATTCGCGGGATGCGCATGGGAATAACGTGGGCTTCGACGGCCTGCGGGCTTCGCCCTTGACAGGCCGACAGGTGCCCGGTATCCTGGACGCGTTTCCAGCCATCGCCACCCCAGAAATTCGCTGACGCGAATTTCCCGGGGGCCCCGGCAACAGCTTAAGTGGCTGAGAAGAAAGGGGGTGAGGCCGACGATGCGTAGACTGACCCCGGCCCACCAGAAAGGATTGGCTAATTAGGGACGGACACCGTGTCCGTTCCGGCGTCCTGGCTTGTGGGCCGGGGCGCCTTTCTTTTTCGCCTCGTTGCAGAGTTCGAACGTCTTTTGCGCTGTACTCTAGGGCAAATACTTAACATCGAAGAGTAGACAAACTCCGGGCCGCTCCGAGCGGTCCAAACGGAGCGAAAATGTTGCGCTGTCGGCACCTGATCCTCTGGTTTGGCATCGCCGTCCTGCTCACTCCTTCACTTGCTGCGGAATCCGCACCGACTCAGGTGACGGATGTCTCGTGGGAGGCAGATGGGCTGGTCGGCAAGGTCGTCATACGCCTCAGCGGCGCGTTCGCATACCGGACCACCGCGTCGCAATCCAGCATTCGGATCGATCTCTGGCGCGCTCAGCACACCAAATGGCAAGACCTGCCGGTGAACCACCCCTATGTCCGCCGCGTCTATGTGAACCAGATCACCAGTGACGTCGCGCGCCTACGCATCTACCTGAAGAAGCCCGTCCGGTACAAGACGTTCGTGCGAACCGACCCTGCTATGCTGGCCGTGCAGATCATCCCGCCCTGGATGGCGACGACAGGGCTGCCCTCCAGTCTTGCCTACGAAAAACTCCGTCTCGCCACGGGCGCCGGCACAACGGCCGTCCACGTGCTGCGGGTCAATCCGCAGGATCCCAATCTTGAGATCCGGCCCGTGCTCGCGTCGGATATGGTGGCGGGAAAGGAAACGACGAGCATCATCGCAACCCGCCACGACGCGGTCGCCGGGATCAACGGGGGGTATTTTGCGGGAGCGGGTCTGCCGCTCGGCATGGTGGTGATCAAGGGTAAATTGATATCGGCGCCACTGCCGCGGCGGTCGGTATTTGCGATCTCAAGCGACGGCAAAGCGGTCATCCAATCGTTCGACTTCCACGGCCGCATCGTCACATCCGACAACGACGCCTTGTCGATCTCAGCCGTGAACCGTCCTCCCCAGGCGGCGGGAGTCGCCGTCTACACCGCGGCGTACGGCCCGCTCACGCCACCGTTTCAGCTCGCGGCCGTCGTGAGGAACGGCGTGGTGGAAAGCCTGACCTCCGGGCGAATCCTCATCCCTGAAGACGGATACGTGCTCGCGGTCAACGAGGCGGATGCTGGTCTCCTCCTGCAGCTGCACGCCGGAGAGCGGGTGTGGATGAAACTCGATCTCACGCCCGACCTCGAGGTGATCAGCGCCCTGGGCGGCGGCCCGAGACTCGTCAAGGAGGGGCGCGAGTTCATTCCGTTCGACTGGGAATGGTTCTCCCATCGATTGCACCAGAAACGCGCGCCGCGAACCGCCGTCGGCATCACCGAAGCCGGAAAACTGCTGTTGGTCACCGTGGATGGACGCAGCCGCCAGAATACCGGGATGACGCTGCGGGAGCTCGCGCAAGTGATGATCAGCCTCAGTGCCCGCGAGGCGATGAATCTCGACGGCGGCGGGTCAGCCACGATGGTCGTCGGCGGCCGGATCATGAATGAACCTTCCGATGGCCGGGAGCGCCCGGTCGCGTCCGCTCTCATCATCCTCTACCGATCTAGATAACAGGACAACGCGAAGACGCGACGACGAACGACACTCGTCGTTCTCGCGGTATCCAGTTATCGCGTTGTCCCGTTGTCGCGTTGTCGTCTTCTTGCATCTTGTGTTACGCTGTCGTCACATCCCCGTAGAAAAAATATCTTCAGGGTCCCGATGGAATGAGCATCGATGCCGACGTTCTGATTGTCGGAGCCGGACCGGCGGGAAGCGCGGCGGCGATTCTCCTGGCCCGCCGGGGTGTCAGGGTCATCCTCGTCGACCGCGCGAAGTTCCCGCGGGACAAGCCCTGCGGCGACTACTGTGACCCGGGTGCCGTCCGAGTGCTGGAAGAACTGAGGTGCCTTCCAGATATCCTCGCCGCGGGGGGAGTAGCGATTTCCGTCATGCGCGTAGTGGCGCAGGATGGCACTGAGTTCACCGCCCCGTTCCCGAACGGAAGCGGAGTGCTCTGGCCGAGAATCCAGCTGGATGCGGTGCTGATTGAGCGGGCCGCGCGCGCCGGCGCGACGATCGTGGAAGGCTTCCGGGTGGACCATGCCGCCCGCACCGACGACTCTGTTGAGATCTACAGCGATCGCAGTCGATCGATGACGGGCCGCCTGCTCATCGTGGCCGACGGCATGCGCTCCATGACGGCACGGCGTCTAGGACTCTATTCGGAACTCTCAGGCGGCCGATTCACGGTGGGAGCGTATTTTTCCGTCTCCGGCGCAGGACCGGCTGGTGAGCTGCATCTCGGCCGGGGATTGTACGGCGGGGTGGCGCGGTTCGCATCCGACGTCGCGAACGTCTGCCTGGCCCTGCCGCGCGATCGTCTCAAGCGGCACACGCCCGACCAGGCCTTTGCGCGAGCGGTGGCAGAGCTACCTCGCCTGGCGGACGAACTCGCCGGAGCGCGCCGGCTCTCCGCGTTTCGCTGCAGCGGGCCGGTCGGATTCCGTGCGTCGCGGGTCACAGCCGACCGCGTGCTGCTCGCCGGAGATGCCGCGATGCAGATCGATCCGATGACCGGCCAGGGCATCTTCTTCGCCCTGCGGTCGGGCACGCTGGCGGCAGAGACGGCCGCAGCGGCGCTGTCGTCCGGCGACCTGTCCTCGAATGCGCTGGTCCCGTATCTGCGCCGCCGCGCTGAGGAGTTCGGACGGAAGCTCACGGTCGCGAAACTGCTGCAGCACCTCTCGCTGCGGCCTCATCTGACGCCGCGGCTGGTCGGGAGACTGCGCGCGCAACCTAATCTGGCCACACAGTTGCTCGGCGTGACAGGCGATGCGCTCGACCCGGGGCGGATCCTGATGCCGCAGTACGTGTGGAGGCTTCTATTCTCACCATCCACGCAACGAGCATGACCCATCGGCCTCGCCCTCGGCTCGGCCTAATGCGGCGTCGGCCCGCTTCGCGGGGACCTAGGTGGTCGCCCTAATGCATCTCGTCCATGAGACCGTCATGCAGGCGCCGCTGGACGCGATCTTCTCGCTGGCGGCTGATGTGGAACGCTGGCCGCAATTGCATCCGGCGTACCGATGGTGCCGCATCCTCGAGCGGCGGCCGGGGGGCATCACCTTTGAGATGGGCGGGCGCATCCGCGGCTGGCCGGCGCGCTGGACGGCGGTGCAGGAACAGTTCCCGGACGACGGCCGGATCGTCTTCCGGCACATCCGCGGCATCACCACCGGCATGGTGGTCCGGTGGCATCTGCAGCCCGAGCCTCAGGGCGTCCGCGTGCAGCTCGTGCACGACCTCGTGCTGCGGTGGCCGGTCATTGGCCGGCTGGCGTCCGATCTCATCGTCGGCCCACTCTTCATCGACTGGATCGCATCGAAAACCCTAGCAAGTGTCAAACATGAGGTGGAACAATGGGTGAGCACCGGCGAGTCGTCGTCACAGGCATCGGCGCGATAACGCCGATTGGTTCAAGCAGCGCGGGGCTGCTGGCGGGCATGCGGAGCGCACGCTCGGCCGTCGACCGGATCACCCGGTTCGATGCGTCGCCATTCAACAGCCGGATCGCGGCTGAAGTTCGGGACTTCGATCCCCTGCACTACCTGGACGCCAAGCGGGCGCGCCGGCTCGACCGTTTCGCGCAGTTCTCAGTCGCCGCGGCCAGGCAGGCCGCGGACGATGCTGGACTGCACCTGGAAGATGCGGACCGCGATCGGTGCGGCGTCTTTATCGGCGCCGCGCTGGGCGGGGGCGCATTCGCCGAGGAACAGCATGAAATTTTCCTCCGAGAGGGCATCCGCCGGGTCAAACCCACGCTCGCCTTGGCCGTCTTCAGCGGATCGGCGTCCTGCAACATCGCGATCGATCTCGGTCTCACCGGGCCGACCAGCGCCAACTCCGACAGCTGTACCTCGGCGGCGATCGCCATCGGCGAAGCGTTCCGGTCTATTCAGCGCGGGGATGCGGACGTCATGCTCGCCGGCGGTGTAGAGTGCCCGCTGGCGCCGCTGATCTTCGGTGCCTTTGACATCATCCGGGCCATGTCCACGCGCAACGACGACCCGGCCAGGGCGTGCCGGCCGTTCGAGAGGGACCGGGACGGATTCGTGATGGCGGAGGGCGCCGCGGTCCTGGCGCTGGAGGAACTCGGGCATGCGGTGCGCCGCCATGCGCCCATCTACGGAGAGCTCCTCGGATACGGCACGAGCAACGACGCCTATCACATGACGGCGCCGCTCCCGACGGGCATCCAGGCCGCGCGGTCGATGCGGATGGCGATGGCGGACGCGGGGCTCGTCCCCGACCAAATCGGCTACGTCAACGCACATGCCAGTTCGACGCCGCTCAATGATGGAGTCGAAACGAAAGCCATCAAGATCGCGCTCGGCGAGCAGGCGTACCAGATCCCGGTCAGCGGCACGAAGGGGATGCACGGCCATTCGCTCGGCGCGGCAGGCGCGATCGAAGCGGCGATCTGCTTCCTGGCGCTGCGGCACAACTATCTACCGCCTACGGTCAATCTGGATGTGCCGGACCCGGAGTGTGACCTCGATTACATCCCGCACGAGGGCCGCGAGGCCGAGGTCAACCATATCCTCAGCAACTCGTTCGGATTTGGAGGAATTAACGCGACCTTGGCCTTCGGAAGATACCCATAGAGAGGGTCATCCCCTCTTAAGACCCACCGGAGAACGTTCCGCGCAGGTTGTGCCACGATCTTGCTTAAGCTTGGGACCTTACCCATCGCTGTCTGCATCTAACACCAAAATGGCTGGGCGATGTAAGATTTCGTCGCGTGTGAAACCATCTCTTCGGACATCAGCCAAGTAGGCACGATTTATGTAAGGCGTTCATTTGAGGGAAGATGATACTTTACGCATTTCTCGAGCATGGGATGTGATCTTCCGGAGTCTCTCCAGGACATACTTTCGAATGATTGGATCAGAGATGAGCTCAACCCATTTCTTAGCGCGGACAGTAGAAAAATGCTGAGGCAGTTCAATTTCAGGAAAGAACCGAAATCGCTTCCCTTTCCTGCTGGAGAGGTAGAGCGCGTCTATAAGCGCCTTCTCCGAGGTCGCCACAAGGAAGGCGCGTTGATCCCCATACCAATCGAATCCGCCAAACAGCTTAGGGGTGATCCGATGGAAGGAAAATGACCCAACCGTTGTCCGAATGGATCGTGAATGGCCTGTTGTCGCTGCATAAATGACCTGCGGGATCTGCTCGATGAGTCCATGAATGTGCAGGGCGGATAGAAACGAGACATAGGATCGATCACCCCGACTTAGGTGGTGAACGAGAGCAAATGGCGTAAAGCGCGAATCAGTAGGCACGCACCAGAGTCCTCTGATAACGTTCTTGATTAGCCCCTTGCGTTCCGTTTGCTGAAGAACTCGAGTTGTTACCGATAGCGACCCACCACTCAAGCTGGCGATCTCTCTCGTTGTGAAGATCGGGCGATCAACTTGCCTGACAGCTTGGGAAGTGGAAAGCCTACGTGTCATGTGATGGCATCTTTTCTAGCAGAGAAACCACTTTGAGTCGAATCTCATCCCAGACTTCAGGTGAATCGAATGATGGCATATCATCGGGGCCCAAGAATGCGACAACTGTGTCGCGATACTGATCGTATTCCATGGCCAGAACCCTTTCTCGTGCTTCTCGCAACTGGCTTCGCGTCAACTTCCAATGAGCCGGCTCTCGTGCCTCGGGCCGTCCGCTCAGAATGTAGAGGTCAAAGACATCTCGTGCCTGCGGCTCTGGCCGCGAAAGCAGGGCGGTGATCTTCTGCTGCACTGCCGCGGCCCCTACATAGTGGGGGACGATCAAGGGTGGCATCTGATAGGTTGCGGTGATGACAGCCGAGACCGACTCCGCGCGGGCATCACCGCTGAAGCCCCTCCGCGAAAACTCGATCTTCGTGGACAAATCCTCTCCAGCTGTCGTGATGAGGTGGACCTTAAATCTCTGGACCGTCTCGGTCTGCTTCGCATGTCGGAGATCCGGAGGAACGATCCGGGCGATGCCATATGTCCGCAAGGTGTCGACCAAAGTCCGTGACTGCAGGAAGGACATGACCTTCTCTCGCAGCACATGGACTGCGATCTTGCGCGTGTCGAGATCCATGTCCTCAGAGTATCTGATGCTGCCGAAGAAGAACCTCAAGTTCGTTCCTCCCTTGAGGGCAAGCGTATCCCCAGGCACGCTGCGCACGAGTGCCCGAAGAGCAGAAAGGTGGAAGACCTCCCTTTTCTGCAAAGCATCGGTATTCATGTTATGTATTCTAGTTTACATATAATGTAAAATCAAGTACATAACGTAAGGTCAGGCCGTGCCAGGAGTTGTCCTTGTCACCAGGATCGTTCGGCCCAACCGCGCCAGCGCCTAGACCAGCTGCTCAGGCATGAGCAGCGCCCCACTTGCTTATCTCATTCGAAGTGGCGCAGCCTTGGTAGAAGGAAGAACGCCAGGATCACCACGATGAGCCCGCCCAGTGACAGCGCCCGGCCAACACCGATGCGGGCGGCGAGGGCACCGACCGGCAGGCTCCCGAGCGCAAAACCGCCGAAGGCCACCATGCTGTACAGGCCCATCAATCGCCCGCGCGCGTGCGGCGGGGTGGTGAGCTGCACGAGCGTGTTAGCCGAGGCCATGGCCAGCGTCTGCGCTGTGCCCATCAGGATCAGCAGCGGCATCGCCAGCACAAACGAGCGCGTGAGCCCAAACAGGGCGACGGCGACGCCCAACGTCAGCATCGCCCCGCCGAGCACCGCGCCTTTCCCCCGTCCGGATGCCAGCGCGCCCACCAGCAACGCCGCGCAGATCGTGCCGACGCCGGGGGCGGACTGCAGGAGCCCAAGCCCGCGCGCGTCGACGTGCAGCACCTCTCGCGCAAAGGTCGGCATCATGCGAATGTAGGGCCGTCCGAAGAAGCTCAATGCCGCCACCGAGGTCAGAAACAGCACGAGCCCCCGGTGCTCACGCAGCAGTTGCACGCCTTCCTTGAGATCCTCTGAGAGCCGCACCCGGCCCACCGCTTCCCTTCGGGGGAGCTTCATCATGATGAGCGCCCCAAGCGTCGCCAGGTAGGAGGCCGCGTTGACAAAGAAACAGCCCGCTTCGCCGATCGCGGCGATGATCACACCGCCGAGTGACGGCCCGAAGATCCCGGCGCCGTTGAACGCCACTGAGTTGAGACTGACTGCCGCGAGCACCTCCCGCTCTTCCACAAGCGAGGGCACCATCGAATGACGCGCTGGAATGTCGAACGAGTGCACCAGCGAGTTGATCGCCGCGATCACAAAGACGTGCCAGATTTGGATCCGGCCGGTGACGGTCAGCAGGGCCAGCAAGAACGCATTCACCATCTCGACGGCGTTAGTCAGCATCAGCAGCCGGCGGCGATCTACCCGATCGGCTGCGGCGCCGGCCAGAAACGCAAAGATGAGCCGGGGAACGGCCTGGGTGGCCGCGAGGATGCCGAGGTATAGGGGAGACTGGGTGAGGCGGTCAATGAGATAACCAAGTGCGACGAACTGCATCCACGTTCCGGTGTTGCTGACGATGAGCCCCGTCCACAGCAGCCGGAAGTTCCGGTGGCGGAGCGGGGTCAGGGCGGAAACACGAGGTTGTGAGAGCGAGGCGCTGGTGACGGCGTCGTCCGGCACGTACACAATCTACACGATCTACATAATCTACACCATCCTGGGAGTTGCTCCGAGATCGGGAGAGCAAGAAGATTGGATAGTAAGTAGATTGTGAAGATTGTGTAGTTCGTGAAGCCTGTGGAGATTCGGGGAGGTGCGCCGTGCATCATAAAGGCCCGTTTGCTCATTTTGCGCTGTGGACGTCCCGCGCCGCCGGGCATCCGATCGCATTTGTGACGGCAGTGCTGGTCATCCTCATCTGGGCCGTGACAGGCCCCCTGTTCGGCTTCAGCGACACGTGGCAACTCGTCATCAACACTGGGACCACGATCGTCACCTTCTTCATGGTGTTCCTCATTCAGAACACGCAAAATCGGGAGAGCACGGCCATGCAGCTGAAGCTCGACGAGTTGATCCGGGCCCTGGAAGGCGCGCACAACGCGCTGCTCGACCTGGAGGAACTGACCGAGCGCGACCTGGACAGCCTACGGGCACGATATGAGGAACTGGCCCGGCTAGCGCGGGAAGACCTGCGGAAGGGGCATCGCGATACCGGACGCCCGCAGGTGAAGGTGGATTAGCGCTCAGCGGCTAGCGGCCGCTGACGACGGCGCGCACGAGCAGGAGAAACGACATCG
>JACPRY010000153.1 GCA_016193565.1 Armatimonadota bacterium
CGCCACCCGTCATAGTCCACCATCTTGAGCGCCGCCTGAAGCGACTGCGCATAGTCGCCGCTGTCGTACGCGAGCCCCGTGCACGTCGTGTACGGGAATTTGTCCTTCGCGATGAAGTTGCGACGGCGAATCTCAATAGGATCGATCCCCAGTTCCTGGGCCGCCAGATCCATCAGCCGTTCTACGATCAACGTCGCTTCCGGCCGGCCGGCGCCGCGGTAGGTGTCAACGGGAGTGGTGTTGGTGAACACTCCGACGACCTCGTAATCGATCGCTGGGAGTTGATAGGACCCGGACAGGATCAGCCCATGCAGAATCGTGGGCACACCGGGGCCGGCGGTCGACAGATAGGCTCCCAGGTTCGCGTAGGTACGACCCCTGAGTCCGAGGAGGGTCCCGTCCTTCTTGACCGCCAGCTCGACCTCGGTGATATGGTCGCGCCCGTGCGCGGTGACGAGATAGTTCTCCCGGCGATCTTCGACCCACTTCACTGAACGACCGAGCTCCTTCGCGCAGAACGCTACCACCGCCTCCCCGGGATACACAGGAAGCTTGCTGCCAAACCCACCCCCCACTTCCGGAGAGATCACGCGGAGTTTGTGTTCGGGAATGCCCAGCACCCCCGACAAGATCACGCGGTGGATATGGGGGTTTTGGGACGTCACCCACAGCGTGAGCTCACCGGTGCTGGACCGGAACTCTGCAACGGCCCCGCGTGTCTCGATCGCGTTGGCGATGAGACGCTGGTTGATCAGCCGCTCGCTGATGACCCGATCGGCTTGGGCAAACACCGCGGCCGCGTCTCCTCCGGCCACTTTCCACCGGAACGCGATGTTCTGCGGCACGTCATCGTGCACGAGCGGCGCGCCGGAACCTGCAGCCTTCTCCGCATCTGTCACCAACGGCAGCGGTTCGTACTCGACTCTGACGAGTTCGGCCGCATCTTTCGCCGCATACCGATCCTCGGCCACGACCACGGCGACGGCGTCGCCGACGTAGCGAACCAGGTCCGTGGCGATCGCCGGATACGGCGGCGTCTTCAACTCCGAATTCGGGATCAGCCAGGCGCACGGGATCGGACCCATCTTCCCCGCAAGATCGGCGCCGCTGAACACGGCAACCACTCCGGGCGCGCGCCGCGCCGCGGCCACATCAATACGCGTGATGCGCGCGTGGGCATGCGGGCTGCGGACGAACACGGCGTGGACCATACCTGGGAGCGTGACATCGTCGGTGTATGTGGCCGTACCGGTCACAAGGCGTGGATCTTCGCGGCGCTTGACACTGGTACCGAACAGCTTGGTGACCGCCATGTCAGTCCGCCTCCTTTCCCGCTCCGGCAACCGGCGCCCGAGTGTTGACGGCCTTGCGAACCGGAATGACAGGGATCCGCTCCTCCTTCAGCTTTCGTGCCGCATTCTTCACGGAGTTGACGATGTGCTGGTAGCCGGTGCAGCGGCAGAGGTTCCCGTCCAGCCCGTGCCGGATCTCCTCCTCGCTCGGATTGGGGTTCCGTTCCAGGATCTGCAGCGCGGTGAGCATCATCCCCGGCGTGCAGAAGCCACACTGCAGGCCGTGCTCCTCCCAGAATCCTTCCTGGATCGGGTGCAGTTTGCCGTCCTGAGCCAGCCCCTCCACCGTGAGGATGTCCGCGCCGTCGGCCTGCGCCGCGAGTACCGTGCACGATTTGACCGCGAGCCCATTCATGAGCACGGTACACGCTCCGCAGCTGGTTGTATCACAGCCGATGTGGGTGCCGGTCAGTCCCAGCACCTCGCGCAGGTAGTACACGAGCAGCAGTCGCGGCTCGACCTCATGCTGATAGGTGGTGCCGTTGACCGTGAGAGTAATCGGACGCTTCACTGTCCCACCTCCGATGAAGAAACAACAAAGCGCGGCCCCGAGGACCGCGCCGACCAGTCACAAGCGATTCAGTTAAGGATCGATGACAGAGGGTAAGAGGAGAGTTAGGCTGTCCCGGGGCCTTTCCGAGTCTTCGCGGGTCGTGGGAGGAGGTCCTTCCATTCCAGCATCGCTTCGGCGATCCAGATCGCCAGCAGGCAGTCGAGCCAGTCGGTCTTCGTGTGCCGGTGCTCTCGGCGCACGACCGCGGGGCGCGGAATCTCCCGGTGGCCTATCCAACCCTGTTTGGTCGTTCGATCGTGGCGATTCATCATGAATCGCATACGATTTGCCCCGAAACTGCGCGCGCCAGTCCTGGCAGCAGGAACGCATCTCAACGCACCCGTTCGCTAGCGTCCGCGCCTATGGAGGATCATTTCTTTGACCCACCCGGCGTGGCCCAGGTGCATGACGTTGTGCCCGACGGCGACCCAGTAGAAAAACCACGCTTTGGATTTGCCCGACCAGAGCTGCGCGACCCACGCCGCTTCTTCTGCAAACGCGCCCTGGTCCATCGTCTTCCGAAAGACCTCTTCTCCCGGGACGCGATCCCACTCCGCACCCGGAAGCGAACGGGCGGACGCTTGAGTGGCCTTGCCGACGGCCATGCGATATTCACGCAGCGCTGGAATGTCGATTGCCTCGCTGAGCGCTTCGACTTCCTCGTCGCTCATGCCGGTACCGATGTCGCGCCGGTGCACGTTGAGTCGTTCTGCCCAATGACCGGTGTCGAACACCTGCGGCCGGTCCGCGACGATTACGTTGATGGCGACATCTTCCGTGCGGGCCATGTGCCAGAATAGCCAGGCCATGGAGTTCCAACCGTTTGGGCGTAGTCGGAGCTGATTGTCGCTCAGACCGTGGAGCCGGTTGTACTCCAGGGAGAACCGCCCCTCTGATTCTCCGACGTCGAGTCCGTGAGTAAGGGCGTGACTGCGAAGCAGAAACTCAAGGGTATCCATGGACAGCCTCCATTGTGCAAGTTGTCCCCAATTCCTTCTCGGAGGTGTCCCATCCGGTTGAAATTTGCAGCGGCGAGCGGTACTCAACGAATGACTCAAATGGACTACCGATCAGCTCGGCACTGGATGTTATGATTGGCGCAGGGTTCGATGGGTATGGCCGCAGAGCCGACAGAAATCCGGATGGCGCGATTGGAAGGCGCCTATGAGCAGATCAGCGAGCGCCTTTCTGAGGTTCGCGGGGACGTTCAGGCGCTTCGAACTGAGGTTGTAGGTATCCGCTCAGAATTGGGGGGCCTCGGAGCGGAGCTCAGAAAGCACATAGGAACCCAAAGTTCGGAGCTGCGGGGAGAAATGGGAGGTCTAGGTTCGGGGCTTCGGACAGAAATGGCTGGTCTAGCTTCGGGGCTTCGGACAGAAATGGCTGGCCTGGGCTCAGAGCTGCGGGGAGAAATAGGAGATCTAGGTTCGGAGCTGCGGGCAGAAATGGCTGGTTTAGGCTCAGAGCTGCGACAGGAAATTGCCGATCTCCGCAGGCAGGTGAATGCGCAGTTCTTCTGGCTTCTGACCTTCATCCTCGGCTCCATTCTTGTTCCCATCCTTAGGGATTTTAGCCGGTAAGGTTCCCTGCCGAGATCCCAAGGCAGGTGAAAGAGGAAGGGCCGCATCCGCGGCCCTTCACCTTTTCATTCCCCAGACTATCGACTTACACGTTTGCCAGCACCTCATAGACTTCGACGCCCTTCACCTCCAGGCTGAGTACCGATGCTGCCTCCTGGCGTATCCGGACCGCTGCTGCCTGGCTGACCCGCTCCGCCTCCTCCGTTTCCCAAAGCGTAATCGTGAGCCCCTTTCCGGTCTTGCGGTCGCCGAGCCAGTACCCTCCTTTGAATCCATCCATGCGCCGCGCAGCCGGGATGACTTGCTCCAGGATGAAGTTGGTCATGCTGTCGGTATCCTCAGGTGACAAGTCCGGCCGAGCCTGACTGAAGGTAACTCGCGCAAACACGGCACTCACCCCCTCAAAGCTGGAATAAGGAAGGTGCTTCGGGCGGCAGGCGACGTCCCCTTCTCTGGAGCGGGCGATGGGATTTGAACCATTCGACTCGTCTGCATACTCTCGCCGACTCGCTCATCAAGATGCCTTCAGAACAACGTCTTTAAAGGTCGCCGTTTCGGTACCGACAGTGACGCTGATAGTGTATTTGCCGTCGGAGAGATAGACGTTGTCGCCAAAGTGCGGTTCGGTTTCACGGTGCTTTGATATCCGGCAGGCCGTAATGTTGGTAAGAACGCGGGAAGTCCCCGTTGCCTGGTCTGTCACTCTGACCGTGGGAATTAGATCTTTCACCTCTGCGCCGGTGCCTTTGTTGAAAATATGGACCTCGATGTGGTGGTTAACCGGCTTCCCTTGGTCGGTGACAGTCATGGTTGGGCTGGGCATGGTCACTTTAGGTCCAGTTCTTATCTTCACAGTGTAGGATGCCGTCTGAGTGGCCCGTTCTTCGAAGTCCGTAGGCATACCCATCTGCGCCACTGTGGGCCTCGGAAGCAGCCCTAGCAGCGATATTGCTCCTGACAACATGACAGCGACACTCGCAGTCGTCACAGCCAGAGACTCCTTTAGCAGCGCTACCAGAGAAAGCCGCCTTCGCCAAGTGTACGGACCTTCCTCTTTCCTGCCAGTTCCCGAATCCTCTTCACCATCTCCTCAATTCCTTGGTGAGCCCTAGTAAACAGTAGACCAAAGACTCGATGGACAGGAGAAATTGCGGGAGACTAACAGACCAAGAGACTCACTACTCGGAACACTGAAAATGGCGGCGGCAGAGAATTCCCGCCGCCGCCATTTTCTTGGAGCGGGCGATGGGATTTGA
>JACPRY010000174.1 GCA_016193565.1 Armatimonadota bacterium
CACCTTGATCGTCAGGTAGAGGTCGCCGCCATCAAGTGCGCCGCTCAGGCGGATCGTCTGCCCGTCGCGCACGCCCTTGGGGATCGTCACGTCCAGGCGGCGGGTCGAGCCGTTCAGCTGCAGCGCGACGGCCTTTCGTGAGCCCCGGAATGCTTCTTCAAGGGTGACTTCGAGTGTGGAGGTACGGCTCAACTCCTCGCCAACTCGCCGCCTGCCCTGAGCCTGGTCGAAGGGTCTACGGCGACCGAACGGGCCGCCGGCCTGGCGCGCAAAATCCTGCCCGAAGAATTGCTTGAAGAAGTCGCTGAACCCCCCCAGGAGGTCTTCGAGGTTCCCGGCGTCCCCGCCAAAGGTGACAGTCCACCCTTCGGGCGTCTGGTACGTGCCGCCGCGGTCGAACATCTGCTGCCAGTCCACACCGCCATGCTGATAGGCCTCGAAGAGTTGATCATACTTCGCGCGCTGGTCGGGCTTGCCCAGCACCTGGTAGGCCTCGTTGATCTGCTTGAAGCGGTCTTCAGCGCCTCTGTCTTTGTTGACGTCAGGGTGGAACTTGCGCGCAAGACGGCGGTAGGCTGAGCTGATCCCCTTCTGATCAGCGGTCCTCTCGACCCCTAGGGTTTTGTAATAGTCTTTGAATTCCATCGGCTACTTCGCGACTCTCACCCGCGCCGGTCGCAGCACCTCCCCGTTGAGGAGGTAGCCCCTTTGAATCTCTTCCACGATCGTGTTGGGCGTCACACCGTACTCCTGACTGCCCGCGATGTCGATGGCTTCATGGAACCGCGGATCGAACGGCTTGCCGACCGCCGTTTCCATGAATCGCACGCCCATGTTCTGCAGCAGGTCGGTCACCTGCCGGTGGGTCATGCGGATGCCCTCGAGGATGGCTTCCGCGCCCTCGTTCTTGTCGGCGTGCTCGAGGGCCCGCTCCAGGTTGTCCACCACGGCGAGCACCACGGTCAGCAACGACGCCCGGATGCGGTTGACCGCGTCTTCGCGCTGGCGCGCGGCCTGCTTCTTGTAGTTTTCCAGGTCCGCCGCGGCGTGGAGGAACTGCTGCCAGTTCCGCTCGGCTTCTTCCTTATACTGGGCCACCTGGGCGCGCAGCGCTTCGACGGTCTCAGCACCCGCGTCACTGACCCTGCCGGACGCGTCTACGCCCTCGGCCTCAGGAGCATCATCCCGCTCTTCCATGAAACCTCCACCGGTGAACCTTACTGTTTCTCGTCGGTCTTCTTGTAGTCGGCGTCAATCACGTCATCAGACTTGCTTTCGCCACTCGGGCCATCGGGTGATTGGCTCTCCGACGACCCCCCGCCGGTCCCCCCGGAAGGGGCCGTCTTCGCGTACATCGCCTCGGCCAGTTTGTAGCTGGCCTGCTGGAGGTCTTCGATCGCCTTGTTGACTCGCGCCACGTCCTCGCCGCCCAGCGCGTCCTTGAGCTCCTTGAGTTTGGCCTCGACGGTCTGGCGCTCATCGGCAGAGATCTTCTCGCCGACCTCCTTCAGCATCCGTTCCGTCTGGTAGACCATCGAATCGCCGCGGTTGCGGGCGTCGGCGGCGTCGCGCTTGCGCTTGTCCTCCTCCGAGAAGCGCTCCGCCTCCTTGACCATTTTCTCCACTTGATCCTTGGACAGTGTCGAGGTGCCGGTGATCTTGATCGACTGCTCTCGCCCGGTCGCCGTGTCCTTCGCCTTTGCATCGAGAATGCCGTTGGCATCGATGTCAAACGTGACCTCGATCTTGGGAATCCCCCGCGGCGCCGGCGGGAGGCCGTCGAGGATAAAGCGGCCCAGCGTGCGGTTGTCGCGCGCCATCGGCCGTTCGCCCTGCTGGACGTGAATCTCGACCTGCGTCTGGCCGTCCTGCGCGGTCGTGAAGACCTCGCTCTTGCGTGTGGGGATCGTCGTGTTGCGCTGAATCAGGGGCGTCATCACGCCACCCAGCGTCTCGACGCCGAGCGACAGCGGGGTGACGTCCAGCAGCACGACCTCGCGGACCTCGCCGGCAAGGACGCCCGCCTGGATCGACGCGCCGACCGCCACGACCTCATCGGGATGCACTTCCTTGTTGGGCTCTTTGCCGGTCAGCCGCCGTACGAGTTCCTGGATCATCGGCATGCGGGTCGCGCCGCCCACCAGGATGACCTCGTTGAGATCCTTCTCGCTCATCTTGGCGTCAGACAGTGCCTGCTTGAACGGCCCGATGCAGCGCTCGACCAACGCGGCGGTCATCTCCTCGAACTTCGCGCGGGTGAGCACGTAGTCGAGGTGCTTCGGCCCCGTGGCGTCGGCCGTGATGAACGGCAGGTTGATCGTCGTCTGCGTGACGGTGCTGAGCTCCACTTTGGCGCGCTCGGACGCCTCGCGCAGCCGCTGCAGTGCCTGGCGGTCGGCTCGCAGGTCGATGCCGTTCTCGCGCTTGAACTGATCAGCGAGCCAGTGCACGACGCGCTCGTCCCAGTCGTCGCCGCCCAGGTGCGTGTCACCGTTCGTGGCCTTCACCTCAAAGACGCCCTCGCCGATCTCGAGCACCGTCACGTCGAAGGTGCCGCCGCCGAGGTCGAAGACCAGCACCGTCTCCGCGCCCTTCTTGTCGAGCCCGTAGGCGAGCGCCGACGCGGTGGGCTCGTTGATGATGCGCAGCACTTTCAGGCCGGCGATCTCGCCGGCGTTCTTCGTCGCCGTGCGCTGCGCGTCGTTGAAGTACGCTGGCACGGTGATGACGGCCTCGATCACCTTGTCGCCGAGGTACGCCTCAGCGTCGGCCTTGAGCTTCTGTAGAATCATCGCAGAGATCTCTTCCGGCGTGAACGTCTTCCCGGGAGCCGGCAGGCGCGCGACGGCCATGCCGTTGCTCCCTTCTTCCACTTTGTAGGGCACCATCTTCCGCTCGGTCTCAACCTCGGCGTACCGGCGCCCCATGAAGCGTTTGATGGAGTAGACTGTGTTCTCGGGGTTGAGGATCGCCTGGCGCTTCGCCATCTGGCCGACGAGACGCTCACCGGTCTTGGTGAACGCCACGACTGAGGGCGTGAGGCGGCTTCCCTCCGCGTTGGGGATCACCTGGGGCTCGCCGCCGATCACGACGGCGATCACCGAGTTGGTCGTACCCAGGTCAATGCCGACTACCTTTGGCATACGGAGACTCCTCTCATGGTGCTCTCCTTCTACGTTCGGTTCGTTCCAGGACCCACGTGATCGCGTGCTTGGAGCGCCGGATCTCCAGGCGCTCGTACACTTCGAGCAGCACCTTGACCCCAGCGAGGTTGAGTCCCACCTCCTGCGTCAGGTGACGGATCAACCGCACCCGGTCCAGGTCCTGATCAGAGTACAGGCGGTTGTTGTTCCGCCGGGCCGGCTGGACCAGTCCCTTTTCCTCATAAATGCGCAGCGTGCGCGGATGCGTGCCGGTCAGTTCGGCGGCGATACTGATCACGTAGACTGGCGCGTCGTCCCGACGCGGTCCTGGTCTCACCCTCGCTACGCTCCACTCCTTAGCGTATTCAAGGGAGACATTATTGTCAAGAAACTTGACAATGATATTGTCATAGGCTGCCTGCAGGGCGGCCAACGGGCGAAGGGAAAAGGAATATCCAACGGAGCGCGGGCGTTAGGAGGACGGAGGAACGTATGCGCAGTGTGATCATCCTCGGCGGCGGACCGGCGGGTCTGACCGCCGCGATCTATGCGACCCGCGCCGGGCTCAATCCACTGGTCATCGAAGGCACCGAAGCCGGCGGCCAGCTCATGCTGACCACTGATGTCGAGAACTACCCCGGCTTCGCGGACCCGATCCTGGGACCGGACCTCATCGCGGCGATGCGCGCCCAGGCCGAGCGGATTGGCGCCGAGTTCCTCACCGAAGATGTGACGGCGGTGGACCTCTCGTCCCGCTCGCTCAAGGTCACGACGCACAGTGGGGAGACCTATGACACGAAGGCGCTGATCATCGCCACGGGCGCCAAGGCCAAACTCCTGGGGCTGCCGGGCGAGCAGCGCCTGATGGGGCGCGGCGTCAGCACCTGCGCCACCTGCGACGGCTTCTTCTTCCGCGGTAAGGACGTCATCGTGGTCGGGGGTGGCGATACCGCGATGGAAGAAGCGCTCTATCTCTCGAAGCTCGTGAACTCCGTCGGCGTCGTGCACCGGCGTGACCGGCTGCGGGCCAGCAAGATCATGCAAGAGCGCGCGATGAAGAACGACAAGATCTCGTTCACATGGAACACCGTGGTCGCAGACATCACGGGTGACGGGAAGGTCAGCGGGGTCAAGCTGCAGGACCTGAAGACGAAGAAGGTGACCGAACGGGCGGTCGACGGCGTGTTTGTAGCGATCGGGCACGAGCCCAACACCGAGATCTTCAAAGGTCAGCTGGAAATGGACGCGAACGGCTACATCATCCGCAAGCGCCGGTCGATGACGAGCGTCGAAGGCGTGTTCATTGCGGGCGATGTCCACGATCACACCTACAGGCAGGCCGTGACCGCTGCGGGCTACGGGAGTGAAGCGGCGATCGACGCGGAGCGGTGGCTGGCGACCCAGAGCTGACTACGGAAACGAGGCAACAAGGAAACGAGGAAACGAGGAACTTCATTTCCGTGAAATTCAAGGGGGCTGGCGACCACCAGACCCCTTTTGCTTGACATCGTTTCCTAGTTTCCTCGTTTCCTTGTTTCCGCAGTTTTCGTGTCTAGCTGGCTTTCGCTTCCAACACGGCATCGATCTTCCGCTTCAACTGCTGCTTCGGCATGTAACCCACCAACCGCTCCACCATCTCTCCGCCCTTGAAGATCCCCAGCGTGGGGATGCTCATGATGCCGTACTTGTAGGCAATGCCCTGGTTGTCGTCGACGTCGAGCTTCACGACCTTCAACTTTCCATCGTACTCGCCTGCCAGCTCCTCCACGATCGGGGCGATCATCCGGCACGGAGCGCACCACTCCGCCCAGAAGTCCACCAGGACAGGCGTGTTTGCCTTGAGGACCTGGGTCTCAAAATCCTGTTCCTTCACGTGCATGGGCTTGCCCATTTCAGCAGATCCCTCCGACTCGGTAACCAGCGCATCCGATGAGAACGCTGCCCGCCTCCTTATTATTCCCTCGTCGAACGCCATCCTGCCATGGGCAACGGCGAAGCCAGCCCCATGCCGGCGTGCCTGGCACGCGGCCGGTGCCTCCTCAAGGTAGCCTCTCCCCCGCGAAGAAATCGATGACCCAAATGGGCTATCCAGCTGCGGCCGCACCTCCACAGGTCATCAGTTTCTGGGAAGCCTTTCGGTTCTGGTTGAAGCTCGGCTTCATCAACTTCGGGGGGCCGACCGGCCAGATCGCGATCATGCATCAGGAGCTGGTCGACCGGCGCCGGTGGATCAGCGACGAGCGGTTCCTCCACGCGCTCAACTACTCCATGCTGCTTCCGGGCCCGGAGGCCACCCAGCTCGCGATCTACGTCGGCTGGCTGCTGCACCGCACGATTGGTGGGATCATCGCAGGGGTGTTCTTTGTCCTGCCGGCCTACTTCGTCTTGCTGCTGCTCTCCTGGACCTACGCGGTGCACGGCGCGGTGCCGTGGGTTGCGGCGATCTTCTACGGGCTGCGGGCGGCCGTCATTGCCATCGTGGCCGCGGCGGTGATTCGAATCGGCCGCCGGGCCCTGAAGAACCGCACGATGGTGGGGATCGCGGCCGCCGCGTTCGCCGCCATCTTCTTCTTCAAAATCCCGTTCCCCGCCATCGTCATTGCCGCCGGCGCGGTCGGATTTATCGGTGCCCGATACCGGCCGGAGATCTTTGCCATTCCGCAAATAGGCACCGGCGATCAGTCGCCCACGGTCATCGCGGATCAAGCCCCGCCTGCGGAACACACGCGACCGACCTTGCAGCGGTTCATCAGGGTGCTGTTCGTGGGGCTGCTCGCGTGGTGGGGTCCCCTGCTCGCCGTGATCGTGTGG